>JALQXE010000166.1 GCA_023263235.1 Sediminibacterium sp. | reverse complement strand
AATGAAAGTACTTACAGCATAGCTAGAAGACACATTTACATTAATCTTTCCTTTTTGACCTTTTTTAGTGAAGATTTGGATAACACCATTCGCACCTTGTGCACCATATAATGAAGAAGAAGCCGCACCTTGAACTACCTCCACACGATCAACTTGTGTTAAGTCGATAGTTGTTAAGCTAGTAAATGGAACCTCCACTCCATCTAATAATACCAATGGACGTGTACCACCTTGTACTGTATTAATACCACGAAGTACAATGTTTACTTGGTCACCAGGATTACCCGATACAGTAGAAATTTGCGCACCTGGGATTTTACCAATCAAAGCTTGATCGATAGAAGCTGCAGGAACGATAGGTAATTTAGCAGAACCAATAGATTCTGTAGAGATACCTAATTTTTTTCTAGAAGTTGCGACACCAGAACCTGTTACAACTACCTCACTTAATGCTCTCACATCAGCAGATAATTTAACTGTTACATTAGCTTCAGCAGCTACTGTTTTAGGCTCATAACCAACAGCTGATACTACTAAAGAAGCACCGTTGGCTGCTTTTAAAGTAAATGTACCATCAGCGTTTGATGTTGTACCTGTTTTTGTTCCTTTAACTTGAACAGAAGCTCCAGAAATTGGATCTCCTTTTTCATCGGTTACTCTACCATTCACGGTAGGATTTTGGGCCATTGCAGTACCAAAAAATAGGCACGATGCAAGTAAGCTCCATAAAAGTTTTTTTCTCATACTTGTTTTAATTTTTGTTAAACTGAACTTGTCTTGTATAACACGTACCTCTAAATTAAGAATTTCTTAACAATTGACAATGGATTTTAACCGTTTTTCGTAAATATTTTCTACTATTTTAGTAGACTATAATCAAAATTGCCTATAACTTATTGGTTTTCAATAAAAATAAATAATACTACACATTACAATAAATTACATATTTAATTAAATTCAATAAATCATAAAAATGGGTAATAGTGATAAAATTTGTCATTTTTTGGACAGGTACAATTGTTACGACCCTAGTTTGTTAATTTGTTACATTCATATCAAAAATCAGGGGCATGAATATTTCCAAAACATCCATACAAGCAGCTGCTGAGCGTATAAAACCATTTATTCATAAAACGCCGGTACTTACTAATCAAAGTATTAATGAAATAGCTGGAATTTCTTTTTATTTCAAATGTGAGAATTTTCAAAAAATTGGTGCATTTAAAATAAGAGGTGGGATGAATGCAAGTTTAAAATTAAATGAGGAGCAATTAGCAAAAGGGGTGGCTACACACTCTTCAGGCAACCATGCACAAGCAATGGCCTATGCAGGAAAATTTTTAGGAACCAAAGCATACATTGTAATGCCATCTACTTCACCGCAAGTAAAAGTAAATGCAGTGAAAGGATATGGAGCGGAAGTAATTATATGTGCTCCTAATCAACAAGCGAGAGAAGAAACCTTGCAAAATATTGTAAATAAAACAGGGGCTACATTTGTACACCCTTATGATAACGAAGATGTTATTGAAGGGCAAGCAACATGTGTAAAAGAACTCATTGAAGAAGTGCCGGATTTGGATATTGTAATCACACCCGTTGGGGGTGGAGGCTTATTATCTGGCACTTGTTTAGGAGTTCATTATTTTAAGCCCTCTATAAAAGTATATGCAGGAGAACCAGCAGGCGCAGCGGATGCGGTATTAAGTTTTAAATCTGGCAAAGTAGAGAAAGCACCCTTTGTAAACACCATCGCAGACGGCCTTTTAACCACTTTAAGTGATAGAACACTTTCAATAATTAAAGAACATGTTACTGATATTTTATTAGTAAGTGAAGAAGAAATTAAAGCTGCACTTCGTTTAATTTATGAAAGAATGAAAATTGTTGTGGAGCCAAGTTGTGTAGTTCCTTTTGCTGCTGCATTAAAAAATCCTGAACTATTCAAAGGAAAAAAAGTAGGCATTATCTTAACAGGTGGCAATGTAGATTTATCAAAATTTGGGGAATGGTTTGCTACACCTAATGCATAAATAAAAAATAAATAATTAAAATACTATAACCTGAATAAAATATTATAAATAACCAACTATGAAAAAATTATTACCCTTACTCATTGTAATACCATTTTGGACAATGGCGCAAAATGTTGATTCAACATGGATTGTAAATAACTATACCAAAAAGGAAATAATGATTCCCATGCGAGATGGTGTGAAATTATTTACAGCTGTTTATGCACCCAAGGATGAAAGTGAAAAGCATCCAATCATTATGATTAGAACTCCATATTCTTGTGCACCCTACGGAGCAGCAAATTTTAATGCAATATGGAACAACCCAAGAAAATATTTCTTTAAAGAAAATTATGTGTATGTAATTCAGGATGTAAGAGGAAGGTGGATGAGCGAAGGAGTTTTTGAAGATGTACGCCCATACAATCCAAATAAAAAAGCAAACGAAATTGACGAAGCAACGGATTCCTATGATGCCATTGATTGGTTGGTAAAAAATATCCCAAACAACAATGGAAATGTTGGTGTGTTTGGAACTTCCTACCCTGGTTTTTACGCAAACATGGCTGCACACAGCAATCACCCAGCCTTAAAAGCAGTGAGTCCACAGGCACCTGTGAGTGAGTGGTTTTTAGGTGATGACTTTCATCATAACGGTGCTTTCATGCTATTAGATGGATTTAATTTTTATTCAGGTTTTGGAAAGCCCCGTCCTAAACCAACAACCGTTGGACCAAAAGGTTTTTCTTTCCCTACAAAAGATAACTATGGATTTTATTTGCAAACAGGTGCACTATCCAATTTCACCAAGTTAATGGGAGATAGTATTTTATTTTGGAAAGAATTAATGAATCATCCCAATTATGATGCTTTTTGGAAAGCACGTAATGCAAGATCCAATGTGCAAGACATAAATAGCAATGTGGCCACTTTAATTGTGGGAGGTTTATTTGATGCTGAAGATTGTTATGGCGCTTGGAATTTATATCGTGCCATTGAAACGAAAACAAAAAATAATAATAAAATTGTGATGGGTCCATGGCATCATGGTCAATGGGGCCGAAATGATGGAAGCTATTTAGGCAATGTGCAATTTGGATCAAACACAAGCGATTGGTTTGGTAAAAATATAGAACTTCCTTTCTTTAATTACTATTTAAAAAATAAAGGTTCGATAGATGAAATTAAAGAAGCGAATATATTTATAAGTGGCGCAAATGAGTGGAGAACATTTCCTCAGTGGCCAGCTGCGAATATGAAAATGACCAACTATGCATTAGGGAAAAATGGAAGCTTTGGATTGGCAACCACGCAGGTAGCAAAATCAAATGACAAAAGTGCCTACGATGAATATGTAAGTGATCCTGCAAAACCTGTTCCCTACGTTCCTGAAATTCACAGTGGTCGTACGCAAGAATATATGACCGACGACCAACGATTTGCAGCAAGACGTCCCGATGTATTGGTATATCAAAGCGAAATTTTAGATAAAGACATTACTTTAGCAGGACCTGTTGTAGCCGATTTAATGGTAGCCACTTCTGGCACTGATGCTGATTTTATTGTAAAAGTAATTGACGTATTCCCAGATGATTTTGAGAATGCAAAACCCACCAACCATATTATGAATGGTTATCAAATGCTTGTTCGTGGCGAAGTAATGCGTGGAAAATTTAGAAATAGCTTTGAAAATCCAGAAGCATTTGTCCCCAATAAAGCAACCCAAGTTAAATTCACTTTGCCAGATATTGCACATCAATTTAAAAAAGGACATCGTATAATGATTCAAATTCAAAGTTCTTGGTTCCCATTAGTAGATCGCAATCCACAAAAATTTATAAATATTTATACAGCAAAGAATAACGATTTTCAAAAAGCTAATATTAGAATTTATCATGGTGCTTCCATTATTCAATTGCCCGTTTTAAGCAATTAAAATTTAATGAATTTTAAAATATAAAAAGCTCCCCAACGAATAAGGCCCGCGTTTCGCAGGCCTTATTCGTATTATTTCACAAAACATTTTGATAAAACAGCAAATTATTTACTTTTAATTGTTTCTCCCGCAACAGCCATTCTTAAGCTATTGGTAAGATTTTCAAATTCACTCGTCGCATTATTACATAAAATAATTAAGGTTCTTTTCTGATCCACAAAACGCATGATTAAAGTTTTGTACCCAGGATTGTCTCCATTATGCCAAACAATTTTGCCATTATTGGCATTGGGTATAAGTTCCCATCCAAAACCATAATTAGAAATGTTGCCATTTTTTAAAAGCATGGGTGTATACGCAGCCTGCAAAGTATTACTTGCTATCAATGTTTGGCCATATAAAGCTTGATCCCATTTTAATAAATCTTGCGCAGTTGAACTTATTCTTCCTGGCCCCTTTCTATTGCCCAACCAAATGGTATAATTTGAGGATGGAAAAGAATCGGCCCGAACGTATTTATTTCTATCCTGAACAAAAATATAACCAAGTGCAAAATTGGGTGTGTTTGCTTTTTGTTCTAAGGTTCTAATTGCAGTATGATTCATTTTAAGCTTGCTAAAAATTTCAGTGTTGCAGAATTCAATAAAATCTCTGCCTGATACTTTTTCTGCAATACTAGCTAAAATTACAAACCCGGTATTGCTATACTCATATTTAGTGCCTGGTTCAAATAATGATGGGGGTGCATATTTATGCAGATATTCAATGATATCTGTATTGTTTGCCACTTTTGATTTATCCCAATGCGCATCCATAATATTTTGATAATCCGGAAGCCCACTCGTATGTGTTAGCAGCTGGCGAATGGTGATACCTTTATATGGTATGTTGATATACTGCTCTACCAAATCATCATATTTTAATAATCCTTTTTCTTGCAACATCATAATAGTCATGGCGGTAAACTGTTTACTCACCGACGCTAATTCAAAAATGGTATTTGTTTTATTAGGCAACCCTTTCTCATTGTCCATATTGCCATACGCTTGCTCAAATTTTACTTTCCCATTTTCAGCAATAAGTACTACCCCACTAAATTTATTTTGTTTTACTAAATCATTGAGCGTTAGCGTTACTTTATTATAATCTATTGGTTGTGCTTTTAATAAATTTAAAGTACCAAGGATAAAAATTGCAATACATGTAGTTTTAAACTTTAATAGAGCACATTGATTCAACATAAGTAAAGATTTAGATAATTAAAAGTAATCACAATTCTTGATTCAAATGAAGCTTTTCAAAAAATTGATCCTCACTTATTTCAACAACTTCACCAGGTTGCATATCACCTAATGTAATTTCTTCAATGGCTATTCGAATTAAACGAATACATTTATGTTGCACCGCAGCTAACATTTTGCGGACTTGATGAAACTTGCCTTCGGAAAGCGTAACAGTTATCCAAGTAGTTTTTACATTTTCATGTAAAGGTTTTCCCATTTCAAATAAACCTACAGGCTTTTGAACGATGGCTACTTCACAGGGAGTAGTTTTAAAAATAGCACCAGTCTTGGCACTAATATCAATTCCTCCAGCTAGTTGTTTGGCAGTAGCTATTGTCATTTCATTTTTAACCTGAACTAAATAAATACGTTTATGAGGAAAAGGCCCCTGAAAAAGGAGTTTGGTAATTTTTTTATTTGTCGTTAACAAAAGTAATCCTTCAGAATTTTGATCCAATCTTCCAATAGCATGCGTTCCCTCGGGAAAATTAAAGTTTAAGGCGCCTAATAAACGCACATTATGACTACTCACAAATTGTGAAACCATATTATAAGGCTTATTCACTAAAAAGTATCTATGTTCACTCATATACAATAGCAAATTACTTAATATTGCATATGCAACAAGTTTCTAAAGACCCATTACATGGCAAAACACTAGAATTTATTGTCACCGAATTGGTGCAACATTTTGGGTGGGAGGATTTAGGACAACATATTCCAATTAATTGCTTTAATAGCAATCCTAGCATTCAATCAAGCTTGAAATTCTTACGAAAAACTCCTTGGGCAAGAAAAAAAGTGGAGGACCTATATATTAGAATGATTGAACCCTAATTGAACAAGTACCATTAAAATACTTCACCAAGATTTAAGAAAAATCCTTTTGACCCACCTTGGCCAAATCCATAATCCAATGCTACACTCGTATTGGAATGTTTATTAATTTTAAATCTAAACCCTGCTCCATAGCCCGTTAGTAAACCTTGTATATTATGTCCTTTTTGTGCAGATACACTTTGTACATTGGCAAATACGACCCCTCCAATAAAACCATTTTCAGTAATACCAAAACGATATTCCGACTCTGCGAATAAAAGTTTATCTCCTCTAAAGCGACCTTGCACATACCCTCTTCCAAAATTATTATAAGTATCATTTGCTGTTGAAGGCAAATCCAAATAAGGCGGCTTCCCTTTTAAAACAAATTGATTGTAGGTCCAAAATGCTAAAATATTTTTACTGCTATTTGGAAAGGGCACATATTTTCTATAATCAATAATAATTGATTGCCAATTTTGATCGCTTCCTAAAAAAGCAAGATTACTCCTATAAGATAAATTAAAATAATTGCTATTGGCAACTGGGCTTACATTATTTACCCTCGTGTCATATAATAAATTCAATAATAATCCAGTGGAATTGGATTGACGTGTATAACCATATTCACTTAAGCCATTAATGGGTTTATTCAAAGTAGTTGTATCTGAAATAGACCATCTGTAATCCATATTCAACCCAGGACCAAAATATAAGTTAGGCGCAATTTTCTTTAAAATTGACTGGTGCATTTTAAGATAAGAATAGTTTAGTTGATCAAAGAGGCTTAAGCTGCTATTGCTTCCTAACCCAAAATCTTTTTGTGGGAATTGTAAAAATGCCCAATTGCTATTAAAATTATATTGTCCGTCCTTAGACCAAATATTTGAAACCCATTGCGCAATCAATTGCTTATTTTGGGTGTATTTTAATTCAGCAAAAACCGTTGATTTGTTTTGCAAGCCTGGAACTTTTGCAAAAATATAACTTGTTTTCACAGCCGCAGACATGCCTGTTGCTAAACTATACTCTATACTTGGTATTAAAGTAAGGTATGCCTTATTAATACTATCGCCTTGAGATCTTGTTTTGTTAACATTCAAAACACGATATATTCCGTCCACCATGTCTACCATGGAATCCTTTCCGGATTGTTTATAGAAGGCTAAAGTGAAAATATTTTTTTTATGTTTGCTGTTTAACCCGGAGTCTTGTGCTAAAGCAGAAAAAGTGCAAAAAGAAATTAGAACAGAAATAAAACCCGTTTTTAAAAAATGCATGTGCGTTATACAATTAAACAGTAATGAATGCTTCAAAGATACTGTTAGTTATTTATATTAATTTATTTATTGAACAGAAGCCGATTTTTCGCAAATATTTAAAATTGAAGTACCTTAGCATCAACAATTAAATTATTAAGTAGATGTTTAGCTTCATAAAGAAATTATTTGGTCCAGGAACAAACTTCAAAGCATTAAAAGAGGCTGGCGCTATTATTATTGATGTGCGTTCTCCTCAAGAATTTGATCGTGGACATATAAAAGGTTCAAAAAATTTTCCAATAAATATAATTCAAAGAGAAGTTCATAGTTTAAAAAAAATGAACAAGCCAGTTATTACAGTTTGTCAAAGTGGTGCAAGAAGTGGTATGGCAAAATCAATATTAAAAGCTGCAGGCATTGAAGTTTACAATGGAGGGTCTTGGCATGGCTTAAGTAAAAAATTGTGTTAAAAGAACATAAAGTATTGTTAAGGCTATAAACCTTATATTAAAAAATATGTCTTTATATTATTATTAATGCTATTTTTAAAAAAAGGTCTATGCGTAATTTGTCCCCATATAAAATGACTGCCTATTTAGTAGGCATTATTGTGTTGGTTTGGAGTTGTAAAAAATTGGATTTAACCATTCCTGCGCCAGCACCCGAAGACCCTTTTGCAGCCACAAAACTTGCCTTTGGTACTAATATTGATTATAGCAATTTATATAACTACGCAAACCAAACAAAGCCCAACTATATTACCCTGGATAATACAACCACCAATGCAATAACAAATGCAAAGGCTACTTTAGGAAGGGTTTTGTTTTATGATAAGAATTTGAGTATCAACAATACTGTTTCATGCTCAAGTTGTCATAAACAAGCTTTTGCATTTAGTGATACCGCTTTGGTGAGTGGTGGTGTAAATGGAGGTTTAACTACAAGACACTCAATGCGATTAATAAACGCAAGATTTGCAAATGAAGTGAAGTTTTTTTGGAACGAACGTGCTGCAAATTTAGAAACACAAACTACTATGCCTATTCAAGATCATGCTGAATTAGGATTTAGTGGAACAGACGGACGACCAAGTATAGATAGTTTATTGAAAAAATTATCAGGTATTAAATATTATAAAGAAATTTTTAAAGCTGTATATGCCGATACCATTGTTACAGAAGCCAGATTACAAGAAACATTAGCACAGTTTGTAAGAAGTATTCAATCTTTTGACAGCAAATTTGATGCAGGTAGGGGATTGGTAAATAATGAAATAGATCCCTTTCCTAATTATACGGCAACCGAGAACGCAGGAAAAAATTTATTTCTTAGCCCTCCGGTATTTGATGGAAATGCAAATAGGATTGGTGGAGGTGTTGGATGTAACGGATGTCACAAAGCTCCAGAATTTGACATTGATCCCAATTCAAGAAACAATGGAATTGTAGGTATTATTGGAGGTACTGCCATTGAAACCAACAATACACGTGCACCTTCCTTACGAGATTTAGTGAAAGCAGATGGCACAGTAAATTCAAAAATGATGCATACGGGACAGTTTAATACACTTGAAGCAGTAATAGGACATTATAATAATATTCCCAATATGCCTGCAAATAATAATTTAGACAACCGCTTAAGAGTGGATGGCGTTGGAAATAAATTAAACTTAACCGATGCAGAAATTGCACAATTGATTGCATTTATAAAAACATTAGGAGGCAGTAATGTTTATGTAGACAAAAAATGGTCTAATCCTTTTTTAGTTCCATAAGAAAATACTGGATAATTTTTACGCATGAAAGAAGTTAAAAAATCATTCACCACGATTGACGAATACATTCAATTACAGGATAAGGCAGTTCAAGTTGGGTTAAATAAAATAAGAGCCGCAATTAAAAAAGCAGCACCTAAAGCAAGCGAAGGAATTAGTTATCAAATGCCTGGATTTAAACAAAATGGTTACTTGGTATATTTTGCAGCGGCAAAAAAGCATTATGGATTTTATCCAACACCCAAGCCCATTATTGTTTTTAAAAAGCAATTAGAAGAAAATGGATTTCCCTACTCCAAAGGCGCTATTCAATTTCCTTTAGAAAAGCCTATTCCTATAAAATTAATTCAAGAAATAGTGAAGTTTAGAATTCAAGAAAATGAAATTAAGCAAGCTAGTAAACTAAAAAAGAAATCGCTTTTAAAATGACATTTATTGTAAAATATCATTTATAATTTTTAGATGGTGATTTGTGTGAATAGCTAAAAAACGAAAAGTTTGCGGACTATTTAAGTTCCCGAAAATGGGATGTAAAAAATATTGATTTTTCTCGCAGTTCAATAAAGCATGTACGGAAGCTCTTGCTTTTGCAATACTTTCAGTTAAATGTTCCGTTGAAACATTTTCAGAAGGCAGTACCGATGAAGGCGCTTTTGCTACGCCCCTTGGAAAATTCCCCGTTAAAAAAACTATACTTTTTTTTAAACTAAATTTGGATTCAAATTTGCTAGGATTTGATTTTTGTATCGTTTCAATTATTTTGATAATTACCAAACAACTGTGCTCTATATGCCAAGCAATGTCCGCTTTTGATATAGCACTGTTTAACACTCTCGCATGGAGCACATGCGATTCTAGTTTATCTAATAATTTTAATAACTTTTGCATAATCACCTAATTTTTTAGGTATTAGGTAGTCTTTTTTGGAGGCAAAGCGAATGCTTTTGCTTCATGCGCGAACTGGCCATTATGCGCTCCATCGCAGAAGGGTTTGTTTTTACTTAACCCACAACGACATAACCCAATTATTTCTCTACCAGCAAGATCATATTGATTTCCTTCTCTGTCTACAATGGTAAAATCTCCTTCTACTTTAATTGACCCGTTATTGTTAATGGTAATTTTTGTTGACATAATAATTTTATTTAAGCGTAAAAGTATGTTAAATAAATGAATTACAGCACTTGAAATTCAGCCGTTAATTTAATGTCTTTTGCATGGGAGCCAATCACTAATTTGTATTTACCAGGATAAAGTACCCAATCATTTTTAGTGAGGTCCCATTTTTTTAGTTCATTTACTGGAATGCTAATATTGACATTTCTTTCACGCTCTTTTGTAACCGAAACCTTTTTAAAAAACTTTAGCTCTTTAATGGGCATTCTTTCCAAATTTGGATATTCAATATAGGCTTGGACAACTTCGTCCGCATCCATACTACCCTTATTGCTAACCATAATTGTAGTAGTAATATTTTCACCTTTTGTGTAATTGGTATTTGGATGCTTTATCATTTCATAATTAAAATTCACATAGCTTAAACCAAAACCAAAAGGATAAGCAACCTCCCCATAATAATATCTATATGTTCTTCCCTTCATAGCATAGTTAGTATATTCCGGTAAGTCATTTGCGGTTTTGTAAAAAGTAATTGGCAACCTACCAGATGGCGAAACTTTTCCTAAAATAATATCAGCCAAAGCGTTCCCTCCTTGTTCACCCGGATACCATGCATACACAATAGCATCTGCATAAGGAGCAACGCTAGCAACATCAACACAACTACCCGCTGTGATTACTAATATGATGGGTGTTTTTATTGATTTTCTTAGTTGCTTTAAATAAGCAATTTCACTTGCCGGTAAACTAATATCCTTTTTGTCTCCCCCTGTTTGTGATAAAAATGCATCCCCCGCCTCTCCTTCTAATACTGGAGACAAACCCATTACTGCAATAGTTAAACTAGCATTCCCTGCAGCCCATATTCCTCCAAATTTTGTAGTGTCATTATAATCACAACCTAAATCGTATTCAATTCTCGTAGCTGGATCAAAAGCACCCGTGATACCTTCCACAAAATTAACGGCCTTGTCACTCACTCCATGGTAATTTCCTAGTAAAGCATCATATGAAGTTGCATTAGGACCAACAATCATAACACTTGGATACGCATCTTTTTTTAAGGGTAAGATATTATTTTCATTTTTTAACAACACCATGCTTTGTTGGGCAACGGTTCTTGCTAGGTTTATATGATTTTTGTTATGTAAACTATCTTGTAAATAATGTTTGTAAGGATCGTTCTTTTTAGCATCATAAAAACCAAGTTTAAACTGTGTTTTTAAAAGCGCTGTTAAATTATGATCTATTTCTTTTTCAGAAACCAATTGCTGGTTCACTGCTTTTAATAAATCATTTTGTAATAATGTTGCGCAATCTAAATTAATACCCGCTTTTATTGCAGCAGCTGCAGTTGCTGTATTATTGGGGGTGGCTTTGTGACTTTCAGAAACGCCAAATAAGGCGCCACAATCTGTGACTACATGTCCTTTAAATCCCCATTCTTTTCTAAGAATGGTATCTAGTAACTTTTTGTTAATGGAGCTAGGTACTCCATTAACACTATTATATGCACTCATAACTGATTCAACACCGGCATCAACTAGTGAATGAAAAGCATATAAATAGGTTTCTCTTAAATCTTTTTCATCAACAATCGAATTAAATTGATCACGAGTTGCTTCCGGTCCACTATGTACAGCAAAATGTTTTGCAGTAGCAGCAGTTTTTAAATGCAAGGGGTCATTACCTTGCATCCCTTTTACAAATGCAGATCCAATTTTAGCAGTTAAAAAAGGATCTTCTCCATAAGTTTCGTGCCCCCTGCCCCATCGTGGATCCCTAAATATATTTACGTTGGGTGACCAAAATGTAAGCCCCATATATTGTAAACGTCGCTCTTTTTGTATTGCTAAATTATATTTAGCGCGGGCCTCCGTTGAAATCACACTTGCAGTTGCCTCAATTAAACTATCATTAAATGTGGCAGCCATAGCTATGGACTGCGGAAAAACTGTTGCCACACCAGCCCTTGCAACGCCATGCAAAGCCTCATTCCACCAATTATAGGCTGGAATGCCTAATCTTGGGATAGATTGGCTATTGTATCCCAATAAAGAAATTTTTTCAGTTAAAGTTAAATGAGCAACCATCTTACCTACACGCGCATCTATTGATAAACTTTCATTGTTAAAGTCATTATTTAGCTGCGCAAAGCTATTCACAGAAGTGAATAGAGCAAAAGACACAAAATATAAAAACAAAAAGGATCTAATTTTCATTTATCAAAATTTGAATTGATAAATGAATTTAAGATAAAAACAGAAAGAGTAGGTTAATTGTGCTTGATTTTTATTTGCTTCTCTATTAAAGCACCCGTTACCGTTACACCTGTAATTTTTACGGTATAGTCGGTTTTTTTATCGGCTGTATAAAATGAAACAGTTGCTTTTCCATTGGTATTGGTGTATAAATGGCCGTTCCAGTAAATGGTTGAACGATTATCATTTAATACACTTGATTTGAAAAATAAATTTTCATAATCTGGCGCAGTGAAACTAGGCGCTAAATGGTAAGATTTTGAATTGTATTGTATGGTTCCGTAGTTTTCTAATCGTGATCTAAAATTGGAAACACGATGTGTATTAATAATAATCACACCATTACTTGACCTTGTGCCATAAAAAGCAGCTTCAGGTCCTTTTAATACTTCTACAAAATCAATGATATCGGTTGGAATTTTAGACAACTCTGCTAAAACAGGACTAGATTCAATTTGAAAACTAGAGTCACCACTACCTTGCGGACCATTACCGCCAGCCACCATCATTCCATCTACTATTAATAAAGGTTCATCTTTTGCGCTAATGGTAAAAGACCTTACACCTCCTAGCGTTAAATAACCTCCGCGTAAATGAAGTCCCGGGATCATAAGCATTGCATTACTTGCATCGGTGCCTGTCATTTTTTGTAGTTTTTCTCCTGTAAGTATTTGTGAAAAATTACTAACTCGCTTACTAGTATTATAACTCTTATCCTTAATGGATGTGGTAACAATAACATCCTTTAACCACTCTTTACCCAATTTAACGCTAGCGGTATCTAATTTAATGGTTCTAAATTTCGCAGCAATTTCCGTTTGTTGAGGGGTTAGTTTTCTTTTTAATTGCAATGGTGTAGAAAGTGAAGGGAAGTTGGAATGAATGTCAATGATAATTTTTTCATCTACCACCGATCCTTTCAAATTACTCACCTGCAACGTGAAAGGAATTGTATCATAATGCAATGGAATTTTAAAACTGAATCGTCCTTGAGCATTAGTAGTGTCGGTATCAAAAAGACTAATTTTTTTGTTGGTATATAAAGTAACCACTCTATTGGGTACTGGAATTTTTTTTCTGTTCAACACCATTCCCTCAATGGTTTCAAACTCAATTTCATTTTTTGAAGATGCCTCTTCATTATTTATTTTACTATTAATATCTTGAATATACATTCCTGCATATTTTGACTTACTGGTAAGCATAAGTAAATCGTTCAGGACTCTGTTGGTATCCGATAATGCCACAACTGGACCATCGGCATATACGGGTTCTTTTACAATGCTATCATCGGTAACAGCAATAGATAAGGCAGAAAACATAGGATGAAAAACAGAATCACCTATATAAATATTCATGGTAACTTTTTCTCTTGCATTATAAACTGGCTTATCGGTAGCAACTTTAACCTGTGTTTGAGGAATGTAAATACTACGTTCACTTAAAATTTTACGTTGATCATTCACCAATAAGAGTTTAGCTTCACCTGCAGGAAAATCGGATTTTGGAATATTCAATTCAAACATATCCTTGCCAATACCAGCAAAACAAATACTATCCTTACTTAGCCCAATAATATACGTATTTACCCCTTTTTGATAAAGTGAATCTCCTTGAGCAATTACAATTTTAAAGTGTTGAGCAGTTTCTTGTTTGATTGATATTTGACTTCCTTGCTGATCGGCAATGGGTAAAGCATGGTATAAAATTTTATTACCTAATTGTATGTGTGCAGTATATTTTTTTTGTTTACCAACAAAGTAGGATGTTTTACCAAGACCCGTATTTGCATCGGTAGTAAACCAAGTAATTGCAGTGCTATCCGTATTGTCTGAAATATATCCTTTTACAGCAACTGGCCTACCGTATTCATTTACTGCTTTAATGCCCATTACTGCATTTACGCCTGTAATCACTGTTCCTCCTTCAGGAAAGAAAGAAACAATGGTATCCGGGTTTAATTTTTTATTTTCTTTAGTACCTATTGGGTCTAGAATAAGTTTAGAGGCATATTTCGGGTTTACAATATACAATGGCTTTACAAAAATGGAAGATAAATCAGTTTTTAGCATCGAGCTAGTAAACGCTCTTAACCAATAATTTCCCTCTGGCAATGAATCTGATAATCGAATATATCCTTCGGTATGTTCTGTAGGAATGTTTAATAAAAGTTGAGCCACTGCTGCATCGCTTTCGTCCACAATATCAACATATAAATTTTGACTTCGAGAATAATATTTATTCGAAATCTTATTGGTTACCCATGCTTTTAACCATACATCCTCGCCAGCAGCATAATACCACTTATTGGTTTCAACATTTACGCGCTCAGACTTGTCTTTTCGAATAGCCTTTACTAATTCTCCTGCGATGGTATCAACATTTGAAATATTTTGGGCAGGCAATTGTACAAAAAATAGGAAAAGAAAAACTGAGAAAACCATTTTACTTAAATAAGCCATGTCATTTGCTATTGAGATTTTTGAAATTATACAAAAGCAAGTGAACTTAATCAATTATTACACCAATGGTATTTGCTCAGCAATATGATTTAGCACTTGAAAGGCTGTTTCCGCCATTTTATTTCCCTTGTTATCGAGTAATGGATTAATTTCGGTAAACTCAATACAACATACTTTATTAGTTGCTAGTAAGGAAGTAATTATTTGCATTACTTCGTTGGGTAATAAGCCATAAGGAACTGGTGTACCTGTTCCGTATGAAATATTATCACAATCCATTGAATCCACATCAAAAGAAATATAAATAAGATCGCAACCCAATAATTTGTCGATTGCTTCTTTAACGCATACAGCCAGTCCACGAAACCTTAATTCCTCTACTTTTATCAAGCGAATATTATTTTGTGAAATCGCAACCTGTTCTGCTTCCTCAAAATCACGAACGCCAAAATATACTAAATGATCAGGCTTCAATTTTGGGCCATTGGTTCCAATATTTTTTAAGCGGTCCCAATGATTGGTAGTGATTTCTCCAGGTGTATTTACTTGACAAGTTAAATTGTCAATACCCATTGCGGCAGCTAAAGGCATCCCATGAATATTGCCCGAGGGAGAAGTATACGGTGAGTGAATGTCGGCATGGGCATCTATCCAAACAACCCCCAAAGTTTTATTTGGGTGAGCAGCTTTAATGCCACTAATCGTGCCTAGCGCAGATGAATGATCTCCGGATAAAACAATAGGAAAAAAACCACGGGTTAAATTTTTGGAGACTGATTTTGATACTCTTTCACATTGCTCTACAACATGTTCGATTCGTTTTGCAAACGTATTTGTATTCTTATTGTAAATGGTTTCATTATGTGTTTCAACATCTTCAAACGCATGTCTATTAAAAAAATCATTGTTTTGATTAATGGCAGCTATTTCAATGGCATCAATACCCATATCAGAACCCCTTGTGCCTGCCCCAATATCGGATCGGTTCTTTATGATTTTAATCGTGTTCATTTATTTTTAAATTAACTAAATAAATATATTACAGATTTTATTCAGAAAGTTTACCTTTTTGGGAAGATTTAAAATTTAAAAAATCTTACAACTCATTTTGTTTTTGAAAAAGTAATGTAAGAATTCTTGGAATATTGGCTTTATTGTTGTCATCAAAATACTCTTTTAGTAATTTTAATGAAAAGCCATGTGCAGCAGCGGCATCAATTAAATCCGAAACATGATGATTATAACAGTCAACCGCTTGTTCTCCAGATCCATTATCAAACCTAGCTTTCGAACCTGCATATTGTTTAAAAGGGTGTAATTCCCCTATATAAATATATCCACTGGGTTGTATACAATGAGAAAGTTTTTCGAAAATAGGATTTAAATTTTCAATATGTTCTAGCACCAAACTAAAGGTTGCTAAATCATATTGCATATTCGCAAAATCCCATTCTTTATTGATATCTGCAATAACAAATTGTACTTTATTTGTTTTTATTTTTTTCTTTGCTTTTTCCACCATTTCCGGTGTAAGATCAACTGCAGTAATTTGCTCAGCAATTGTTTCCAACCAAACCGTATTCTTCCCCGTTCCACAACCAATTTCTAAACAATGCTTAAAATTTTGATTGTTCAAATTTTCTTTTAGTGAAATCGCTTCTAAATCTCTTGTTTTATTCTCATTGGTATCATAAATTTCTGACCAAAATTGATACCCAGCTTGTACGTTCATAAAATATATTTTTTTAAAATACTATACCAACTTCTTTACAAATTTAGTAAGAATCACAATAGTGTCCCCATTCACTTTCCCTTCAATTTGCTCAGCATTGTCAGGTACCAATCTAATTTTACGAACAATGGTACCTTTAGGCGCCATAAAATTTGCACCTTTTACATTTAATTGCTGTGTTAAAACAATGGTATCCCCATTTTCTAATAATGTTCCATTACTGTCTACATGTTTCGCAGCTACTTGATACGCAGATTCTGCCCAAGTAACTACTGTTTCATCCAATTCAACTGAGGTTAAAATTTCACTTGCCCAATCCTGGTCTTTTACACCATATAAAATTCTATAACTCAAAGCTTGAACACTTGGTTCTGTGTTCCAAATACTTCCTGCCAAGCATTGCCAATGACTACCGGCATCGGCTCCTTCTATGATATACATACATTGATCACACAATGCCACTTCATTTTCAATTGCATCACTATTTTTGGGGCTAACTGCATAAGCACAAATAGCTTCGTTGGTTGCACAAAGTTCACACAAGCCTTGGGCTCTGTCTTTTAGGGTATTGGAAAGTCTTGACTTCATAAGTAGTTTTTAGTGTTAAAGCAAATTGAATGCGCGCACAATTTACAATTTATACACCGTTAATAAAGGTCAAGTTATTATTTAATTTTAATCCTCCATCCAACATACAACATGCGACCAGTAACTGGCCCCCAAACATAGGTGGCATCAAAGCCAGGACTAAATGGATCATTGGGAACGATGATTGTATTTTGCTGAAAAAAATTGCCAATATTTTCTACACCCACATAAAAATCCATTGATGAGGTTTGCTCAATACTTTTACTAATTTGAGCATTCATTAAAAAGTAAGACGGCGAGCTTGTGGGTGGGATAAATGAAATGTAGGATTCATATGGATTAATAAGTCTTTTCTTTCCATTATAAGTAACAGTATAATTAAATTTCCAATCATTTTTTGTAGCATAATCCAAACTAAAAAATGCACGGTGTTTGGCAATAAAGGGTCTTTCCAATAACACACCATTATAGGTTTGTTTAACATCAAAATATCTATATGCTATTCTAAAATCTAATCTATCCAAAGGCGTTACATTTAATTCCGCTTGAAAACTATTTGAAAAAGACTTCCCGTTCAAGTTATAAATATTTACTTTAGTCGCAGTTTCCAAATCCACAATTACTTGATTTAAAAAATCATTTCTAAAATAGTCCAAGGATAAACTAGCAGGGTTGCCAAATAAATTCAATTTTTGATCAATACTTATTCCTTTATTCCATGAAATTTCTGGTTGTAAGGAATAAGCATAATTATTGTTTTGAGGCATAGATAACATAAAGCGGCGCTGACTCACCATTAAACTATTATTTTCAGCAAATATATTGGCGGTTCTTTGCCCTCGGCCTGCACTAATTCTAAATACGGTTCCTGTAAAAGGTTCGTACCTCATATTTAAACGAGGCGTTAAAAAAGTACCATAAATATTGTTGTCATCTACCCTAATGCCAGCTACCATACTCCATTTATCATTAGGTGTATAAGTGTATTCAAAAAAACCACCCGGCACTATTTCGTTTCTTTTATAATTTAAAAAATTATAGTTTTCATTGTATTTGTCATATTGGAAGCTTAATCCCGTTCTGAATTTATGAATAGTTGAATTAATGATAGATTGATAAATTAAATTGGAATAAAAACTTTGTTGCTTAGCATCATAACTTGAAGTACCAAAATAAGAAGCTTGTTGAAAATTTGTAGCGCTTAATTGCAAACCAATACTCTTGAACTTTTGTTGTGGAAATACATAACCCAATTTTCCAAATAATTCATAGCGTTGTGTATTAATACCAAGGCCATACTTATTTTCGGTAAACTTGTCTTTGCGCTCATCAAAAGCAACTTGCCCGCCTAACTTTCGGTCATTAAGTACTTTTACTCCAAATTGACCTAGTAACCCATTACTGTTATCATACTTATATCTATTTACCATACTAAATGTATTTCCAGTTGGTAAATCCTTAAATCCATCTTTATTCATATCCAAGGCATTGTTCATGAAATTATCATGTAACAACAATCCTGTAGACCATTTATCATTTAATTTGGAAGCTAGATTTAAATTCAAATCCGTTTTACCTTGGTCATTTACATAAATATTACCCAATAATTTTTCGGCAGTCTCCGGTTTTTTTAATTCAACATTTATTTGACCAGCAATACTTTCAAATCCGTTGGCTACCGAACCGGTTCCTTTAGTTAACTGAATGCCCTCAATCCATGGACCCGCAATGGAATTTAATCCAAGAGGCGTTGAAAGGCCACGAGGGCCTGGCAAATTCTCAACTGTTAATTGCGTGTAATTTCCACTTAACCCTAATAATTGAATTTGCTTTGAACCTGTTACTGCATCATTATATGAAACATCTACCGAAGGATTGGTTTCAAAACTCTCACTTAAATTACAACAAGCCGCTTTTAATAATTCAGTGCCTGTCATTACTTGAGTTCTAATAGGATTTAAATATGGAATAAAGCTTCCAAGCTGTCTACTTAAAACAGTTACTTCATTAAGCTGCCCCTTAGAAGCCATGATTACTTTTAAATCATTAGCATGCACCACGGTAAGTGTATCGGCTTTATATCCTACATAACTAATTACTAATTGTTGGGTGCTTGTATCTGTATTTATTTCAAATACGCCTAAGCTATCTGTAACCACACCGCGTTTTGTACCTAACCAATATACACTTGCATTGGGCATGGGCTCAAATTTTCCTTTCGCATTTTCTTGAAGTACCACTCCTTTTACTAATGTAGTTTCATCTTCCATCTCATCCATTTCTCTGTAATGACAACAAGCTGGTAAATTTTCATACACTTTGTCCTTTGCTTTTTTATTTTCCAAATCATGCCCAACTGCTACAATTTTGTTTTCAATTTTATCCAAATTAATAACAGTACTATCATAGGATAGTGATAGCATTTGCGTTTCTACATTCCAAATGCCAATGCGTACCCCTTTTATTTTTAGTGCTAACTCAATACGATCCTTACATTGCTCGCAAGCACCGTATACTTTAAAAGTAGTGTCTGTGAATTTTTCTTTTTTTGCTTCTTGCGCAATTGCCAAAGTGCTTAAATATATAAAGCACAGTAATAATATAATTTTATGAAATTTCATTTTAATGCATTAATCAATTAACAAAACAGATGCCCATTTGTTATTTGATTGCATCAAATTAAAAAATTACCCAAAAAAGCTTGTGCATTTACTTTAAATAGAAAAGGCGGTGCATGTAAGTTAGCCCATGTTGTTTTAAATGGAATAAAACGATTGAATGGTTCAAGGAAATTAAATGCATGCTTAATTACAATAGGATGCTGTTGAAAACTTATTTTAGCGTCAACTTTTTGCTGATCTGCGGATAATTTTATTTGTTTTTTTTCATCCTTACAACAGCCTGTATTTTTCATGCCACATTTAGGGCACTTGTCCTTCTTTATTTCCTTAAACGAATAGCCCGCAAATTTATTCATGCAATAATGCATGTTGATAGTGGCGCCAATTGTAGAGGCGCTATAAAATACCAACAATAATATAACAAGGGCTTTTTTCACAAACACAAAGTTAATTACTTTTTTACCTACGACGACTAAATCCTTTTTTAGACTTTAATTTAGGTGCATAAGCGGGGGTTGGGCCAAATTCTGGAGGCACATTCCCCTTTGTTACAGGGACGCCCAAGAGCTCCTCGATAGTGGCAAACTTGGATTGTTCCTTTTCCCCCACTAAGGTAAATGCAGTACCTGTAGTAGCCGCGCGCGCGGTTCTCCCTATTCGGTGGATATAGTCCTCCCCGTCATTGGGTACATCATAGTTAATTACCAAGTCAATATCATCTATATCAATACCCCTACTTAAAATATCGGTAGCTACGAGTATATTGGTTTTTTGATTTCTAAAATCTTGTAAATATTGCTCTCTACTTTTTTGGTCCAAATCCGAATGAATTTCTTCTGCTGCTAATTTAGCCCGCTTTAATTCGGATGTAAGCACCTTAACATTTTGCTTTTTAGAACAAAAAACAATCACTTTTGAAAATCGCTTTGAACTTAACATGTCTTTAATGATAGGCACTTTTTGTGCTTCATACACTACAAATGCTTTTTGTGTAATTTGTTCTGGCGGTTTAGAAATGGCAATATTAATTTCAACTGGATTATTTAATATTTTTTTTGCAAGCTCCCGCATCTTAACCGGCATGGTTGCTGAAAATAATAAGTTTTGTCGTTCCTTAGGAAGATAAGTAGTAATCTTAGCAATATCGTCACTAAAGCCCATATCAAGCATTCTATCGGCTTCATCTAAAACTAAATACTTTAATCCCTTTAACTTTACATAGCCCATATTTAAATGCGCAATCATTCTGCCAGGTGTGCATACCACAATATCTACTCCACTTGTTAATGCTTTTTTCTCAGCTGTAAATGAATTTCCATCTCCTCCACCATATACCGCAATTGAACTTACATCGGTAAAATAAGAAAGGCCTTCAATGCTTTCTGCAATTTGAATAGCCAATTCCCTGGTAGGGACAATAATCATAGCATTAATATCTCCTGCAGTATGTGGAATCGTAAGTAATTGGTGTAACAAAGGAAGTAAAAAAGCTGCTGTTTTTCCAGTTCCTGTTTGTGCAGCTGCAATAATATCTTTGCCTTCTAAAATGGGTACCATCACCTGCTGTTGCACAGGTGTTGCATTCTCGTACCCCATTGCATCAATCCCCTCTAAAATACGTTCGTCTAACCCTAAATCAATAAATTTCAAAATACCTTTCTTTTAATAAGTTACAAAGATACAACTATTAAAAGGAAGCCATCTTTAGAGCAATTTAGTAAGCAGTTCTAATTTAGCTTCCGTAGGTAATTTTATAAGTTCTGTTTTTGTATCAAACTGGATTACTTGCTTTGTCTTTTTCTCATAAGCAGGCCATTTTAACAAACCAGTCCCATTAGGATTTCCAGTTTTTGTAAAATTGGCCCAATAACTTGACATTTGATCTGCCAATTCAAAATCGGCTTTGGTAAAAGGTCGGTTTTTTACAGTATGTAAATTATTATACGCATAGGGTACTTCGCCAGTATGAAAGGCCCCAAAATCATTAGCAGGAGAAGATGGAGGAAGTTTGCGATTAAAGCTATACACATAAACAGGTGATTTACCATGCTCCGATTGTAAGCTTGCCCATGTGTAGCCTTGTACGCCAAAAGTTTGATCTCTACTTAAATCACCTTGTGAAGCAGCCGCTTCTGCATCAGTAGCCGCAGGATAATGTGCTAATAATTTATTGGCTTTGGCGCCATATTGTTTATGTATACTTTCAACATATTCTTTTGCAGACAATGGCATTCCCATTATTTTATCATCTAAATTCCATCCTAATAAAGTAGGAATATCATTTTGTTGATTGTTTAAATAAGTATTGTACATAGAACTTGGCACTACATAGCCATCTTCAAAAGGCCCCACCATGCCCGGATTGGCTGCTAAGATTTCCTGGGCCGATTTATTTCTTAAATCCTTAATGCCATTTGCGCCCAAGGACTTTGCAAACTCAATGCCAACAGCTTCAGCTTCTTTCAAATGCATCTTAGGACGAATTGAGCTTGGTAAAATACTTCCACCACTTTCAGCAATAGCACCATGTATTAATCCTTTAGTTAAGGGAGATGCTGCTAAAAAATTAACAGCAAATGCGCCGGCAGATTGTCCCGCAATAGTTACTTTATTTGGGTCCCCTCCAAAATGGGCAATATTATCATGTACCCATTGTAAGGCAGCAACCATATCTAACAAAGCATAATTACCGGAAGTTTTTTTATCTGATTCAGAAGATAAATCGGGATGCGCTAAAAAACCAAAAACACCCACTCTATAATTTATGCTTACAAATACAACATCTTTTTTTGCCATGGCCATTCCATCATAAATATCGCAACCCGATCCTCCACTTCTAAACCCTCCTCCATAAATATATACAAGTACCGCTTTTTTTTCAGCTCCTTTTTTGGGTGCCCATACATTTAAATACAAACAGTCTTCGGCTATAGGGGTTGCAGGAATTAAGTACTCTTCACTCCAACACATAAAGGGCACAGGGGCTGCCTGCATTGGACTTGCACCAAATGCATTGCAAACTTTTACATCCTTCCAAGGTGTAACAGGTTGTGGAGCCTTCCAACGTAAATCACCCACAGGAGGCGCAGCAAAAGGAATACCTTTAAAAATTTGTATGCCGTTTTTTTCGGTACCACTCACTAAACCTGCATTGGTTTTTACAATGGGTGTTTGCGCCATTAATAAAACTGGAGCCAATAATAAAAAGCATAATAAATTTTTCATGGTATATGTATTAAAAAGAAAGGTCAAGTTTCATCATAATATCTGTTTGTTCGTCATTACCTAATTTAAAGATATGTTTATCAAAGGGAACGAATCCATTTTTTTTATAAAAAGCAATTGCTCTATTATTTTCTTCCCATACACCAAGCCATACATATGCAGCTTTTTTTTGCTTCGCCAACTGTAATGCTTTTTGAAAAAGTATCTGTCCAATTTTTTTACCTAAATAAGCTTGGTCTACGTAAATTCTTTCTATTTCAAAAGCATCAAGATTTTTAATTTCGGTTTGCGCTTTTCCTGTATTTATTTTTAAATATCCAATAATGTTTTCGTTCTCTTTGGCGAAATAAAATTCAGATTCAGGATTGTTAATTTCAGCAGTAAGTTTTTCAATGGCATAACTGGTTTTTAAATAAGCCTCCATATCCTCTGCATTGTTATGCTCGGAAAAAGTTTGAGAAAAAGTAACGCGTCCAATGGCTTGTAGCGCTTCAACATCTTGTAAACTAACTTTATAAATAGTGATGTCCTGCATTTAATTATATTTATTATCCAAACTGAACCGAAGTCATAGTCAAGGATCCACCAACTGCTTTATCATTAAAGAAGCTAATTTTTTCACCTTTGCTTTTTAAACCCAAGGTATAAATTAATGGCAAATAATGTTCCGGTGTAGGGATTGCCAATTGCGCTTCCTTGCCAAGCTGATCGTAATGAACAAGTTTATTATGTTCATCGTTTAAAATTAAATTCTTAAACTGCTTATTCATGTGATGTGCCCAATCGTATCCATATTCAGGCTCATTTAATTTATCCCAAGCTACCATCCTTAAATTATGTACCATATTACCACTACCCATTATTAAAACGCCTTTTTTTCTTAATTGATAAATTTCTTTAGCAAGTGTATAATGAAATTGTGGGTGTTTGGTATAGTCCATGCTTAATTGTAAAACAGGAATATTCGCGTTGGGATACATATGCTTTACAATGGTCCAAGTACCGTGATCTAATCCCCAATCATGGTCCAATTCAACTTGTGTAGAATGGATTAAAGTAGCGGTTTCTTTTGCTAAAGTTGGATACCCTGGTGCAGGATATTGTACCTGATACAATGCTTCCGGGAACCCGCCAAAATCATGAATGGTTTTTGGAAAATCCATGGCAGTAATATGCGTGCCTTTGGTAAACCAATGTGCCGAAATAACCAAAACTGCAGCAGGTGTAGGAATCTCTTTTGCTTTTGTTGCCCAAGCTTCGCTAAATGTATTGTGTTCAATCCCATTCATAGGTGAACCATGACCTATAAATAATACTGGCATTAAATAGGATTGTTCAGGTAAACCATCCGTAAAAGATTTAAAATCGTTTAAGGATTTCATTTTTTTACAGCGTACTTTTTAGTTCTGTCATCTTTAATCACCCCTTTCCAGTTTAAACCAAAACCAAAATCATACACATGACCTTGTGCATTCTTATAAGGTGTCATATCATGAGGTTTGTCTTCAAATTGTTTTTCTACCTCACGCATATTTAATGGCATTTGCATTGGCAACAAGCCCGAAGGTTCAACCTTTCCAGAAACAATATCCATTTGAGCATCAATTTGAACACCAAACTCTGCAATAATTGCATCTGCTTCATTTTCAAATTCACCAAAAACCATTGGGTTAGATAATGCCACCGATACAATTACTGGTTTCCCATTCATTGCTTTTTTTGTTTCTATAATTGTATTTAAATCGGGATAGGAATTTGACTTCGATGTTTTTCCCTTGTAACTTCTATCTTTAATAGTTGAATCAATCACAGGATCACCCGCCGCAATACTGTGTTCACGTGCATCCACCGCGGTATAATCTTTTAATTGTAAACTAATAGGCATGTACCCATTGCCACCTGCTTCTCTATCAGCGCGGCTATATCCATTACTCAAAGGGCTTTTAATAAACACCATTGCGAAGTCGGCTTTTGAAGGATCGTCTGTAACAGTATAATATCTTTTAATTAATTCTAAATTTACTGGGTACTCAGTTTTTTCTGGAACAGGTGCGCCAAAAAAGTTGAGTCCTGCTGGAGTAGTGCGCTTTGGAACATACACTGTTTTGCCTTGAGCAATAGGCAATGTATTATTTTGATTTTTTAATAATACAATTGATTTTAATTGTGCATCATAACCCGCCTTCATGTATTCAGGTTTTCCAACAACTGTTTTGGTTTCATTTGGATCTACATATGGATTCTCAAATAATCCCACTCTAAAAATATTTAACAACAAACGCACAGCGGATTGCTCAAATCTTTTACGCATAAAAGCTTCTCCATGTTCTTTAACACCCATTGCGTATGCTTCTAACACAGGCTTAGCATCATTGTTTCCACCAAACTGATCTACCCCAGCCATTAATACTTTATAGTGTCTTTCTGCAATTGATAATTTTTCCGTTCCCCATGGTTTACCCATAAACATATCTGGCTTAGGACCTTCGTTTCCAGTTACAAGCCAATCGGTACAAACTACACCGTCATAATTATATTTATTGCGCAATAAATCGGTAATTAAATACTTGCTATAACCATTGCCTACATTTTCACCGTTTTTAATATCCTGATTATAGGAAATTGTATAATAAGGCATTACCGCTGCTGCTTTTTTTGTACTACCATTTAATTTAAATGCACCGTTAATAAAAGTGCTCAAATGCATTTGAAAATTATTGCCAGGATATACTGCGAACTTACCATAAGCAAAATGGGCATCGCGTCCTGCTTCTTCAGGGCCTCCACTTGGCCAATGTTTTACCATCGCATTTACACTGTGATTGCCCCAGCCATCATAACCTGCTACTGCTTGAGGGGAAGTTTGAAAACCATCCACATATGCTCTTGCCATATCAGTAGCTAAATTTGGATCCTCACCAAAGGTTCCGATAAAACGATTCCATCTGGGTTCGGTAGATAAATCAATTTGCGGAGAAAGCGCAGTAGCTATCCCCAATGCTCTATATTCTTTAGAAGCTATAGATCCAAATTGTAAAGTAATATTAGGATCAAATGTTGCCGCTAAACCTAACTCTTCGGGCCATTGCGAAATTGCACCTCCACTTCCAGCATTATACTCAGCCTCTTTATTGGCCCCATTTCTTGGGTCAGAGCTATTATTTGCAGGAATACCCATTCCAATTCCTTCTACTAATTTTTGTACATTATTATTCCAAAGAGCAGCTACTTCGGGACTTGCTAATGAAGTAACCAACACATGTCTTAAATTATCTTTCTTTAAAAATTCAATTTGTTGATCCGTTAAATCGTAGGGCTTGGCTCCACTTTCTGCAAAAGCCTTTCCACTATATGTGGCTTTAAACATACCAGCAGGAGGCATAGGAATTGCCTGATGTCCACTATATAACATTAATCCGGCAATTTGCTCAACGGACATTTTTGAAGCCAGATCTTTTGCTCTCGTATTCACATCTAATCTCCAATCTTCATAAGCATCCACTACTGCATTTTTATTTAAATCTTTAAAAGGCAATCCATCCTTTAAAATAATTTTCACACCACTTTCTGTTGCATAAGCTAAAGTGATTTGATTATTTACTTTGATTTTATGAATGCCCTCTGCAATGGGGGTACTTGTAAATTGTTGTTGTGCATTCGCAAATACTGGGAGTACAAACAATAAGTTGAATAATTTTTTCATATTTCTATTTTTCAATGAGCCAAAAGGCTACTTTTTGGAGTATTAAATATAAATAATTATTGTGTCAAAATAACGCATTCAATTTAAATTTATTTTTAAATACCTGACATAAATTGGGTTTGTAACTAATATAACTCAGTTTTAAAAATAAAAAATTAAGAGAATTTTATAAAACTCCAAATGCATTTTATAAAAAATGGAGGTACCTTTATGTAAGATGAAACTAAGCACCCCCAAGTTATTTTATTGCATTTTACTGGTTATGATGAATTTTGCCTGTAAGCACGATATCATCAACGACCCCAATGCTCCTAAAGCCGATACAACAATTGTAGTTACCCCGCCCACCGGTGGTGGTGCAGGAAATAGTTCAAACGCATCTGATACGGTTTGCTTTAACACCGAAGTGTTGCCTTTGTTTTCAAGTTACTGTGGTTCATCGGGCTGCCATGATATTACAAGTCACAAAGAAGGTGTTATTTTAACGGACTACATTCACATAATGAAGGGAATAAAAGCAAAGCAACCTAACAATAGTGAGTATTTTACAATCATCGGAAAATCTATGCCACCCAAATCCTCTCCACAAATGACTGCAGCAAATATTGCTACACTCAAAAAATGGATTGATCAAGGAGCACTAAATACGCAGTGTACCAATGTATGTGACACTACTATTTATGGCTATACAGCAGCTATTCAAACAATTATTAGCAACAATTGTGGAGGATGTCACGGAAATAAACCTGGCACTGCTAATGTTTATTTAGGCGACTACGCAAGTACTAAAGCTTATATCACCGCAAATAGCACATTATTTTTAAACTCCATCAATTACAAAGCAACAACCGCATCTAAAAATATGCCGCAATCAGGAAAAATGGTGGCATGTAAAATAATTCAAATAGAAAAATGGATTAAAAACGGATATCCTCAATAAAATGACAAAGTTAATTTTAAATACATTATTCATAATTGGTATTACTCTTTTTACATCATGTTACTATGATAAAAAAAATGAGATTTACCCACAAGTAACAACCACTGCTTGCGATACTACTAATGTTACATACGCATTGGTTGTTGCACCTATTTTAAATGCAAATTGCAATAGTTGTCACGGAGCATCCGTAGCTAGCAGAAGTGGAGCTGGCATTGTTTTAGATAATTACAATAGTTTAAAACCATACGTTACAAATAATTTTTTAGTTAACTCTATTGTACAAAATGGAAAAGTTGTTCCAATGCCACTTAATGCACCAAAAATGGATGCATGCAGTATTAATAAAATCATTGCCTGGGTTAATAAAGGCGCTTTAAATAATTAAATTAACAAAATGAATAAAAAAACAACCTTATTGATTTTATTTGCTTTAGTAGCAACAATTTCATTAAACGCGCAAAGAATATTTGCTACCAAAACAGGTCAAATATTATTTAATGCCAGTGGAGGTGCCGAAAAAATAGCAGCTGCTAACAATCAAGTAGATGCAAAATTTGGAGAAGCAACTGGCCAAATTGTATTTGCCGTATTAATTAAAGGCTTCAAATTTGAAAATCAACTTATGGAAGATCACTTTAATGAAAACTATATGGAATCTAGCAAGTTGCCAAAAGCTGACTTTAAAGGTTACATTAAAAACATTAAAGAAATAGATTTTTCAAAAGATGGAAAATATCCGGCAAATTTTGAAGGCGATTTAACAATTCATGGCGTAACCAATAAAGTTAGTACTAAAGGTCAAATTGAAGTGGTGCAAGGCAAGCCAACAATTGTGGGTGATTTTAGCATTAAATTAGCCAACTATGGTATTAAAGGTGCTTATATAGGTGATAAAATTGCAGGGGATGTGAAAATTAAAGTGAACTGTAAATTTCAAAATTAAAAAGATGCAATTAAAATCTTTTATTATAGGATTGGGCATATTATTTATAGGTAAACACGGAAATGCACAAAATGTAGATTTGTTTGCCGAAGAAAATAAAATACCATCTACGGATATTGTAAGCTCAACTTTTAAATCTAGTAGAATTGTGAATGGTCACTCTATTGAAAATGTTGGTGCAGGCGTTTTAGACTTTAGGATATCACATCGTTTTGGGGCAATAAGTTCAGGCAGTTATAATTTATTTGGATTAGACCAAGCCACTATGCGCATTGGATTAGATTATGGAATTAATAATAGATTAATGATAGGTGCAGGAAGAAGTACCTATGAAAAGCAATATGACGGATTTTTGAAATTTAAAATACTACAACAACAAAACGGAGAAAGAAATATTCCTATTGGAATAAGTTACCTAGCGAGTGCTATTTATAAATCCATGAAAGATCCCTCAGTTAATTATATTCCTTATGCTTCTGATAGATTTTCATATGCACATCAGTTATTATTTGCAAGTAAAATAAATGATTATTTTTCTTTACAATTGTCTCCTACCATTGTTCATTATAATTTAGTAGATAGTGCCAAAATACCGAATGATTTTAAGTCAATAGGTGTTTCTTCAAGAATACGAATTAGTAAAAGGGTAAACATCACTACTGAGTACTTTTATAGATTTGATAAATTGGCTGGTTACTACAATCCTTTGTCTTTAGGTTTTGATATTGAAACGGGGGGACATGTATTTCAATTACATGTAAGTAATTCTACAGGTATGACTGAAAGAACATTTATAAATGAAACAACGGGTAGCTGGGGCAAGGGCGACCTTTGCTTTGGATTTAATATCACTAGAGCATTTACCATTCGCAAGCCTAAAGAGCTGAAAGCCATTAAGTGGTAAAAATTAAATAAGTAAAAATGAAAAAAATAATACTATCAATTATTGCTGTATTGATTTTAGGAGTAGGTGCGGTATATTATTATGTATTTATTTATTCAAAAAATAATCATCGTGATATTCAATCCGAAAAATCTTTAGTAATTTCTTCTGAAATGCTCGTAAAGGAATACGAAGCAAGTGACTCTATTGCAAATACTAAATTCTTAAATAAAGCTTTAGAAATTAAAGGCTGTCTTGCCGAAAAAGGAACAAACACAATTGGCCAAATAACTTTAATAATGGGCGATCAAGATCCCTTTGCCAAAAGAGTATTTATAACACTCAATTCAAAGACGCCTATTACACAAAAAGTAGGTGATACCATCATAGTAAAAGGTAAATGCACCGGCAATTTATCCGATGTTGTAGTCACTGAAGCGGTTATAAAGTAATACATGCTGTAGAACTTGTTTCTTACTTAATTAATTTACAGATGATTTAATTAACATTTAAAATTGTCGTAAATTCATTTCATAATTTTTTATTATGAAGTCTATTAAAGTCCTGATAATTATCACATTTTCATTTTTATTTACAAATACAAAGGCGCAATCAATAAAAGTATTTCAAAAAGAGATTAAAGCCGAAGATAGTATTCAAAAAATAATGCAACAGGAAAAAGTGGTAGGCTTTTCGGTTGCTGTTGTAAAAAATAATAAAATCATTTATACACACTCATTTGGGATGAAGGATATTGAAAAAAATATACCCTTAACCAACGATGCCATTTTCAGAATAGCCTCCATTTCAAAATCCTTTACCGCAACTTCTATTATGCAGCTGGTGGAGGCCGATAAATTATCATTGGATGACGATTTTAGTGATTTAGTTGGGTTTACAGTGCGTAATCCTAAATTTCCAAATACGGTTATTACATTAAGAATGGTATTGTCCCATACTTCTTCTATAAACGATAGCGAAGGTTATTTTACATTGGATGCGATTAATCCTGCCAAGAATCCAAATTATACAAAATGTTATAATAATTATGAACCAGGAAAAGGATATGCATATTGTAATTTAAACTACAATATGACTGGTGCTGTAATTGAAAAAATAACTGGAGAGAGATTTGATCAATATGTGAAACATCATATTTTAGATCCATTAGAAATTTATGGTGGCTACTGCGTTGACTCTTTAGACAAATCAAAATTCGCTACCCTATATGAATACAATAAGGACGCTTCAAAATTCATTGCATCACCAATGGCATATAACCCAAGAAGTGATGAAATAAAAAATCATATTTTAGGATATACTACCCCTATTTTTTCACCAACAGGAGGCATGAAAATATCAGCTACTCATTTAGCAAAGTATATGATAATGCATGCACGAAATGGAAAATATAAAGGTGGACGTATCATTTCAAAAAAGAGCTCAGTAGCAATGCAAACAAAATTATCTGATGATGAAAATTACGGCTTAGCACTGGAAACCACTAACAAATTAATTCCAGGTGAAACTATGTGTGGGCATACGGGTTCTGCTTATGGATTATATAGTGCAATGTTTTTTAATGTGAAGAAGAAATTTGGAATTGTAGTAATCAATAACGGATGTGGTGCTACTTTCGACTCTGGATTTAATACAGTTATTAAACGTACTGTGAATACATTATATGATGCTTTTATTAAATAATAAGAAATAATTCTATATATAGAAACAATTTTCCTATCTTGATTTAAATTAAAGCAACATAAATTCGGTTATGGCAATTCTGGCTCCCTTATTTGGGATTTTTACTTCCTTCATATTAATTTACTACCTAAGTTCTCTTAATAGATCTAATATTTTCTTAGCCTTATTTTTTCTTTGTTGTAATTTAATTGTATTAGTATATTTTGGATTGCATTTTTCAAAAAATATTTTTTGGGAAGGCGTGTGTTTTGTGCATTGGCTGCCCTTGTCTTACATGCTAGGACCTTTATTATTCTTTTATGTAAAAACCACCTTAACCGATAATAATAAATTAAAAAAGTGGGATTATCTGCATTTAGCACCTGCTTTTTTATGCATGATTGCAACACTGCCATTTACGAGTTTGCCTTTTAAAGAAAAAATGGAAACGGCACATAGAATCGTTAATATAACAAATGATTACCGTCTCAATTTTTTTGTAATTGATTTTGAATTCATTTTAATAAGTAGATCCATTCATGTAATTTTTTACGCTATTTTATCTTTTGTATTTTTCAAATGGACCACTCATCAAACATTAAAAATAAATAATACGCTTCCTTCTAATCATAATGTATTAAACAGATGGTTTTTTATAATATGTTTTATTCAAATTGTCATTGCCAGTAATACACTTGGTAATATGGCGGTGGTAGTGTACGGTCATAATTTCAAATTATTTGGATTAACTGGAGATAAAATATTTTCTGATAGTCACTTCTTTGGGCTAAATGGTATTGCATTCTTTGCACAAAATTTTTTACTATTCCTTTTTCCTAAAATTCTGTATGGAAACGTTTCTTACTCAGAAACACCAAAAAGTGAAAGTATCATTGAGGAGATAAAATCTAGCCTTCCCAAGAAGGTAAAATCAAGTGTTCAATTTGATGATTTTGAAAAAATACTGAATTCCTATTTAAGCGAAACCCCTTTTGTAAAAAAGGATTTTACACTTTCACAAATGTCCTTTGACTTAAAAATACCCGAGCGTTTTC
>JALQXE010000139.1 GCA_023263235.1 Sediminibacterium sp. | reverse complement strand
TTTTCAATAGCCGAAACAAAAACACATTGATTATAAGTAATGCCATTCCATCTTTCTTTTAACTCTCTTAAAATATCTTCCTTCACTTCATCCTCCAACCACTCGTCAAAATATTTTTGCTTGTACAAATCCATTTTATTGAAAATGGTTACAACAGGTTTATCAAATGCTTTTAATTCTTGTAATGTTTTATTCACTACTGCAATTTGATCCTCATACTGTGCATGTGAAATATCTACTACATGCAATAACACATCTGCTTCACGTACTTCATCCAAAGTACTTTTAAAACTTTCTACCAAGTGATGCGGAAGCTTACGAATAAACCCAACCGTGTCACTTAATAAAAAAGGCGTGTTTTCAAAAACTACTTTACGTGTAGTAGTATCAAGTGTTGCAAATAATTTATTTTCCGCAAACACATCACTCTTACTCATTAAATTCATAATGGTACTCTTGCCCACATTGGTATAACCCACAAGGGCCACGCGTATAAACTCGCCGCGTTCCTTGCGTTGCGTGAAGGATTGTTTATCAATCTCTTCTAATCTTTTTCTGAGTAAAGAAATTTTATCTTTAACAATACGACGGTCAGTTTCAATTTCAGTTTCACCAGGACCTCTTGAACCAATACCCGCACCCTGACGTTCCAAGTGTGTCCACATTCCTTTTAAGCGTGGTAATATATATTGATATTGCGCTAACTCTACCTGCACTTTAGCTTGCGCTGTTCTTGCACGGGATGCAAATATGTCTAAGATTAAATCGCTTCTATCAATTACTCTACACTTTACTTCTTTTTCAATATTGGAGATTTGTGAACCCGTTAATTCATCATCAAAAATAACCATGTCTATATCCTTGGCTGCGGCATATTGTTTGATCTCTTCTAATTTTCCTTTTCCTACAAATGTTCTTGAATCTGGATGTTGCAATCTTTGCTTAAACATTTTAATAGTAATAGCTCCTGCAGTCTCTGCTAAAAATGCCAATTCACCCAAGTATTCATTTACTTGCTCTTCGGTTTGTTCCTTTTGAATAAGCCCTACCAATACTGCTTTTTCTTCCTTTTTAATAATCTGCTTCTTCTCTATCAAAATGCATTGTTTTTACAAAGATAATCTAATGTTGTTGGCAGTAAATAAAAAACCCTCCATACAGAGGGCTTTTATAATATTGTACGTAGTAATTATAATCCGCTAATGGTAATACCCATGGACATTTTATTCATCACAGGTCCAAATCCATCACGTAAAACACCCGTTACTTGATATCCCATATCAAAAGAGATAATGCCATAACCAAAACGACCTGTTAAAGTAATATCGGTGGTACCAAAGAAACGAGAATTTTGTTGTGTTTCTTTATATGTTTTACCATAAATAGACGATCCGTTAGCAGTTGTATAATCCTTAGATTTAGTATAAGCTTTAAACAAAGTGCCAAGCTTTAAACCTGCTGCTGCCTTCCATGATTTACCAGGATGTGCAGGATCGCTAAAATATCTTAACTCCACAGGAGCTTGTAAATAGATGGTAGTTAATTTTTGTTTTGAAAAACGATTTGCAGTTGAATCTATTCTTTGAAATGGCAAAAAGTTTCCACTTGACTTAATGTTTACATAAGTACTTGGATCAAAATAAATATTACTTGTTCCTATACCCGCACCATATGCCACGCTGTATTTAGGATTTTTCTTAAATGGCTTATCGTACATAAAGTACACATTAAAGTGACGGCCAAAGCCCGATGTTTTAATGCTATCCGGCTTATTGGTCCAAGTATCGGAACCAAATTGAATCATGAAGTGGTCAGCTGGTCTTCCAGTAAGGTCAATTTTAGTTTCGGTATTACTAGTAGTTTGCGCTTGTGCAAAAAATCCCAAGCACAAAATAGAAATGGTTGATAATATTACTTTCTTCATCCCGCAAAAATAGATATAAAAAAGGGTAGATAACTCTAAAAAAGGTTAAAAATTAGACAATTAGGCCTTAATAGATACTCAATTTTTACTATTTTTGCCGCCTACATCGAAAGATGCGGGCCTATAGCTCAGTTGGTTAGAGCACCTGACTCATAATCAGGGGGTCCCAGGATCATGCCCTGGTGGGCCCACAGCCGAAAGGCAACATTATCAAGGGT
>JALQXE010000112.1 GCA_023263235.1 Sediminibacterium sp. | reverse complement strand
CAGCATAAGAACCACCACCGAATTTTCCACCGGCGTGCAATTTAGTCATAACAACTTCTACACCAGTTAAACCAGTTTTGTATTTCTTTACAAAGCCACTTATCGTATCTTCTTTGCTTAGCGCTTCTGCTCCATATAAAGCCATGATTCCCATTAATAAAGTTGGGATCACCATGATCATACTAGGTGCACGGAATTTATTATAGAAGGGTACATATTCTAATATAAATAGATTGAATCCTTTTAAATAAGATCCAGCAGCTAATAAACAAGAAAGAATGATAGTGGCTGCAATCCAAATTCTATGAGGGTTGGTTTTTACAGAGAATCCAATTAACGCTAACAAACAAATCACTATACCTATGTATGGAGGTCCAGCAGTAAATCCTATTCCACCCCAATAAAAGTTTAAAAATCCTTGCAACTGTTGACCTAATTCTGGTTGCATTTGTTGTAAGGTCTCCACTGCTTTGGATTTGGTAATATCCATTACTGCATTGGCGTCTGCACCACCACCATAAATATTAGGGAACATTAGTACTAATGGTTCTGTTGCATACATGCTATAGCTTAATGCATAATCACTATTTAGACCTGTAGCAGTTGTTTTACTATCTTTTGTTACTAATGCACTTCCTCCTCTGATAGATGCTTTACCATACTCATATGTGCTTACCAAGATTGGCGCATTCACTGCTAATCCAAGTATAGCAGCAATAGCGCCAGCTGCTAATGTTTTATAAATGGCTTCGAAATCTTTTGCTTTAATCCATTGTACTAAATAATAAATTGACATGAATAAAGCGATGATGATGCCATAATAAGTTATCTGTAAGTGATTGGCTTGTACAAATAAGGCTGTTGAAATACTAGTTAACAAAATACCCCAGGTATATTGTTTCTTAAATAAAACAAAAAGTGATCCAATAAAGAAAGGTAAATAAGCAATAGCATGCATCTTGGTGATATGCCCTACAATAATGATAATTGGGTTATATGTTGCATAACTATATGCTAAAGCACCAACAATACTAATTATACTATTGAATCCTAATACCTGAGCTAAGAAATAAAAACTTATACAAGCTAAAAAGAATAAACTAATAGGTTCTGGTAAGTTTAAAGAGAAAACACGATCCAATATTCCAATAGAATAAGAATATCCTACTACGCCTGTGATTTGATAAGTAGGCATCCCGCCAAACATACTATTGGTCCAAAGTGGAGTATGTCCGTATTGTTCTCTATATTGAAGCGCATCCTGCGCCATACCCTTGAATTGAGTAATATCTGACTGCTGTAATACTTTGCCTTCTAATGCTGGTTTGCAATAAATAATTGCAACAATTGCAAAAATCGCCACGGCAATTAAATGAGGTAGGGCAGTTTTAATTAAGTTCTTCAACATATTGTATTAAATTAGTGCGACAAACCTACAACTAAAAAGGCTTTTTTAGTAATTTTATTGCCTTTGACAATGTTAAAAACCGCCATTTTATATGAACTATAGAGCATATGTTCCCTTCCTGTCTAGATTAGCCGTATTATGTAATTTTTGTTTTTTAATAGATATGGCCATCATGTATATACCTGGTTGGCATATGCCCAATTTCCTAGCGAATTTCTTTGGCGTTCTAGGATTAGAAATGGCGCCGTTTATTAATATCGTTTTAGGGGTATTGTTTTTGATTGTTTGGATTAAGAAAATTGAATTGAATCTGCGCAATTGGCAAACCTTTTTTAATATGGGTATGTTATTAATACAATTGATCACTTTATTTTACTAGCCAAACATGATAGTATCCATTTTAAAAGACAAACCCACCAAATTATTTTTAGGTATCACCGCATTCTTTGTGGCTAATGCTTTGATTGCAGAATGTATTGGCGGAAAGATATTTTCTTTAGAAGCAGTTTTGGGTATGCAGCCAGCTAATTTGACCATCTTTGGTGAGTCGGGTTTATCTTTTAATTTAACCTGTGGCGTATTATTAT
>JALQXE010000077.1 GCA_023263235.1 Sediminibacterium sp. | reverse complement strand
AGCTTCATTTAATTCAAATAAATCAATTTGATCCAATTGCATACCAGCTTGCTTTAAAACTTTTGGAACGGCTGCAACCGGACCAATTCCCATGATTCTTGGATGTACGCCGGCAGAAGCACAATTCACCAAACGGCCAATGGGTTTTAAACCTAAACTATTCATCATTTTTTCACCCATCACCATCACAAAACTTGCCCCATCACTTGTTTGAGATGAATTACCTGCAGTAACCGATCCTTTTACAGCAAATGCAGGCTTTAATTTTGCTAAAGCTTCTAAGGTTGTATCGGCACGCACTCCGTCGTCCGTATCAACAATATATGTTTTGGTAGCTCTTTTATTTTTTTCGTTTACATAGGTCTCTGTTACTTCGATAGGCAATATCCCTTTCTTAAAATAACCATTATCAATTGCTGCTTTTGCTTTTTGATGTGACGCTAAGGCGAATGCATCCTGATCCGCTCTACTTATACTAAATTCATTGGCTACTGCCTCGGCAGTTAATCCCATAGATAAATAATAATCAGGCTCTTCAACAGCGATAGAATATGCCGGCACAGTCTTCCAGCCTGCAGTAGGAACCAAACTCATAGACTCTGTACCACCAGCAATGATACAATCGGCCATCCCTGTCCTAATTTTTGATGTGGCCATTGCAATGCTTTCTAAACCACTAGCACAATATCTGTTGATGGTAATTCCTGGAACTTCTATCCCCAACGCTTTTGCAGAAATCATTCTTCCAAACTGCAACCCTTGTTCCGCTTCAGGTACTGCATTCCCAACAATTACATCGTCTACTAACTTTGGATCTAATGCAGGTATGCTTTTCATTAAACCTTGAATCACCTGAATGGCTAATTCATCGGAACGCATAAAACGAAATCCTCCTTTCTTACTCTTAGTCACGGCAGTTCTATAACCTGCTACTATATAAGCTTCTTGCATACAAATGGATTTATTGGGTGTAACTCAATTTGAGCATAAATGTAGTCATTTTTATAAACAGTTGTTTATGCAACTAAATATTTCATCGTAATTTTGTGGCATGTTGTACCCGCTAATCAGAAATGGTCTTTTTTTACTCCCTCCCGAAACAGCACATAAGGTTTCCATGAATGGTTTACACCTGGCAGCCGCCTTGCCATTTGGCAAACATATACTTGCAGGTAATTTTCAATACAATGATAATAATTTATCAACTTCTCTATTAGGCTTACAATTTCCCAACCCAGTTGGATTAGGTGCTGGATTTGATAAAAACGCCGAGCATTTAGATGTTTTGGAATTATTAGGGTTTGGTTTTGTTGAAATTGGAACAGTTACACCCAAAGCCCAAGCTGGAAATCCTGCACCCCGATTATTTAGACTTCCTAGTCAAAAAGCATTAATTAATAGAATGGGATTTAATAATGACGGAGTGGATGCGATTGCAAAAAGATTAACCATTCGAAAAGAAAAAACAAATTCAACCTTAATTGTTGGGGGGAATATTGGAAAAAATAAAGTTACTGAAAATAGCGACGCTTGGAAAGACTATTGTACCAATTTTAAAGGATTGGAAGCAGTGGTTGATTATTTTGTAGTGAATGTAAGCTCTCCCAATACACCAGGACTTCGCGAATTACAAGAAAAGGAATCATTAAGAAAAATATTTAGCGAGTTGCAAAACTTGAATAAAAATAATAAACCCATTTTATTAAAAATTGCACCCGATTTGGAAATGGCTGCCTTAGATGATATAATTAGTTTAACGCAGGAAGTAAAAATAGACGGATTGGTGTCAAGCAATACCACATTGGATCGTAGCTTATTAAATGTTGAAAATACAAATAAAGCAAATGCCATTGGAGCCGGTGGATTAAGCGGCCAACCTTTGTTTGAAAAATCCAACCAAGTACTACAATATTTACAAAAAGGTATTGATAATAAATTACCTATAATAGCAAGCGGAGGTATTTTTAAAGGTGAAGATGCACAAGCAAAATTGAATGCAGGTGCAAGTCTGGTTCAAATTTGGACCGGATTTATTTATGAAGGTCCAAGTATGGTAAAAAATATTTGCATACATCTTGCTAAACATAAATAACTTATACCCTTAATGACCAATAACTCATTTTCATGTTAACTATCCATTCTTTTTGTTTTAATGCTTTTCAGGAAAACACTTTTGTATTATTCAATGAACAAAATGAAGCAATTATTGTGGATCCAGGATGTTATTTAAGAAATGAGCAAGAAACCTTAGCCAAGGAAAAGGAGGTTATTGGCATCTATATTTCAGGCCACCCTATGGATGA
>JALQXE010000063.1 GCA_023263235.1 Sediminibacterium sp. | reverse complement strand
ACAATTTTATGTAAAAGTTGGCTATACTTTTTAGGCTTTAATGCTGTTTTTGCAATTTGCTTAACGGCTCTTTCAGTTTGATTGTTTTGTCTTGATCCAGCGCCCCTATCCCATACTTGTATTTTTTGCGTATTACTTTCTAAAGCTTTTCTTTGTGCTTCAATTTGAATAGCTAGGGGCGTTACTTGCTTATTATTGAGTACTTCTTTGATAAAAGAAAATACAAAAGGGGAATGAACACCATGCCCTTTCCCATTCTCTGCCCTCATTAAATACTGCAGATATTTACTTAGCAATGTAAAAGTTGAATACATAAATTATTTTCTTTGCCAACATTCAAAATCAAAAGCATATGCATGCTTTTCATCGTTAGCATTCGATTCGGTTGATTGTTTTTCCCATTCACTGCCTAAAACAGGAAAGAAAGTATCACCTTCAATATGCGTATGTACTCTTGTTAACCAAATTTTATTGGCTAAAGGCAAAGCCATTTCATAAACCTGCCCACCGCCAATCACCATTAATTCTTTATAATCATTTTTTTGGGCAAGATGTATTGCTTGCTGAATAGAATTTACCACTTCTGCGCCTTCAATTTTTAAACCTTGTTTTGTGGTGAGTATAATATTGAGTCGGCCCGGCAACAATTTACTCCCCATGGACTCAAAGGTTTTTCTTCCCATTAATATTGGCAAAGCCCAAGTAGTGTTTTTGAAAAATCGCATATCCTTAGGCAAATGCCAAAGCAATTGATTGTCTTTACCAATAGCATTGTTTTGGGAAGCAGCAACTACAAGGGTTATATTCATATTTATTTGTGTTATACAGCAACTGGTGCTTTAATACCTGGATGACACTCGTAATTTTCAAGTGTGAAATCTTCGAATTTGAATGAAAATATATCCTTTACTTCAGGATTTATTTTCATTGTTGGCAAAGGAAAAGGTTTTCTAGATAATTGAAGCTTTGCTTGTTCAAAATGATTATTGTATAAATGCACATCTCCAAAACTATGCACAAAATCGCCATACTGTAATTCACAAACCTGTGCAATCATCATAGTTAATAAAGCATAAGATGCAATATTAAAAGGCACTCCTAAAAAAACATCTGCACTTCGTTGATACAACTGGCAACTCAACTTACCATCTGCCACATAAAACTGAAACATATTATGACAAGGCATTAATGCCATCTTTTTTAAATCACCCACGTTCCATGCACTCACTATTAAACGTCTACTATCGGGCGTTTTTTTTATTTGCTCTATAAGCTCTGTGATTTGATCAACCACCACGCCATTGGCGCCTTCCCAACTTCTCCATTGCTTACCATATACGGGTCCTAAATCGCCATTAGCGTCTGCCCACTCATCCCAAATGCGCACACCATTTTCTTTCAAATATTTAATATTAGTGTCGCCATTTAAAAACCAAAGTAATTCGTAAATAATACTTTTTAAATGCACTTTTTTAGTAGTCACCAAAGGAAAGCCATCGGCAAGATTAAAGCGCATTTGATATCCAAAACAACTCTTGGTACCAGTACCTGTTCTGTCTGTTTTTTGAGTACCCTCTTCTAAAATATGTTGTAATAAAGTCAAATATTGTTGCATGCTGCAATTTACAACCATTGCCTCTTAATTAGAAACATTTTAATAGGTTGGGGAGAAGCTGTGAAAAATAAAAGTTTATCTATTTTTTGACTTTCTTCTTGCCAATTCTTTCTTTAAAAGGACCAATTCCTTATTGGTTTGGCCATTTACACTTGTATTTTCCTCGGCTCTACGCATTAAATATGGAATCACTTCATTGATAGGGCCAAATGGCAAGTACTTGCTCACATTATATCCTTGAACTGCCATATTAAATGTGATATGATCTCCCATTCCATATAATTGAGAAAAATGAATGTGGCTGTCATTATTTGGAAGTGCTAAATTTCCCATTGCTGTAGCTATTGCAATATTGCTAGCTTCATTATGTGAAGCCAATAACATTGAAATGCTATCCTTGTTGTCTAAACAATATTTTGCAGCAGCATCAAAGTCCTTGTCGGTTGCTTCTTTGTTTACATGAATTGGCGAAGCATAACCCAATTTTAACGCGCGCGCTCTTTCTTTTTCCATATAAGCGCCGCGCACTAGTTTCGCACCTAATATAAATCCGCCTTCTTTCGCTAATTTATGCGAGAGCTGCAAAAAATGTAATCGATCATTCCTATACAATTGATAGGTGTTGTAAACAATTACTTTTTCTTTATTGTAAGCTTGCATTAATTCAATCGCAAGGCGATCAATTGGATCTTGTATCCAAGTTTCTTCCGCATCAATTAAAATGCCTACTCCTCTTTCTTGAGCAACATCACAAATCGCATACATTCTTTCTCTAACCCTTTGCCATGAAGCATTTTCGGACTCACTATCATGTATCCCACTTCTTAAACGAGGTGATTCATTTAAATGTTCTAATAAAATATGACTTGCTATCCCTGTTAATTTTACACTAACAAATGGAATATTATTTTGTGTTGCAGCAAAATCAATAGCTTCAATAATATGCGAAGTAACCTCGTCAAAATTACTTTCGCCCTCCTTGGCTTCTACACCATAATCTAATATAACTTGTACACCATAAGAGCCTAATAATTTTGCAGTTCTTGACGACTCTTCCAAAGTTTCACCCCCCACAAATTGTTGGAAAACTGTACTTCTTAAAATCCCATTTAAAGGGAAACCCAATTTCATCAATATGGGAGTTGCCTTTGTTGCAAGCGCCACCATGAATGGATTCTGGATTACACTAATTAAAAATTTTGCTTTCTTTAAATCGGCTGTACTCTTGTATGCAAAAGCATTTTGGGTATTGTCAAAAGATAGGTTCATGCTAACATTAGTTCGTATGGCAAATATCGGTTGGAAAAGGGGAATGACAAAGAAATAGTACCTTTAAAATCCTATTATTTAATTTAGTTGGATATGAAAATTACAAAGACAGAGATTTACATGTTTAAGATCCCTATGGAGCCATTCACTATCGCTACAGGGACTATGGAATACGCACAAAATATACTTATCAAAATATTTACGGACGAAGGAATAATGGGACTTGGAGAATGTTCTGCTTTTCCTATGATTGTGGGCGAAACACAAACCAGCTGCTACCATCATGCCAAAGATTTTGCAAGTTTTTGGAAAGGAAAAAATCCAATTGAAATTGAAACAAGACTATCGGAGCTAGATAAAATAATTGCCGGAAATTATACCATCAAAAGTGCTTTTGATATTGCCTTGTATGATATTGCTGCAAAAGCTGCCAACCTTCCTCTTTATGCATTTTTAGGTGGGAAACAAAAAGCCATTGAATCGGATTTAACAATAGGCATTGACAGTCCCGAAAAAATGGCAGAACAATCCTTAACATTTAAGAACAATGGTGTTACCATGATTAAAGTGAAACTAGGAAAGGATCCTGCAACAGATATTGAGAGAATTAAGCAAATTAGAACGGCTATAGGTAAGGATATTAAATTGAGAATTGACGCCAATCAAGGCTGGTCCAAGGAAGATGCTTTGCCGGTTTTAAAAAGCCTTTCCAATTTTGATATTGAATTTTGTGAGCAACCTATGCACAAATATTATGACGATTATTTACCCGCTTTATGTGCCGCCTCTCCTATAAAAATCATGGCAGACGAATCAGTTTTTACCCATCACGATGCCCGTAAATTAATTGCCAATAAAGCATGTCATTTAATTAATATTAAATTTTCAAAAAGTGGTGGTATTCAAGAAGCTATTAAAATACAGGCGATTGCAGGAGAAAATAATATGACATGTATGATGGGCGGAATGCTTGAAAGTCGTTTAGCATTGAGTGCAAAAATGCACTTTGCCATGGCACATGACAATGTAAAATATTATGATATGGATACCTGTTTATTAGGGCATTTGGCCGATCCAATTATTGGTGGTGTCCAATTTAAGGGTATGCATTTAAGTATTGACGACAGCCCAGGCCATGGCGCCAACGTAGACCCAGCTTACCTTTCAAAACTAGAACATTGCGTTGTATAAGTATTTGTATCTTTGAGGTATAAATACAAAGTATGGAAGCAAGAAAAGCAGGTGATTCTTTTATTACCATGAACGAATTGGTTTTACCAAACGACACCAACACTTTTGGTGATTTAATGGGAGGTAAGCTTATGTATTGGATGGATATTGCAGCTTATCTAGCTGCTGCTAAACATTGTAATTCAGCAGCAATGACTGCATCGGTTGACAATATTAGTTTTAAAACACCCATTAAATTGGGAAATGTAATTTGCATTGAAGCCATTGTTACACGTGCATTTAATACCTCCATGGAAATTCATTTAAAAGTTTGGAATCAAAATATGATTACGCAAACCAGGGTATTAAGCAATGAGGCGTTTTTTACTTTTGTAGCTTTGGATGAAAATAAAAGACCCAAAAAAGTTCCAGAAATTATTGCAGAAACGGAAGAACAAATTAAATATTATGATGGCGCTTTAAGACGTCGCCAAATGAGATTAATATTATCTGGAAAAATGAAGCCTGACGATGCCACAGAATTAAAGGCATTTTTCACTAACGATTAAGCTTCTTTTAATGCGTGGTGCTTACCCTTAAGCATGAAGTCCTTACTTTGTTCTATAGCCTCCATCACTTGTGAAAGTATGTCTTCCACTGGCGCATCATAGTTAATACTCAATGGCTCTTTAATGCGAACCGTTAAAGTAGTTCCTACTTTTTTAAAGGTGAGTCCTTTTTTTGTAAATGCACGCCAAAAGCCATTAATCACAACTGGAACCACAACCGGACGATTGTTTTTAATAATATGCGCTGTACCTTTTCTACCTGGAGCAAATGGTTTTGTTGTTCCTTGCGGAAATGTGATTACCCAACTTTTTAACAATGCCTTGTCAATTTTTTGTGTATCCACAGTATCTCTTTCTCTACTTACATCTTTACCTTCAGCTCTCCAAGTTCTTTTAACGGTTAATGCACCACCCAACTTAAACAATCTTGACAACCAATTATTATTCATGGTTTCTTCTGCGGCTACAAAATAAAGATTGGTAAATGGGTTTAATAAATAATAAGGGATTCCTAATTTGTTATACTTACCCCATTTAAACGCACAAAAAATATGAACAAATGCAATTACATCCCCAAAATAGGTTTGATGATTGCTCACAAAAAGTACTTTTTGTCTTGGCAAATTGGTTAAATGCTCGGCTCCCTCAATTTTAATTTTATTGAATAATGCTAGACCCGGATAGGTGAACAAACCTACTAAGCCATATATGATAGAGCGAAAAATTCTGATATTTTTTAACCGATCAAATAATGACATTATGCAATCAATTGTTAGAAGTGCAAGATACTACAAATATTGTATCTTTAGGCTATGAAAAAGTCGGCGGTAATATTTGATATTGATGGATTATTAATTAACAGTGAGCCTTTGTGGAACAAAGCCGCTGCCGAAATTTTTAGACAATATGGCATTATTTTAACGCAACAACAATATGCAATTACAACGGGTTTAAGATCTAAAGAATTTGTTGCATTTTGGTTGCATAAATTTAATGTGCCCGTTAGTCAAAATGAAGTCGTAGAAAAAAAGATAATTGAATTAGCACTTGAACTTATCGACAAAGAAGCAACTTTAATGCCTGGTGTTGAACATGTATTTGAGTTTTTCTTACAACAAGATTTTAAAATGGGATTAGCCAGTTCTTCACCTATTGAATTAATTGAATGGGTGAAAGACAAATTGGGCATCAGAAGTTATATACATGCAAGTTGTTCCGCACAGCATTTGCCATTTGCAAAGCCACACCCTCAAGTATATTTAGATTGCGCCACAGCCATGCATACCAACCCATTTGCTTGTATATGTTTCGAAGATTCTTTTTATGGAATGATTGCAGCGAAAGCGGCGAGAATGACTTGCGTAGTGGTACCTGCTGCTGAAGATATTAAACTTGAACATTGGGGCGCAGCAGATTTAAAACTTTCTTCATTGCAAAATTTCGGGGCATTACATTTTAATATGTTAAACCCATAAAATTCGCTCCATGAAATTAGCTAAAGAGGTTATTGGAAGAGAGTTGGATGAATTTGAAAAGCATTTTAAAGCTGCTGTTAAAAGCAGGGTGTCGCTTTTGGACAGAATTATGCAATACATTGTTAAACGCAAGGGTAAACAAATGCGTCCTATGTTTGTATTGCTCTCTGCAAAACTGCATGGTGAAATTTCAGCTTCATCTTATCGAGCTGCCAGCCTCGTTGAATTATTACACACAGCCACTTTGGTGCACGATGACGTAGTGGATGATGCATTGGAAAGACGAGGCATGTTTTCTATCAATGCTTTATGGAAAAATAAAATTGCAGTCTTGGTTGGCGATTACTTACTATCAAAAGGCCTTCTGCTCTCACTTGAAAATAAAGATTTCGAAATTTTAACGATTCTCTCCAACGCAGTAAAAAAAATGAGTGAAGGAGAATTATTGCAAATAGAGAAAACTAGAAATTTAAATTTTGATGAGTCGGTATATTATGAAATCATCAATGGCAAAACAGCCAGCTTGTTGGCTTCGAGTTGTGGTGCTGGAGCCGCATCGGTTACCAAAGATGATAATATTATACAACAAATGCGTGATTTTGGTGAAATGGTTGGAATGGCTTTCCAAATTAAAGATGACTTATTTGATTACGGAGATGTTGCAGTGGGGAAGCCAACCGGTAATGATATTAAAGAAAAAAAGTTAACACTTCCGTTGATACATATATTACAAAAAGTGAGCCCTGATTTAAAGAAAGAAATCATTAACATTGTAAAAAACAATAATAACGATAAAAAGAAAGTAAAATTTGTTATTGACAATGTTGTTTCCAATGGAGGCATTGAATATGCTACCAATAAAATGATTGAATACCGCGATAAAGCACTCGCTATTTTGCATGGCTTTCCTGAAAGTCCTTCCCGATCGGCTTTAGAAGAATTAGTTCGTTACACAACCGACCGCGCTTACTAATGGAAAAAAGATGGAACCTTATATCAGCAGATCCTGCAAGTGTGCGCACCTTACAAGATGCACTAAAAATACATCCTATACTTTGTGAGTTATTAGTACAAAGAGGAATTAGCAATTTTGAGGCAGCCAAACAATTTTTTCGTCCTAGCCTCAATCATTTGCATGATCCTTGGTTAATGAAAGACATGCGTAAAGCAGTAGATAGAATCAAGGATGCTGTTGTTGGCAAGCAAAAAATATTGGTTTTTGGCGATTACGATGTTGATGGAACCACTTCGGTTGCCACTCTTTTTCAGTTTTTAAAACAGCTTTCACAAAATATAGATTATTATATACCGCACAGGTATAAAGAGGGATATGGAATTTCAAAAATTGGAATTGATTTTGCTAAAGAAAATGAATTTGATTTAATCATTTCTGTTGACTGTGGTATCAAATCAACCGAACTTATTACATATGCGAAATCATTGGGGATGGACTTCATTATTTGTGACCACCATTTACCTGATGAAATTTTACCTCCTGCAGTTGCTATTTTAAATGCGAAACAAACCGATTGTAATTACCCTTACAAAGAATTGTGCGGTTGCGGTGTTGTTTTTAAATTAATTTCTGCCTTGGCAATGGAATACAATATGCCAACTGAATCTTATTTGCAATATTTAGATTTAGTAGCTACCGCAATTGCTGCGGATATTGTCCCTATTACTGAAGAAAATAGGACATTGGCATTTTTTGGCGTCCAAAAAGTAAATGACAATCCTTCACCTGGTTTAAAAGCATTAATGGAACTAGCAAAACAAACTGGCCCAATGCGCATTACCAATTTAGTTTTTGCGGTAGCACCCCGCATTAACGCTGCTGGCAGAATGGACGATGCAAAAAAGGCGGTACAACTATTTATTGAACCTGATTATGAAAAAGCACTCGCTTTTGGATCGGTGTTACAGCAAGATAATTTAGATAGAAGAGAAGCAGATACAACTATTACAGAAGAGGCTTTGGCGCAAATAGAAGACGACCCATTACATGATACTAAGAAATCTACTGTTGTTTTTCAACCCCACTGGCATAAAGGTGTAGTGGGAATAGTAGCAAGTAGATTAATTGAAAAGTATTATAAACCAACCATTGTACTTACACAAAGTGGCGATGTTATAACGGGTAGTGCAAGGAGTGTGAATGGATTTAACTTATATGAAGCACTTCATGCATGCAGAACGCATTTAATTGGATACGGTGGTCATTTTGCTGCGGCAGGCATGACCATGTCGGTTGATGCACTCGAAGATTTTAAAATTGCTTTTGAAGCAGCAGTTGCAGCGCGTATTACCGAGGAACAATTAACACCAGAAATAACAATTAATGCTACCCTTCCTTTAGACGATATTGGTATAACGTTTTATAACATTATTGCGCAAATGGAACCCTTTGGGCCTGACAATATGCGACCATTATTTATAGCTAAAGGAGTGTATGATACTGGTTACACAAAACTAGTTAAGGATCAACATATTAGTTTTAGTGTCACGCAAGGGAAAACCAATGTGCGTGGCATTGGATATAATATGCCAGAACATTTAAAAACAATAAAATCGGGCAAGCCTTTTGATCTTGTTTTTCAATTACAATTAAATGAATGGCAGGGCAATCAATCAGTGCAAATGCAAGTGATAGATGTAAAACCCAGTGTTGCTAATTAATAATAGCCTGCTTCATATTCAACAAAAAATATTGTAGCTAGCACATAAAAAAAGCGACCTATAACAAGGTCGCTTTTTTAGTCTTACCAAATAAAACCAATCAAGTAAGAGAAAGCTTTTATTTTAACAAGTCTACACTTCTATTGATAAAATTAGTTAGTTCAGCCCCATTTAATAACCCTTGGGACAATAAAGCCAAGTCTGCTAAATTACGTGCCTGTTTTTGTTGCTTATCCGTATCTGTTTCTTTTAACAAGGCCTGGTATATTGGATGGTTACCATTAATTGTCAAATGTACCTCGTCAGGCATTTGTGCATAAAACGCAGTCATACCTCCGCCACCCATACTTGCCATATCTTTCATACGACGCATAAATTCAGGTCGGGTTGCAATCACTGGAGCTGCATCTGCACTCAATCCTTTCACCTCTACAGTTAAAGTAATTTCCGGCACTTGGAATTCAAATAATTTTTTTGCTTGCTCTACTTCTTCTTTGCTTAAAACAGAATCAACGTTTTCTTGCTTATCAATTAAATTATCTACTACATCCGCGTCTACTCTTACAAACTGAACACCTTCCCATTTCATTTCTACATTATTAATGAAGGCGGCATCTACCATAGTTTCTAATTTTACTACTTTATAACCCTTGCCTACTGCTGCTTGAATGAATGCATCTTGCTGAACCGGATTAGTAGTATATAACAATACCTGTTTGCCATCTTTGTTTTTTTGAGAAGCTTCTGTAGCAGCCTTGTACTCGTCTAAAGTATAAAATTTGCCTTTTTCAGCTGCATCTTCTAAAATCAAAAATTTGTTTGCTTTCTCCAAGAATTTATCATCTGTGATCATGCCATATTTTACAAATAACCCTAAGCTTTCCCACTTATCTTCAAATGACTTACGATCATTGTTAAATATTTCTTCTAGCTTGTCTGCGACCTTTTTAGTAATGTGTGCATTAATTTTTTTAACATTCGGATCGCCTTGTAAATAGCTACGGCTTACATTTAAAGGAATATCCGGACTATCAATGACGCCATGTAATAACATTAAAAATTCAGGAACAATATCTTTTACCTCGTCTGTTACAAAAACCTGGTTGCAATACAACTGAATCTTGTCTTTTTGTATTTCAAAGCTTTGTTTGATTTTAGGGAAGTATAAAATACCCGTTAAATTAAACGGATAATCAACATTTAAATGAATCCAGAACAATGGCGTCTCCCCAAATGGATAAAGCTCTTTATAAAAATTTTCATAATCCTCTTTTGTCAACTCAGAAGGCTTACGCACCCATAAAGGATTGGTATTGTTAATTGGTTTTGCCACTTCAATGGCATCTTCCACTTCACCTTCTTTTTTTGCTTCCGGTTTTGGCGCGTTGGCATCAGTGAAATAAATGGCAACTGGCAAAAACTTACAAAAACGTTCTAAAATACCTTTCACACGATGAGCATCTAAAAACTCTGCGCTCTCATCATTAATATGTAAAACTATTTTAGTACCTCTATTACTGTAATCAACTTCATATAATTCATATTCAGTACTACCATCACAACTCCAAAAAACACCTGGGGCACCTGTATGGCTCTTTGAATAAATATCTACTTTATTACTTACCATAAATGAACTATAAAAGCCCAAACCAAAATGTCCAATAATGCTAGCGTCCTTATATTTATTTACAAATTCTTCGGCACCGCTAAATGCGACCTGGTTAATGTATTTATCCACTTCCTCTCCGGACATACCCACTCCATTATCAATAATTGAAATGGTTTTTTCTTTAGCATCCAGAACAACTTCAACTTTAAGTTCGCCTAATTCACCTTTGGCTTCTCCTTTACCATGTAATGTTTTTAATTTTTGTGCAGCGTCTACTGCGTTACTCACCAATTCACGTAAAAATATTTCGTGATCACTATAAAGAAACTTTTTAATTATCGGAAAAATATTTTCCGTCTGAACGCGTATTTGACCTTTTTGCATAATATTTCTATTTGAAGTAATTATAGCAATAAAGGTACCAAAGCTTAGTTACTGACAAGCTGACAACTAAATTGGGCTTTTAGGGCCTGTTTGGGGTAAATTTTGCAGCCAGGCTGCACCTGTACAGCGTTTTGCAGTTAACAAAATGTCATTTGTATCTCTTAAAATGAGTTGCTTTTCGTTATTATAAACCGAATATACCCCAATCACAATTCCATTTCCGCTTGGCGTTTTTGCACCAGCGAAATCGGCATATCCACTTGTTCTTACATAAATCGTCCCCCCAGAACAAAACTTTAAACTCCTACTCAATCCTAGTTTATTTTTTTTATCTGCGTAAGTCTGACCTGTATCAGCAGCACTGAATTCAACAGCATTTATTTGGATGAGCCTCCCTTGTAAAGTATCGGAAAGATTTTTAAAATTTACCATCAATGGATTTATGGGTTCATTCTCAGCAACTATTTGAATATACTTTGAAAACATGGGAGCAGGTATACCAGAAGTAACCAACACCCCACTGGTTGAATCTACCGAAGCTACTAACTGAACCATATGCCTATAATCAGTCAATAAAAGATTTTGTGTTTTTATTTTCACCAAAGTCCCAATTGGATAGGTTTGATATAAGGACTGTCCATCCATAACTATCACAATGCCCCCAGTTTTATCTTGCACATATAAAGACTTATAAATATTGTCATGTTCGTCATTGGCCACAACAGTGCCTTGAATATAAATGGGCTGTGCAATATATTCGGCCATACCCATATTGTGCATTTTTCGTAAACTCTTGATACTGGTTATGGAATCGCCAAAATTTTCTTTGGTTGCCGCAAAAACTGATTTTTTAAAACAAGCTGGTGTTAATAAATAACAAAATGTCAGCGACATTGCCCCAAATAAACATGATTTGATTTTCATAATTTTTTATTGAATTTGTAATTGAATTCGAACTGAAAAACTGGCGCCTGCATCCATTAGGTATTTTGGCGGAAACTTATTTTTATTAAATCGTAAATAATCAAACCTTGTTTGTTCATAAGCAATTACAGGAATAAGTGCGTTGAAGATATTTCTTATACCCCCACTCATACTCCACCTTAATAATTTGCTGGTATTTATTAATTTGGTTTGAAAAAACTTAGAAAGAAATACATTTATAATCTTATTATCGTCAAGCATTTCAATTGCTTGAATTTGACTCCAAGAGATAGGATCCACTTTAATTTTAACCCAGTCACTTCTTCTAAACAAGCTAGGGGCAATAGATCTTTCATTTGCATAGATGGCTGTCAAGCCTATAGTAAAACCATACATGGGCTGATAAATTAAGGAAAAGGCGTTTACCAGATTTGGACTATTGCTGCTCCTTAGGTCTTTAATTTGCAACCAACCTGATTCTCTTAATTGCAAATTGTTGATGTTGACAAACTGATAGTTGGCATTTTGGAAATAGTAACTATCAACAAAGGTTGCAGCGTAATTCAATTTTAAATTTTGAAGGATGCTAGTCTCTATCACAAATTCAATCCCTCTGTTTACACTATGCATATTGCCAATACTACCATAAACAAATAATGCATAGGCATCATGATAAAACATTCTATTTTCTGTTTCATTAAAATTCATATTTTGATAGCAGCTAATGGAAGATTTTAAATTAGGCGCGCGGTACAATACACTAAAGTCTGCTCCATATTGCTGTTCCTGTGCCACAAATGGAGATGCTGCTATATTTATTTCAGGATCTAAAAAAACTGACTGATATTTAGGTGCCATCCATTTTGCAAATAGAATTGACTTAAAATACAATCGACCATTTAATTTATAAAGTATTTGCGCTTTAGCATCTGTATTATAAAACACATTAAACCCTGTACTTCCTTTTGAATTTTCAAATAAACCATTTTGATTAAAACCAATACGCGCTAATCCATCTATACTATATCCCAATGCAATGGAGGTCTCAAAAATTGGACCCAATCTTTGAACTTGCATCCAAGGCCTAAATTGAAACGAACGTATCAAAAAATCTGGTCCCCATTTTTCACCTTGCTTCATTTTTTTATCCGGATGAAGTACATCTTGCTGAAAGCTTAAAGCCAAGCTATCGTCATTCATCCATCCATTATAATTGTACAAAAATTGGCCCCCTAATAAATCTTTTACGGTATTATAAAAATGAATTTGATCCCAAGCGTAATGAATTCCAGTTTGAAAACTTAAGTTTGGTTTTAACTGACTAGAAAATAAAACGCTGCCATGCATCATGAGCAATGCACTGTTTTCTTGATTAACGAAATAAAAGGAACGTCCCCCTAATGAAGATTTATTAATGGCTGCCAAGCGATCAAAATTTATTTGCAATTTTTCTGGATGCTGCAAATACCAATTACGCAATTGGCTTTGTAAAGCTGTATCTATAAAATAACTAGGTAAATATTTATAATAATCTGGGCGAGGGTCGGCGGCCTTTGTCCATTCTAAATTGGAACTAGCCTCTTTGCCAAATACAACCCCATTATTTATAGACAACATATTTCGTTCATTCCATTTTTTCTGATACCTTAATGTGATTATGGGTGTATTGGTTTGTCTGGTGCTTGGGAAAAATGCTTTTTGTTGATACCATCCCCAATTAGCGCTATAACTTCTTTGTTTACTTAGTAAAATCACTTCATTGGTGCCAGTGGCTGCTCTTCCCTGGTCGCTCCTATTCCAAAAAACACTCAACCCAAGGCTTGTTTGATTATTCCATTTTTTATCAATACTAAAAAAAATATGCATGGCCTTCTTGTACCCATTTGGCAATACATTCAATGGGGCATCCTCTATTTTTATTGCCGCGCTCAATTTTATTTTATTGGACAAAAGGCCAGTACGATAAATAGCGGTGACTGACTTTAAATTATTTATTTGAGGAGTGACCGAAAAAGAATTTGAAAGGGTAATTGATTTTTTCTCTTGAGTATTTTCTGAACTCATTAAACTTATATTCGCAAATGACCAAAATCCACTTTTAGAATAGACGCTGTTAAATAAAAATTCATCTCTTTTAAAAACATTATTTATACCAGTAATTAACCTATCCCCATTCCATGATTTAATATTTGAATGCCAATGGATACCATCTACAATTCGAATAGCATTATTTTCCCCTCTTAAATTCCATGAAAAAATTCGACCATTAAAGGTGACAAAATTGTTCAATGGATTGGCCGTTGCGTTTAATAAACTAGGTATCCAATCCACTGCATTTGTTGCATGTGCATCTTCATCATGTACAATATTTTCACTTGCAACTTGGCCTTGAATTAAATTTTGAAATACAAATAAATGACTAATTAATAAGAGGATTTTAAAACGCATGCATTGAATTGAGCTCCAAATTTGCATTTAATTTTTATGCATAAACCTTCGGAAAATACTTAATAAAAATTCTCTGCAATGCTTATCATTGTTGGAAATCAACAAATGAAAACATTCATCTTTAATTTAATTTTAATAACTACTTTTTATAATAGCTCTTTAGCACAATCTCTAGATAAAAAATTGAAAATAATGGTAGGTTTCTATAATTGCGAAAACTATTATGACACCATCAATCAAATAAATGTTGTAGACGAAGATTTTCTTCCAGGTAGTGAAAAAAAATATAGTCAATCAGTTTATAATGAAAAGGCATTAAAATTGTCTTCGGTTATTTACAATATTGGACAACTTGAAAATGCTAATGGAATTACATTACTAGGGCTTGCGGAAATTGAAAATAAACAAGTGCTTAATAAACTCATTGCTACGCCCTTATTAAAAAAGTATCATTACAAGTTTATTCATTTTGACTCAAAGGATCCAAGAGGAGTAGATGTTGCATTAATTTACAATCCTGCAAATTTTAAACCTTACCAATACGCTCCTTATTCCTTAACCGATGCTACGCATTTTAATACTTACGCGACAAGAGATATATTGTATGTGAAAGGATTATTGGTTAATGAAATGGTACATATTTTGGTGAATCACTGGCCTAGTAGAAGAGGCGGAGAACGCGTTTCTGCAGACAAAAGAATATGGGCAAGTTCTATTTGTAAGAAAATAATGGATAGTGTTCATTTTAAAGATCCGTTAGCAAAATTTATAGTGATGGGGGATTTTAATGACAACCCCAATAACAAAAGCATAAAGCAACTAAAAATGGAGAACCCATTTGAAAAGCATTTTTTAAACGGCATGGGTAGTCTGGCATATAACGACGCATGGAACTTATTTGATCAAATACTCATTAGTCCCCTTTGGCTTAAAATAGCTCCGTATAGTAAAAACATTACCGATTTTAATATAAATACTTATAAATCAATTATTTACAAAAACAATAGTATGATTGAAACAGATGGGAAATATATGGGCTACCCAAAAAGAACCTATAATGGGGCTCAATACAACGCTGGGTTTAGTGATCATTTCCCAGTAGCACTCATTTTTACCTTAAAAATGACCGAAAATCCACAATAATTGCCTACCTTTGCCCTCCCAAATCAGTTTTGGCTGATTCGCTCTGGTAAAGAGTGTCCACTGGGAAAAACCAATTATTTAACCAAAAAATTCAAGTAATGAACAATTACGAATTAATGG
>JALQXE010000143.1 GCA_023263235.1 Sediminibacterium sp. | reverse complement strand
ATTGGCCGTTTGGTGAATTGTGCTTCTGCCGGCGTACATCCAAGAATCATGGGAATTGGTCCGGTTGCAGCCGTTCCAAAAGTTTTAAAGCAAGCTGGTATGCAATTGGATCAAATTGATTTATTTGAATTAAATGAAGCTTTTGCATCTCAGTCTTTAGCGGTGATCCGCGCTTTAAATTTAGATACCAATAAGGTGAACATTAATGGAGGTGCCATTGCATTGGGACATCCTTTGGGATGTACTGGTTCTAAACTTACAGTACAGATAATCAATGACTTAGAACGCCTTAACAAAAAGTATGGCATTGTAACCGCCTGTGTTGGAGGGGGTCAAGGTATTGCCGGCATAATTGAAAAATTATAATTTTTTTACTTGGTCATTTCTTGTTCTTTTTTGACCAAAAATTAAGTAGCTTAGTTACTCATTATTTTATAATAGTAAATAAGCTTATCATGCGCATTACTCTTTTAGCTTCTGTCCTAGCAGTATCATCTGTTTTTTCATTGGAAGCAACCGCTCAAAAGTCAAAAAAAGTAGCAACACCAGTTGCAACTGTTGAGAAAGTTGACATCAATAAAGCATTTAAAAATTGGAAACCAAGAAACGTAGGACCTGCGAGTATGAGTGGGCGCGTTACTACAATTGATGTGGAGGTAAACAATCCAAATACAATATGGATTGGAGCTGCATCGGGTGGTGTTTGGAAAACTTACAATGGGGGTGTTAGTTGGACACCTGTTTTTGAAGAGCAGCCCATTATGAATATTGGTTCACTTGCTATTCAACAATCCAATCCAAGTGTTGTATGGGTAGGAACCGGAGAGGGAAACCCAAGAAATTCAATCAGCATTGGGGAAGGTATTTATAAAACCATGGATGCAGGTAGAACTTGGAAGCGCATGGGTCTTGAACAAACTAGAAATATTCACAGAGTCATTATCGATCCCAATAATCCAAATGTAGTGTATGCGGGTGCCATTGGCAACCCTTATGGGCAAAGCAAAAATAGAGGTGTATTTAAAACAACAGATGGTGGTGAAACCTGGAATCAAATTTTATATACCAATGACACGACAGGTCCTGGTGATATGATCATGGATCCAACCAATCCTAATAAATTATTTGTTGCTATGTGGCATCATTATCGTAATCCATATCATTTAGAAAGTGGTGGAAAAGGGAGTGGACTATATATGACTATTGATGGTGGAAAGAATTTTATCAAATTAGGAAAAGAGCATGGTTTGCCAGAAGGAAATTTAGGAAGAGTGGGTATTACAATAAGCCGATCCAATCCAAATCGTGTATATGCATTAATTGAGTCAACAAAAAGCGGATTGTATAAAAGTGATGATGGTGGTTATTCATGGAAATTGGTTAATGGTCAAAAATCAATTGTAGACAATCGACCATTTTATTTCCAAGATATTATTTGTGATCCTCAGGATGAAAATACATTATGGTACATAAGTCAAACCGTTCAAAAGAGTATTGATGCAGGAAAAACTTTTGAAACAATTATTCCTTACAGCGGTATTCATCCAGACCATCATGCTTTTTGGATTCATCCAAAAGACAATAAATATATATTAGATGGAAATGATGGTGGTATTGGTATCACTCGTGATGGTGGTAAAACATGGATGTTTGATGAAAAAATTCCAGTTGGGCAGTTTTATCATATTAATGTAGACAATGAAATTCCATATCATATAATGGGAGGAATGCAAGACAATGGTTCATGGAGAGGCCCTGCTTATTCTTTAACAAAAGGAGGTATTCGTAATTTTGATTGGGATAATTTATGGGGCGGTGATGGATTTGATGTAATGCCAGATCCTGAGGATGCCAATTGGGTTTATGCAATGAGTCAGGGCGGTTCTGTTGGAAGATACAACACACAAACGGGAGCTTCTTCTTATATAAAACCTCCAGCACCTGATGCAAAGACATTGCTGCGATTTAACTGGAATGCAGCCATAGCGCAGGATCCATTTGATAAAAAAACTATTTATTTTGGTTCTCAGTTTTTACATAAGAGTACCAATAAAGGGGAAGGGTGGAAAATTATTTCTCCGGACTTAACCACCAATGATAGTGCAAAAATTGATCAATCTAATAATGGGGGTTTAAGTGTTGATATTACAGGTGCAGAAAACTATTGTACCATTATTTCAATTGCGCCTAGTGCATTAAAAAAGGATTTAATTTTTATAGGTACCGACGATGGTAAGGTTCAAGTAACTGAAAATGGTGGACAATCATGGACCGATCTTACGAATAATATTGCTGGTTTCCCTAAAGGTGCATGGATCCCACAAATCAGAACTTCGGCGTACAATGCAAATGAAGTATTTGTAGTTGCAAATAATTATAGACAAGGTGATTTTGCACCTTATATTTTTAGATCTACCGATTTAGGAAAGACATGGACCAACGTAGTAGATGAGAAAAAAGTAAACGGTTATGCGTTAACTGTTTTACAAGATCCAGTGGAACCTAATTTGGTATTTGTTGGTACTGAACAAGGTTTTTATGTAAGCTTAGATAATGGAGTAAGCTATCAACAATGGAAAAATGGATATCCATCAGTTTCAACTTATGATTTTGCTATTCAAGACAGAGAGGCCGATTTAGCCATTGCTACATTTGGAAGAAGTTTATGGGTTTTAGATGACATAAAACCGTTAAGAAAATTAGCAGCAAATAAGGGAACAGAAAATAAGTTTTTCGTATCTGCACCAAATGCTGTTTACAATTTTTCTGTTAAAAATTCACCATATGAATGGAGTACATGGGGAATGTGGGATGCGCCAAATAAACCATTAGGATTACCTATTACCATTTATACCACCGATAGTGTGAAAAAAGCAAAGGTTCAAATTAAGGATAGCAAAGATGCTGTAATACGTAATTTGACTTTTAAAATTGACACAGGCTTTAATAGAAATTATTGGAGTTTTGAACAAAAAGGAACTCGTTCGGTAGGTGCTTCAAAAACAGGTGGCGGAGGAGGAAGGAGAATGATGGATGAAGAAACTGCTGCTACACCAAATGAGGATGATAAAGAATTTACTGGCCGTGATGTATTGGCGGGTAAATACAAATTTGTTGTAACGGTAGGCAATCAAAAAGACTCTGTTTGGGTGGATGTTAAAGACGATCCAAGATTACCTAGTAAAAATGAAATTGTACTTGCTCAGGATGCGGCATTGGAAAAACTACAGCCTGCAGTTGATAAATACAATGCAGCTATGGATTTAATTGATGATGCAGATTTAGTACTCACAGGCTTAAAAGCAGAATGGAAGGATAAAAAAGACAAAGGGATTGATACTTTAAACAAAGCACATAAATTAATTACTGAAAAAATTAAAGATATCAGAGCGTATATGATGGGTAAGAAACAAGAAAAGCAAGGATATGGAACAGTTCCAGTAATTACACCTTTAGGTACAATCAGAAACGCAAGCATGTTAATTGTTGGTAAGAATGCAATGCCAGCTGAACAAGAAAAAGCTGCAATTCAAGATGCAATTGCTGCTGCCAATGACATAGCTGTTAAAGTAAACGCATTTATTGAAAAGGATTGGGCAGACTTTAGAAAGTTAGTAGAAGCGAATCCCATTAAAAAATTCAAAGACGTTGATTTAATTAAGTAAGTTAAAAATGAGTCTCTTCGGAGACTCATTTTATTAAAATTAAAAAGTATGAAAAAGATGATTGCCATGCTCTTACTATTGGTTGCAACAAATGCAAGCGAAGTAATTGCGCAAAAGAAAAAAGTAAGTACGGTAGTTGATGCGGTGCGTATTGCTCAAGACCCAGTTATTAAAGCACAAAACTTTAGACTTGTTGGTCCTTTTAGAGGAGGAAGAGCAGCTGCGGGCGTAGGATCTTATAATGAACCTAATACCTTTTTCATGGGTTCAACTGGTGGAGGTGTTTGGAAAACTACAGACGCTGGATTGAATTGGAAAAATATTTCAGATGGTTATTTTGGAGGAACCATTGGCGCTATTGCTATTGCACCGTCCAATGAATCGGTTATTTATGTTGGAGAGGGGGAAAATACAATGCGTGGTAATGTAAGTGAAGGATTGGGTGGCGCATGGAAATCAACCGATGATGGAAAGACATGGAAAAATATTGGATTAAAAGAAAGTCGTCATATTGTAAGACTAGTGGTGCATCCTAAAAATCCAGATATTATTTGGGCAGCAGTGATGGGTCATTTATTTGGCCCCAATGAAAACAGAGGAGTATATAAAAGTACCGATGGGGGAGCCTCTTGGAAAAAAGTTTTATACGTAAATCCTCAAACAGGTGCAAGTGATTTAGTAATAGATCCAAGTAATCCTGATGTTTTATACGCTGGTACCTGGCAGTTAATTAGAACCCCATATAGTTTAGAAAGTGGCGGAGAAGGTTCAGGTATGTTTAAAAGTACTGATGGAGGGGAAACCTGGACGGATATTAAAAATGCAAAAGGGTTACCAAAAGGAGTGTGGGGTATTGTAGGTGTTGCTGTTGCAAAATCAAATACCGACAAGCTATACGCGTTAATTGAAAATAAAGACGGTGGTTTATATATGTCGGACGATGCTGGTAAATCATGGGAGTTAGTATGCAATGACAATAATATTCGTCAAAGAGCATGGTATTATACTAAAGTGTTTGTTGATCCAATGGACGAAAACAAAGTATACTGTCCTAATGTAAACTTTATGGTGTCTACAGATGGAGGAAGAAATTT
>JALQXE010000141.1 GCA_023263235.1 Sediminibacterium sp. | reverse complement strand
GTATATTTTTCTCACAAAGTTTAATTTCTAAACCTTGCATTTCAATTTCCTTATTGATGGCTTCGAACTCACGATTGTTCTTTACATTATCGCTTTGAGTTTCGTATTTAGCAAGTAAGGCTTCACTTTCTTTGATCGCCTCTTTTTTAGCATCAATATATTCAGTGATACCATTTATTTCTTCTTCAATTCTAGTTTGTCTATTTACTAAACCCTGTACTTCGTCTTCCAAATCCTTCACTTCCATAGGTAATTCACCACGAAGTATTTTGATTTGATCAATACTGCTATCTACAGTTTGAAGCTTGTAAAGATTCACTAATTTTTCTTCTACTGAAAAGTCTTTGACAGATGCCATATTTCAAGTTTATTTAAAGTATGTTATAGGTTGTGTACACACCAAAGATTGGAGGACGGCAAAGGTAGGGAATTTAGCGGTTAAATAAGCAATAATTAGCTCCGAAACCCATTGTTCACTCTCCCAATGGCCAATATCCAATAATAATAGCTTGTCATCTGCTTCAAAATAGTCGTGATATTTAAGGTCACTGGTTATATAGCAATCGGCTTTTTGGGCTTTCGCATCGTTTATGAGAAAGCTACCCGCTCCACCACATAAAGCTATGGTTTTCAATGGTTTTCCTAAAAATTTTGTATGTTTTATAACACTTAAATTCAATTTTTCTTTAATCCATTTTAGGAATTCAGACGCCTCGGTTTCAAGGGGAAGTGTTCCAATAAGGCCAGAACCAATTTCTTTGCCATTTTGGTCTTTGAGTCCTGGTTTAGGAGTCAAAATTTGACGGTTTTCTAAAAGTAAACGATCGGCCAAGGTTTTATTGACCCCATCCAATAAATTATCCAAGTTGGTATGAATGGCATAAATGGCAATATTTTTTTGAATAGCTATAAGAACCGTTCTTGCTACATAATGGCTTTCATCAAATTGTTTTATGCCCTTAAAAATGATGGGGTGATGGCTTACAATTAGATTACAGCCTTTTTCTATGGCTTCATTCAATACCGCTTCGGTACAATCTAAAGAACACAAAACACCGGTACATTCGGAAAGCGGATTACCCACCAATAAACCGCAATTGTCATAATCTTCCTGAAAAGAGAGCGGCGCCCAATGTTCAAGGGCCTGTGTAATTTGTCCAATTTGCATGTTGCTAAATTAAATATATTGTCCCTTACCTAGAACTATTTTATGTTAATATTGTTAAAAGTGGTAGAGAATTTAAGAAATGAATAATAAAATGAAAGAACCCGTTTTTATATTTTGGTTTAGAAGAGATTTACGTTTCGAAGATAATGTTGGGTTATACCATGCATTGTATCAAGCAAAATTGCAAGGGTTAAGGGTGATACCCGTTTTTATTTTTGATAAAACCATCCTGGATAAATTATCAAATAAAAAAGATAGAAGGGTTGATTTCATTCATAGAAATATCCTTACCATGCAGGAGCAATTAACAAGTATAGGAAAATCTATGTTGGTTGAATATGGTACACCTGTGGATGTTATTACTCATTTAATTTCTAAATATAATATTGCTGGCATATTTACCAATCACGATTATGAGCCGTTAGCCATTGAAAGAGATGCGCAAATAAAAACAATACTAGATAAAAGAGAAATTCCATTTAACACTTTTAAGGATCAAGTGATTTTTGAAAAAGAAGAGGTTATAAAAGACGATGGAAAGCCTTACACTGTATATACACCTTATGCTAATAAGTGGCGCGCATATTGGGCCAATCATATTCCTAAAATTCATCCTTCTGTGAAATTGATGGATTATTTTATGGATATCAAGCCATTAAAAATTCCTAGTTTAAAAGAAATAGGTTTTGAAAAAACAGACTTGATTGTTCCTCCAGTTAAATGGGATACGAGTTTGATAAAAAAGTATGCTGATCAAAGAAATTTTCCAGCTATTAAGGGTACCACGCAACTTAGCGTGCATCTGCGTTTTGGAACTATATCGGTTCGAAAGCTTGCATTGGAAACACAGACATTGAATAGTACCTTTTTTAATGAAATTATTTGGCGTGAATTTTACCATATGATTTTGTGGCATTACCCACAAGTAGGAAAAGGCAAATCATTTAAAGCACAATATGATTTTATTGAGTGGCGTAATAATGAAAAAGAATTTGAGGCATGGTGTGAAGGCAAAACAGGTTATCCTATAGTGGATGCCGGTATGCGCGAATTAAATACGACTGGTTTTATGCATAACAGAGTGCGTATGATTGTAGCTAGTTTTTTAACGAAGCATTTGTTAATTGATTGGCGTTGGGGTGAAGCATATTTTGCTGAAAAATTATTGGACTTTGATTTAGCTGCAAATAACGGAGGGTGGCAATGGGCAAGCGGCAGTGGTTGTGATGCTGCACCTTACTTTAGAGTATTCAATCCACGTTTGCAAACTGAAAAATTTGACAAGGATTTAAAATACATTCGCAAATGGGTGCCTGAATTGGATAGTTTGGATTATCCCAAACCCATCGTAGTGCATGAGGAAGCTAGAGTAAGAGTTTTGGCCGCTTATGCAAAAGCATTAAAGCCATAATGTAAACCACTTATGGTTGCGTTAATTTAATTTGACCCGTTTAGTTGGTCCCAAACTTTTTCTAATTGTGCAATGGCGGTTTTCCCAGTAATACCTATGTCTATGCTAAAATCATTTACATATAAATCTATATGCTGACGCATTACTTGTTGAGACATTTCTTGTGAATGACATTTTACAAATTCAGGTAGTATTTCGTAACTATGATTAAAAGCATATTGTACACTTTCTTTAATTAAATTATCAATTAATTGCACTTCTATATTTGGAATATTATTCCGCGCAATAATACCTCCCAAAGGTATTGGTGCATTAAATGTTTCTTCAAAATAGGTGCCAAGGTCCATCCATTTACTCAATCCTTTTTGTGCATAAGTAAAACGGTTTTCGTGAATGATTACGCCCGCATCAACTTTACCTGATAATACTGCGTCTTCAATTTCATTGAACACTACAAATTTTTTATTTTTCACTTGTGGGAAAGCTAGGCTAAATAACAAGTGTGCTGTGGTGTTAATGCCTGGAATGGCTACAGTCATGGTTTCAATAATTGGCTTGCCATTGTTTTGTGTTGCAGTTTTTTCATTCGCAGCTTTAGTTTGATCTTTGTATATAAGCATTGGACCAACTCCTTTGCCTAATGCGCCTCCCGCATTTAATAAAGTATAATTATTTTTCACCAACGGCCATACCCCATAGCTTATTTTTGAAAAAGGTAATTTGCCTTGTAAAGCCCACTCATTAAGGGTTTGAACATCCTCTAGATGCAATTTAAATGTAAAACCTTTTGTGTCAATTTTATGATTCACTAAGGCATCAAATATAAAAGTATCATTGGGGCATGGGGAAAACCCTAAATCAATAACTGGCATCTTAAGCAATTTTATATAAAGCGTCTAAATAGGCCAATAAGGTTTCATTCAAATTGTAAATTGCTTCCTGCATTTTCCATTTTGATTTATCTCGTTCTCCTACATAATTACTTACCGCTCTTATTTGAATAAAGGGAATGGTTAAATCTCGTCCCATATAATGTAAACTTGCGCCCTCCATTGTTTCAAGTACAGCTTTATAGCGACTGCCTAATAATTGAATACGGCTTTTTTCGGTGCTAATTGTATTTACTGTTACTGATTTTTTAGTAGGTAAGTTCAATATATTAAACTGATTCAACCAAGGATTGGGCAAGCTCTTTTTTTCATAAGGAGCATCATTGGGTTTGTCGAATTTCATGTCAAATAAATCTTTCCAAACCTTGTTTTCTATTACACCAATATCTCCCGCAAAATCATCTTTTACAGCAAACACTTTTCCCAAAGGAATTTTTTTATCAAAACAACCTGCAACACCCACTTGAACAATAAGGGTAGGGGTTTCCTGTGTAAACATTTTCATTAAGGAAATACTTGAGGCTAACATTCCTATACCGGATTCATGAAATCCCACCGAAAACTTTTTACTGTTTCCTACGTATTTTGGATTAATTTTTTGAAAACTGGGCATCCATTCACCATGCGTAGCTGCGGTTATGATAACTCTCATAGTATAAAGGTCGTTAAAGGGAACTAAAAAACGCTTTCTTGCCATTCAAATTTATATCTTTGCGCTCTAATATATATGAAGAAGATGGTGTATTTAACTAGAGTAGAACATTTTAATGCTGCGCATAAATTAGCAAATCCAAATTGGAGTAAGGAAAAGAATGAGGAAGTTTTTGGCGTTTGTGCCAATGAAAACTGGCATGGTCACAATTATGAGTTATTTGTTACTGTTAAAGGCAATCCTGATCCGGAGACTGGTTTTTTATTTGATGTTAAAAAGTTAAGTATCCTTATTAAGCAACATATTTTAGATGAGCTAGACCATAAAAACTTAAATATGGATGTAGCTTTTATGCATGGACAAATGTGTAGTACTGAGAATTTAGCCATCGCCATTTGGAACCAATTGGCTCCACATATTCCCAATGAGATACAATTACATTGTATAAAATTGTATGAGACCCCGCGTATTTTTGTGGAATATTTTGGAGTATAAACATCTTTTTGATTCAATTTTTCGCCTTTTTTGTTCAAATTTTAAGCATTAATTTGTCAAAAAACCTAAACGTTTAACATTTTTGATAAATGGTTAAACAAAATTACATTATCCGCGTTATTTATATCGTAACTTCACTCTCTTAATTTGGAAGCATGAGTCAAAAGGTAGCGGTATTTAGGAAAGAGCATTTTAATGCCGCGCACAAATTGTTTTGTGCCGATTGGACAGATGAAAAAAACAAGGAAGTTTTTGGAGCTTGTTCTAATCCAAATTATCATGGTCATAACTATGATCTTGAGGTTAAGGTTATAGGTTATTGCGATGCCGAAACAGGTTATGTTATAGATACCAAGATTTTATCTGATATAATACAAGATGAAGTAGTTAATAGATTTGATCATAAGAATTTAAATCTTGATGTAGATTTTTTTAAAGACATCAACCCCACAGTTGAGAATATTGCCAGGGTAATTTATAATTTATTGAGACCTAAAATAGCATCTCATTTAGAACTTAAAATTAAATTGTATGAAACATCAAGAAACTTTGTTGAATACCCTATCTGATAAGCTTATATTAAATGCTTTCAGTGATCAAGAAATTGGAGATGATCATCTTTTTACAGGAATAGATACTCCGCTTAAACAAAATGCATTTGCTCTTTCTGATAAAGAAAAAAAGGAAAAAATCGCCGGTCTTTTCTCTCAAATAATGGATGTTATGGGCTTGGACTTGACAGATGACTCCTTAAAGGGGACGCCAAATAGGGTGGCTAAAATGTATATCGATGAAATTTTTTCGGGTTTAAATCCAGCGAATAAACCCAAAATAGCTCTTTTCGAAAACAAATATCAATACAACCAGATGTTGGTAGAAAAGAATATTTCTTTTTATTCAAATTGTGAACATCATTTTGTTCCAATAATTGGAAAGGCACATGTAGCCTATGTTTCTTCAGGCAAGGTAATAGGTCTTTCTAAGTTAAATCGTATAGTTAATTATTTTTCTCAGCGACCACAAGTTCAGGAGAGATTGACTAATCAGATTGCCAGGGAATTATCCGAAGTATTAGAGACTGAAGATGTGGCTGTAATTATTGATGCTAAGCACTTATGTGTTTCATCAAGGGGTATAAAAGATGATACTTCATCAACTATTACTGCTTTTTATGGAGGTGTATTCAATACTACGGAAAAAATTGCAGAATTACAGAATTATTTAAAATAAATACGTTGAGTATGATGCTCCGGGGAGCCCCACCGACATGTGGCTCCTCCGGAGCTGAATATTTAAACGTTATCATGTCAAAACCCATTAATCTACC
>JALQXE010000125.1 GCA_023263235.1 Sediminibacterium sp. | reverse complement strand
TTAAATCACATTTTTCTTTTGGTAAAATACCTGCATCAAAATTGGTTAATGCAGCTGCTTTTTTTAAGTAGGCGAAAGCGCGAATAATTTCCTTCGGCATTCTATTAATATCCTGTGCTATTTTAAAATTTTCGATACTTCTTTGTGTTTGCGCCCCCCAATAAACATGAGCAGGTACTTTTACTTCACCCATGGTGTCTTTCTCAATTCTGTATTCCATAATTACAATAATTTAGTAGCGCAAAGGTAAGGCACCTTACGAAAATATGGGTAAAAAATAGGATTAAAACAGGAATTAGTGTCCTTTAAAATGGGGCTTTCTTTTTTCTTTGAAAGCGGCAATACCTTCTTTGGCATCATCACTGGAAAAACAATCACCAAATAAATTAGCTTCCACATCATATCCATTCGCCTTCTCGTCCCAAACAGCATTAATGGCCTTAATGGAATTGCCTACAGCAATTGATGATTTCTCATGTACCACTCTCAATATTGAAAAAGCTTTATCCAATAACTCGGTTTGAGGAACTACATAATTTACGAGTCCATAATTCATAGCTTGGGTGGCATTAATTGTTTTACCGGTAATAATTAATTCCATGGCACGTCCCTTTCCAACTCTTTGAGTAAGTCTTTGTGATCCACCATAGCCTACCATTATTCCTAAATTAACTTCGGGTTGACCAAAAATGGCACTTTCTGAAGCAATTACAAAATGACAACTCATAGCCAGTTCACATCCACCTCCTAATGCAAAACCATTTACGCAAGCAATAACAGGTTTTGGTGAATTTTCAATTTTTGCAAATACGGATTGCCCTCTTTTAGCAACTGCAATTGCTTCCTCCTTGGATAAGGATTCAAATTCTTTAATATCGGCACCTGCTACAAAACTTTTTAAGCCTGCACCAGTGATTACTACACTCTTAATTTCAGGAAATTTATATACGCGGTCCATAACTGCATCCAAATCATTAATCACTTGCTTGTTTAAAGCATTTAAAACGTCGGGACGATTAATGGTAATGATCAATGTATGATCTTCCATTTTTGTAAATAAAGTTTGAAATGACATACTAGCAATTTTAATGATGAATAAATTTACTTCCTATGTTCGGTCACCCATTTTTTTATATAGTCTGCAATATCACCGGTATTGGCACCAGGGCTAAAAAGTGTTCCAATACCCATGGTGTTTAATGCATGATTGTCTTCCTCAGGTATAATGCCACCTCCTGTGAGTAATGTATTGGTTAATCCTTTTTCTTGCATCAAATTATAAACTTTAGGGAAGACGGTCATATGTGCGCCCGATAAAATACTAATACCTATTGCATCCACATCTTCTTGTAATGCTGCTTGAACCACCATTTCGGGGCTTTGACGAAGACCGGTATAAATCACTTCCATGCCTGCATCTCTTAATGCAGTGGCAATTACTTTTGCACCTCGGTCATGCCCGTCCAGGCCTACTTTAGCCACTAAAACTCTAATGGGTTTCTCTACACTCATTCTTAATTTATTTAAGTATCCTTGGTGTGTACAAGTTACACCAATTTTAGGATAATAATTTCAAGCTATGTTGAATTCTTGCTATCGTATCTTTTAATTCTATTGCCTCTACAATTTCAAATACTCCAGGTCCAAATTTACCACCTACAAGCATAATCCTAAATGGCAACATCAATTCACCTGGTTTTAATGCATGCTTAGCAACGAGTTCTTTAAATTCGGTTTCTAATTCAAGAGCTGGAGCGGACATTACACCATTTGCCACTTTGCTACTATATATTGTTGTTAATTCAGTAAAGAATTCAGTTTTATTAGCGTCCCATTTTGAAGCAATACTTGCTGTGTCAATATGTTCAGGAGCTTTAAAATAAAAACTTGATTGTGTTATAAAATCAGGCAATAATTGACAACGCTCTTTCACCAATCCTATTACTTTTACTAAATATGCAGGGTCATGCACTTCAATTCCTTCTTTGTCAAAATAGGGTTTTACCAATTCAGCTAATTGCTCGTTATCCATTTTCTTTATCCATTCACTATTAAACCACTTTGCCTTTTCATAATCAAATTTAGCGCCGCCTTTATGCACTCTTTCTAAAGAAAATCCAGCAATCAATTCCTCCATTGTATATATTTCCTTATCAGTACCGTCATTCCACCCCAACATCGCTAACAAGTTTACAAAAGCTTCGGGTAAAAATCCCCTTTCTTTAAATCCTATGGTGGTTGTATTGGTATTTGGATCAAACCAATCCATCGCAAATACAGGGAAACCTAAACGTTCTCCATCACGCTTGCTTAATTTACCGTTACCATCTGGTTTTAAGATTAAAGGAAGGTGAGCCCATTTAGGCATTTGATCAATACCAAATAAATATTTCCATAATAATACATGCACAGGAGCGCTTGGTAGCCACTCTTCACCTCTAAAGGCATGTGTTATTTTCATTAAATGATCATCTACTACTACCGCAAGATGATACGTTGGCATGCCGTCTGCTTTTAATAAAACTTTATCATCAACCATATTGGTATCAAAGCTTACATGACCTCTAATCACATCTTCCAAACTCACTTCCTCATTTTCTGGCACTTTAATTCTTATAACATGCGGCGTATTATTTTTTAATAATTCATCCACCACTTCTTTGGAAAGTGACAATGAATTTTTCATGTTCATTCTGTGCGCATGACTGTATTGAAAATTAGGAACTTCCTTTCGCTTTGCATCTAAATCCTCGGGGGTATCAAATGCATAGTAAGCATTGCCTTGCGCAATTAATTTATCTGCAAATTCTTTGTACATGGGCTTGCGTTCGCTTTGGCGATAAGGTGCACAAGGCCCTCCATGCAAAGGACTCTCATCAGGGGTTAGTCCACACCAAGCCAAAGTGTCTTGAATATATTGTTCTGCACCTGGTACAAAACGGGTTTGGTCAGTATCCTCAATTCTTAGTATAAATTCTCCGTTATTGTGCTTCGCAAATAAATAATTGAATAAAACCGTTCTCACACCCCCCAAGTGTAAACCGCCTGTGGGAGAGGGGGCAAAACGAACTCTAACCTTTGCATCCATACTTTACATCATTTTTACAAAGATAATATTCATACGGGCAAAAGAACTATTTATCTTTGGGTATGTATTTAATTAAAACACCTTTTTGGTTGCGTGCATTTTACCCAAAATGTACCTGGAATATCCCCTCCAAAGAGAAGGTGATTTATTTGAGTTTTGATGATGGGCCACACCCCGAAGCAACCCCTTTTGTTTTAGCAGAATTAAAAAAATACAATGCAAAAGCTACTTTTTTTTGCATCGGAAATAATGTGCTAAAGCACCCCAATATTTATGAGTCTATTTTAAAAGCAGGTCATAGGGTAGGCAATCATACTTATGATCATTTGAATGGATGGAAAACAACAACAAATGATTATATCGAAAATATAAAAGATGCAGTTAATTTAATAGAAAGTAATTTGTTTAGACCTCCTTATGGAAGAATAACTAAAAGACAAATTAATGCATTAAGTTCCGTGAAAAATTTGCCTCAACAAATTATAATGTGGGATGTATTGAGTGCCGATTTTGATTTAAAATTAAATGGCGATGATTGCGCGCGCAATGTTATAAAATATACAAAGCCAGGTTCCATAATTGTGTTTCATGATAGTCAAAAAGCATGGGATAGGATGTCGGTTGCATTGCCTATGGTTTTGGACTATTTCTCTCAATTGGGTTATCGTTTTGAGTCCATTCCATAAAATTTATTTTAAGCAAAAAGAAGGCCAAGGTAGAAACCTCGGCCTGTATAATCCGTACCCTATAAAAAACAAAAAGATAAAGTTTGTACTAATAAGACCTATCGTCCAAAACCTAAAACGATGAAATAATTCGTTTTAGTATGCGGGGTGGAAAAAAAACCGTTTTTTTGCATTTATAATCAGTGTTTTATGCGATTTATTGACACCCATGCACATATTTATGATGAATCTATTCTTCCTGAAATAGATCATATATTAAACAATGCTCATTTAAGTGGGGTAGAGAAAATTCTGATGCCAGGGATTGACAGTACTTGCATTGCAGATATGTTGGAATTAGAAACAAAATTTCCCAATAAATGTATTGCCATGATGGGCTTGCATCCTTGTTATGTGAAAGAAAATTATGAAGCTGAATTAAAAATTGTAGAAGCGTGGTTGTGCAAGAGAAAATTTGTGGCTATTGGTGAAATAGGATTGGATTTTTATTGGGATAAAACTTTTACAGAACAACAATACAAAGCTTTTGAAATTCAAATGCAATGGGCAATTGATTATAATACCCCTATTGTGATACATACACGTAACGCAATGGGTGAAACCATTGAAGCAGTAAAACCTTTTGCAAAAAAAGGATTACGCGGTGCCTTTCATTGTTTTAGTGGAAGTGCTGAATCTGCAAAGCAAATTATTGACATGGGGTTTTATTTAGGACTTGGTGGGGTGCTCACTTATAAAAATGCAGGTGTTGCAGAAGCAGTAAAAGATATTCCTATGGACTATTTATTTTTAGAAACTGACGCTCCTTATTTACCACCTGTACCATATAGAGGTAAAAGGAACGAACCATCATTCATGATAGAAGTAGCTAAAAAATTAGCAGAAATAAAAGCCTTGCCCTTGCATGAGATAGCAGCAATCACTACTGCGAATGCAGAAAGGTTGTTTGGGTTATAGAATAGTCCAAATCCCATATTTTATCTTACATTTGCAACCCTTATAGAGAGGTGTCCGAGTGGTTGAAGGAGCACGCCTGGAAAGTGTGTATACGGCAACGTATCGAGGGTTCGAATCCCTTCCTCTCTGCAAAACCTGTCACGAAAGTGACAGGCTTTTTTCATTAAGACAGCGTCGAAAGTTCACTTTCGTAAGCTGGCGATAATGAAAAAAGACAGAAGCAAACATCGTTTGCTTCTGAAAGGCTTTGGTAAAAGATTCTAGTGCTCCTTCATATGTTCATCCATTCTTTCATTGTACGCCAGTGGTTCTTCTTTCCAATTTTTATTATAGGATACAAACATGGCAATCCAAATAGAACGAGATAAACGCATGAAAATGGGTTGTAATAAAATAACCAACACGATAGAACTAAACAACCAATATAAAATTCGGTTATCATCTAAATCAAAAGTCATACCTATGAGAACTTTCCAAGCAACAAAGCTAGAAACAAAATAAGCAACTGTTAATGCATAACTCACATAACCTGTACCAACATAAAATCCAACTTCAATTTCAGTGGGCTGTCCGCAAACTGGACAATTTTCATTCATCTTTGTAATATTGGATAAATCATAAGCATTATTGGACACAAATAATTTACCTTCTCTACAACGTGGACATTTATTGGTCAATACACTTGACAATATATTTTTAGGCATGCCGCAAAGATATTGAAAAATAATAGGAGGGGACTAATTTTCGATTACTTGTTCCATTCGGATTCCTCTCGATCCCTTAATTAATATGGATCTATTTTCAAACGCTTTTCCTCTTAACCATTCTTTTGCTTCCAATGCATTTGAAAAGAAGATGAACTTGTGTTGGCATTGTTCAAAATCACCACCTACCAAAATAACTTGTTCCCAATTGTATTTTTCTAGTAAGCTTATAAGTGCTTGATGCTCTGCCAAACTTGTGCTGCCTAATTCCTTCATGCCTCCAATGCAAACAATCTTATGGGCTGCGTCTAATTTTGCAAAGTTTTCAATTGCCAATTGCATACTACTTGGATTGGCATTGTAAGCGTCTAAAATTACATCATTACCTTTCCACTTTAATAATTGTGAACGACTGTTTGAAGGGGCGTAATTTTCAATCGCATTTTTTATTTTATCGGCAGGCACTTTAAAATACAATCCAATACTTACAGCCGCCAAAATATTTGGTAAATTATATTCTCCTACTAATTGTGATTGTATTATTTCAAAAGGGGCACCCTTGGTGAAATTCACTTGTAAAAACCCATTAACAGTTGCAGCATCTGCTTGTAAGTTACCTGACTTGCTACCGTAACTAATTACTTCTGGAATTCCTGCACACATGTTTACTAAGTAATCAAAATCACTCATCACAAAAGCAGCTCCCTTATGATTTCTTAAATAATCATATAACTCACCTTTGCCTTTTTTAACACCCTCTTCCGAACCAAATCCTTCCAAATGTGCTTTACCACAATTAGTGATTAAACCATAATTAGGCATTGCGTATTCGCAATAACTCGCTATCTCTTGTAAATGATTGGCCCCCATTTCAATTACTGCCATTTGTGCATCTAATCCAATACTTAATAAAGTTAATGGTACACCAATATGGTTATTAAAGTTTCCCTGGGTGGTATAGGTTTTAAAATGACTTGCAAGCACAGCATATACTAATTCTTTGGTAGTAGTTTTACCATTACTGCCTGTGATGCCAATAAAAGGAATTTTAAAATGTTCACGATGATATTTTGCAAGTGCTTGTAAAGTGCTTAATACATCATCTACTTGTAAAATACGATTGTCAATTGCTTCGCTATAAGCAATAGGTTCGTCCACAATGGCATAGCTAGCGCCATTTTCTATTGCAGATAATGCAAATCCATTGCCATTGAAATTGGGACCTTTTAATGCAAAATACAAATCGCCCCATTTTAGTTTTCTTGTATCGGTTTGTATTTGAGGATTTTGCTTGTATAGCTCGTATAAAAATGAAATAGAAGGGAGCTTCATTTTAAATTGTATTAACTATGAATTTTGGGTAAGCAAGCAGGTTGCCATTGCAACAAGTCCTTCTTGTCGGCCCGTAAAGCCCATCGTTTCGGTAGTAGTAGCTTTGATTGAAATATCCTTATCTCCAATTTTTAAAATACTTGCAATGCAGTTTTGCATTTCAATTACATAGGGCTTAATTTTTGGGGCCTCTAAACAAAGAGTGGCATCGATATTTACAATTTGATATCCCTGTGCAGTGATTAAATCGTATGTGCGCGCCAGTAATATTTTGCTGTCTATGTTTTTAAATGCATTATCGGTATCGGGGAAATGGGTGCCAATATCTCCTAAACTCAATGCCCCTAATAGTGCATCGCAAATTGCGTGCAATAAAACATCTGCGTCACTATGGCCTAACGCACCTTTAGTATGTGGGATTTTAATGCCGCCAATCCACAAATCTCTTCCTTCCACTAATTGATGAAAATCGATTCCTGAGCCAATGCGTAATTTCATTGACTTATTTTTTAAATAGTCTTTTGTACCAAGGAACTGAATTGTCAGCAGCTTCACTTGCAGCATCTAAGCCAAATGCAGAGGATACACATCTAAATCCAATTGAGCTACTTGATTTATCTTGATCTAAAAATCTTCTTGTTCCAATATTTAACCAATAAGGACGATCCTTCCAGCTTCCTCCTTTATACACTCTGGATTTATTTGAAATAAGGGTAGTTACATCTGATTCGTAATTTGATAATTCTGGTTCATCGCCATCTAATGAATTGTCGCCACGGTATGGATTGATATCGCTCATATCCTTGCTACTCAATGGGCGATAAATATCTTCCACCCACTCATTCACATTGCCACTAATATTGTATAAGCCAAGTTTATTTTGTAAGAAGCTGTTTACTTTTGCAGGAAATCCAGCACCATCATTGGAATAACCAATCATCCCCATGTAGTCGCCGTTGCCACTTTTGAAGTTAGCCATATACATTCCTTGCTTTCCTTTCTTTGTATTTCTTAAATCTTCAATGCCTACGCCACCCCATGGATATGGAGAATCAGATTCAACTACACTAGCACCAGGGTTTCTTGAATTGGAACCTGCTTTTTTATTTTGAAAGTTACTGATGTAGTTTTTTGAACTTGCAACTTTAGCGGCATATTCCCATTCTGCTTCTGTGGGTAATCTAAATTCAGGTACTACAATATATTCTTCATCAGATTTGATCTTCTTTGCTGTTGGCGGTGGGGTAGATGTTGCAGCAGTTCCAGAAGCTGTCCCTGATTGTGCATTCGTAGCAGCATTTAATTTACCCATGTATGGGGTAGTTTTAGGATCTGCAATCAATCCATATCTAAATAAAGTTTTTTCATTGGCTCTATCTGTTCTCCATCTACAATAGTTATTTGCTTGCACCCAACTAACACCAACCACTGGATAATCATTATAAGCCTTTGCTCTAAAATAACCTTGTACCATTGGCTCATTGTAAGAAAGTGGTTCTCTCCATACCAATGTGTCAGGTAGAGCTTCCTTAACTAGGTTTTCATAACCTTTTCCTAATTTCTCCAACCAATGTGTATAGTCTCTATATTTTTTATTGCTTACCTCGTATTTGTCAATTTTAAATGAACTAACAGTAACTCTTCTGTAAGGGTTGTTCCATTGTCTCATTTCGTTTTCTTCGGTATTCATACCTATTGTGTAAGTACCACCACGTACTAGGGCCATATCCTGAAAAGGATCAATATTTTTAGCTGCTATTTGAACTGCAGTCGCCTCTTTTAACTGAGTTGTAGAAAGTACAGTTGGGCCTAATAATAAAACCGCAAAAAACAATAAAATACTATTAATGAAATTCATATAAAAAGTTTATTCAAAGTCAACTAAAATACTAGTGCGAATATAGCTCGTTTTTTATTTATATAATCATCGGAAACCTATAAACTTATGTTAGTAAAATCCTAATTTTAGCCCATGAATAGGGCCAAATTCTTCATTTTAGTACTTTTTTTAACATTTACCACAGCGATATTGGCGCAAAATAGCCCTTTAGCCAATGGGAAGTGGTCCAAAATGGCCGTTCAAAAACAAGGTATTTTCAAACTTACTGGTACTCAAATACGAACAATGGGCTTTAGTTTACCTATTGCTTCTTCACAATTACAAATTTTTAGTCAAGATCAATCGCTTTTAGCAGAAAAAGTACCTGACGGTTTTGTGCCAGGTTTAACAGAAAATGCGATTATGTTAAATGATGGAGGGGATGGTCAAATAAATGAATCGGATTATGTATTGTTTTATGCTCAAGGACCTGTGAAGTGGAATCGCATTGATCAGCAAATTGGCATTCATCATTTTTCACGCACTGCACTTGATTCCGTTTTTTATTATGTAACCATTGGTAGCAATGGAAAAAGAATTGGAAATCAAAATACACTAGCTACCGTTTTTGAAAACAGAAGTGAATTTACCCAACGTTTACTGTTTGAAAAGGATTCTATTTCTTTTTTGAATAGTGGTAAAACTTTGTGGGGATTGCCCATGGGGTTGGGTGCTGGAAAGCAAAGCCAGCTTAATTTTTTGGCGAATACACAAGGAATGAATACTGCGAGTGTAATAAATTGTTTTATGCATTTAGCATCCACATCCTATCAGGCGGCTGGACAATTTGATTTTTATTGGAACGATCGTTTGTCACATTCTACAACGCTTCAACCAGTTACAGGTATGCTTTTTGATGACATTGCGAGAGAAATTACAGACAGTTTTTCTACAACAAATGTTGGGGCTTGGCCTAGCAAAAGCACTTTTAGAGTAAGTTATACCAGTGCGAATGCCAATGCAACTGGTTGGATAGATTACATTGAATTAGTGATGAAAAAGCCGGTTGGTTTTTGGCAGGATAGCGCACTGGTTTTTAGCGTAGATAATGATATCCAAAATGGTAAAATTATTAACTGTAACATTCAAGATATTGATCCTGGTTCTGTAATTTGGAATGTGACCAATGAGAAAAATCCTATTCAAGTTACCTGGCAATCAGGGGCTGGAAATAGTGGTAGTTTTTTACAAAACATTGATGTTGCCCAAGACTTTTTTGCAGTAAAAAACAATGCGTTTGAATCCCCCATTTTATTGGGAAATGTTCCCAATCAGGACTTGTTAAAAGTAGCTAGTGAAATAAATTATGTAATTGTTGCAGCACCAGCGTATATGGAAGTTGCAAAAAAGTATCAGCAGTTTCAGCAAAAACAATTTAGTCGATCCACGATGCTGGTAAATGCGCGCGAATTATACAACGATTTTTCTGGTGGTCAACCCACACCTGTAGCCATTCGAAATTTTATTTTACATCTTCACAATAAAGCTAAACAAAACAAGGTAAAGGTGCCGGAATACTTGCTACTGTTAGGCATGGGCAACTTTAATCCTAAAAAAATTAATCTAGATTTTGAATTGCCTGTATATGAAAGCGACAATTCAACTTCCATTTTGTCAAGCTTTTCAACCGATGATTTTTTTGCAGTACTCAGCCCAGGAGATGATATAAAAAATTATAATGCCATCAAGCAATTATCTATGGCAGTTGGACGTATTCCTGCAAGGTCAATTGGAGAAGCCGATACTGTTATAGAAAAATTAATACGCTATCAGTATGCTAAAGTAGGTGGCGAATGGGAGCAAAAAATTACTTGGATTGCAGACGACGGAGATTATAATTTACACCTACAAGATGCAGAATCAATTGTTGCGAACTTGCAATCAAAGACAAGTAAATGGAATCAGCAAAAATTATATTTGGATTTATTTCCAGCGGTGGCGTCTACTTCAGGAAATGCATATCCGTTATTGAATAATAATTTGCAACAATCAGTTTTAGAAGGCACGCTGTTAATAAACTATACTGGTCATGGAAATTATTTAAGACTTGCTGAAGAAAGTGTAATCTCCCAGTCCCAATTTGACAATTGGAATAATAGAGAAAAGCTACCACTTTTAATAACTGCATCCTGCAATTTTGCGCCTTATGATCAGCCTAATATAAATGCGATTGCTTGGGATGCTTTTATGAAGAATGGCAAGGGTATTATTGGTTTAGTAGCTGCAAACCGTCTTGTGTTTGCATATAGTAACAAACAAATCAATGATTTATTTATTCAGCAGTTATTATTGGATGATACTGCAGGCAATACAAATAGTATTGGTGCTGCTTTGCAAAAAGCGAAAAATGCAAATTGGAAATTTGGTGGCGATAGAGTAAATGATTTTAAGTTTAATATCATTGGTGATCCGGCTTTGGTTTTAAGTAGACCCAATCGTGAAATTGAAGTAGTGGGATTAAATGGCAAATCATTTAAAAACAAGGATACTTTATTGGCAGGGAATAGTTTTCAATTAAATGCAATTGTTACCCAAAAAGGGATTGTGCAAAGTGATTTTAATGGGGTGTTTACTTTAACAATTTATGATGCCGTAAAATATAAAAATACTTTAGCAAATCAGTCTACAAGTATGGTAGTTCCCATTGCTGATCAATCTCAAATACTTTTTAAAGGGACTTCTACAATAAAAAATGGTGTGATTAAAGCTGGGTTTATTTTACCCACACAAATAGCCAATAGTGCTCAACCCGTTCGAATGCAGTTTACCGCATCGGGCGGCATACATTCAGCAATTCAAATTTTTGATGCCATCTATGTAAAGCCCAATATGATTAACTTTCAAAAGGATACAGTTGGTCCAGTTATAGAGGCTTATTTAAATGAGCCCAGTTTCAAGCAAGGAGATTGGTCCATTAACAACCCAGTTTTATTTGTTCGTTTAAAAGATAGTGCTGGTATTCAATCATCTGGAAATGCACTTGGGCGTGATTTAAGTATTTGGATTGACAATAATCCAACCCCCATTTTATTCAATAATTATTTTGTTGCTGATTTAGATACTTATCAATCTGGGACTGCTTCTGTTTCACTTCCAACACTCTCCGTTGGGAAGCATTTTATAGTTATTAAAGCGTGGGATTTATTAGGCAATGGCACAAAAGATACTATCTTCTTTGAAGTGCCACCATTGGATAAGCCTTTGTATAAAAAGCCATTTAATTATCCTAATCCAGTACAATCTTTTAGTAGGTTTGGTTTTGAGTCCAATCAAATAGGGAAGTCCTTGAAAGTGAACTTTGAAATTTTAAGTCAAAATGGTCAAATACTATACAGTGAATCAGCCCTTCCTCAAAATTCGGCGACAAAATTCTACATTGATTGGAATGCAAGAACCAATAATGGCAGCTTGTTAGCACCAGGCACCTATTATTATCGGTTTACGATTCAAAATAATAACGACATTTCAATTTTGTCTAATTCTTTTATCAAGCTATAATATATACTGACCTTTAACTATCTTTATCCTGTAATTAATCCTACGACCTCATGAATTTAAATAAGCTAAAATATGTAATTGCAGTGCTTGCATTTATATCTTTCAATACGAAAGTAATTGCGCAAAGCACATCATTGAAATTACAAAGTACAGCAGTTCCATTTATGATGATTTCTCCAGATGCAAGATCGGGTGGTATGGGAAATTTGTCACTGGGTATGACGCCTGAAGCAAATGATTTGTTTGGTAATACTGCAAAGCTTAGTTATTTGAAAGAACAAAAGGGATTTTTAATTAATTACACTCCTTGGTTAAAAGATTTAGGTTTAAGTGATGTTTATTTAGCAAGTGCTGGTTATTACAAACAGTTAAATGATCAAAGCACCATAAATACATCGCTACGCTTTTTTAGTTTAGGAAATATTGATTTCACTGACGAGTCTGGAAATGCTACTTTGCCCTCCCAACGTCCTTCTGAATTTAGTTATGACATAGGGTATAGCTTGTTGTTAAACGATAAACTAAGTATTGGTGCAACTTTAAGATACATTCATTCAAGACTCGTGCAAGGTTCATTTGGCGCAACCGCTATTAATTATAAAGCAGGTAATACAGTAGCCGGTGACATTAGTTTGTTTTACAAACAAAATGCCAATTTACAAGGGTTTCATGCTGGTTTATTGCTTTCTAATTTGGGCGGTAAAATCAGTTACTCTAATGAAACAAAAAACAAATATTATATTCCTGCAAATATTGGAATCGGATTGGGCTATTTAAATAAAATAGATGCAGATAATTCTGTAGAATTTGGGGTGGATGTAAATAGATTGATGGTGCCGGCAAGTCCTGATAATACAGATGCAGAATCGGTAAATCATTATTTCACTCAATCGGTTATTAATAGTTATTTTAATTCTTTCTCCACTAAATATGGTGTTCCTTTCTCAGAATCTTTAAAGGCTTCAGTAGGAATAGAGTATAATTATACGGATCGCTTTTACTTGAGAGGAGGTTATTATATAGATAATAACAAGAATTTAGGGAACATGCAATATTTTACGTTAGGTACCAGCTTTCAGTATCAGCAATCTAAGTTTAACATTAGTTATTTAGTTCCATCTGGCGGGGGAATTACAAAAAATCCTTTGTCCAATACCCTGCGTTTTGGAAGTGTATTCTTTTTTTAATTTAGGCTTTGTTAAATCGTATGTGTAGAAGCTAAATTTCCTTAGTTTTTGCCTATTTTTGCGCACTATGTCTATACAGGTAAAAATTGTAAATAAAAGTCATCATCCTTTGCCTGCCTATGCAACTGCCGGATCTTCAGGCATGGACATACGTGCCTTTCTCCCTGAGCCCATTTCTTTGGCACCTCTCGAAAGAGTACTTGTACCCACAGGCCTTTATATCGCAATTCCTACCAATGCCGAAGTCCAAATCCGGCCAAGAAGTGGTTTGGCTGTTAAACAAGGACTTACTTGCTTAAATACGCCGGGCACCATTGATGCAGATTATAGGGGGGAGATTAAAGTCATCCTCATAAATTTATCCAACGAAACACAAGCCATACAGGATGGAGATAGAATTGCTCAAATGGTTTTTCAGCAGGTTGAAAAAGCCAATTGGGAATTAGTAGAAGTGCTCGATGAAACAGAAAGAGGCGAAGGAGGCTTTGGTCATACAGGCAAAAAATAAAAAATGAAAAAACAAGTATCCTATATTATTTTAACGGCCCTGTTTTTTGCGTCATGTGCTACCTCCAGAAAGGTGCAAGTGATACAGGACGCTTTATCAAAAAAAGATAGTTCTAATCAAATTAATGCCGAAAAAAACAAAATAGATTCCGGATTCATTGTAAAAGAAATTTTTGACAAGGTCGCTGCAAATAAACTCAGTTATACCACTTGGAATGCAAAGTTAAAAGTAGATTACGAAACCGTTGACAAGTCGGATGCATTGGTTGCTAATGTAAGTGTTGAAAAAGGAGAGGCTATTTATATTATCATAAAAGGATCAATGGGGGTTATTGGTTTAAGGGCCTATATAAATAAGGACACAGTAATGCTTTACTATCCTTTAAGTAAAAAATTGGAAGTAAGACCTTTGTCCTATTTACAAGAAATCATAAAAATACCCTTAACCTATTCAATGTTGGAGGATTTGATAGTTGGCAATCCTATTTTTTTAGAAAATGCCTCCATTGCTAGTTATAAAGTAAATAATAATAAACTTCAAATTGGATTAGTAGGGCAACTGTTTAAAAACCTAGTAAGTTTAAGTGATGATAACAGCAAAGTGCTTCATTTGAAATTGGATGATATTGATGTTAACCAACACCGTACCTGCGACATCACTTATTTTAATCATACACCAGCCATGCAATATCAGTTTCCATTAAACAGAGATATTGCCGTTACCTCGCAATCCAGGTTTGAGATACATATGGAGGTGAAAGAGTATGCATTTAATGAGCCATTAAAATATACCTTTGTGATGCCTAAGCAAGCAAAAACAAAAACGAAAAGGAAATAAATTATGACTAAAAGGGCTACCATTATATTATTGTTATTTTTTGGCTTCCTTGGATCTTCGCTTGCCCAAACTAGCCCTAGTCGTGATGAGTTACAGAAACAGGAGCAAAGTTTAAGAAAGGAGTTGGATGAATTGAATGAACTTAAAAATCAGATTCAAAAAAATAAAAAAACTACTTTGGCGCAATTAAATGTGATCAAGAGTAAAATTGCAAAAAGAGAAGCATTGGTAAATAGCATTGCTCAACAAGTTGCACTTATCGACAATACGATTGCTGCCAATCAACAAGATGTAACAAGACTTAATGCTGAATTAGATACATTAAAGAGTAGATATGCAAAGAGCATCGCCTTTGCTTATAAAAATAGAAGTGGATACGAGTATTTGAATTTTTTATTTTCTGCCAATACATTTAATGACGCAGTTAAAAGAATTACTTATTTAAAAAACTATCGTCAAAACAGAGAAGCGCAAGCAAAAGCAATTGCCCTTTCTCAGTTGGATTTAAATGAAAAAATAAATCAATTGGGATTGAATAAAAAAGACAGAGTGGTTGTTTTAAATGTGCAAAATGATCAACTCAAAGATTTGGTGGACGACCGTAAAGAACAGGATAAAATTATTTCTCAATTAAAAGGCAAAGAAAAAGAGGTTACTGCACAATTAAAGCAAAAAGAGGCCCAAAGAAAAAAAATGCAAGCTGCCTTAATGAGTATTATTAAAAGAGAGTTGGCCGAAGCAGAGAAAAAAGAAAAAGAACGTTTGGCAAAACAAAAATCTGCAAATGAAAACACTACGGTTAAAACAGATAATGCAAAACCCACAACAAAAACTACGGGGAAAGTAGGTGCTGTGGAAGGAGGCTTGACAAAAACATCGGGAGATAGGCCTTATTCAGCTTTAGAGACTACCGAAGAAGGAAGAGAAGCATCCATTTCCATTGAAAACAGTAAAGGTGCCTTGCCTTGGCCAGTAGATAAAGGAAATGTATTTGTGCATTTTGGTGTTGAGAATATTCCAGGAACTAAATTAAATCGAAATGCTGATTATATTGAAATTGCAGTACCCAAAGGCTCATCTGTAAAGAGTGTTGCCAATGGGGTGGTAAAATATACTGGAGACATTAATGGTGACTTAACGGTGATTATTCAACACGGAAAATATTTTACAATGTCCTCGCATTTAAGCAGCGTAAGCGTTGCTGTTGGTCAGGAAGTAAAGGCCGGTTCAGTATTAGGTAAATCGGGTATTAATTTAGAAGGAGAAGGTTCTTTACTATTTATTTTAAGTAAGGAGGGAAGATCCCTGGATCCTGAGTCTTGGTTGAGAAGTAGAAGATAATTTCAAGTTTCATTTTTTGCCTTTCTTTTTTTATATTACAATCTATTAAACGATTGTAATGTCAAAATATATCTTATCCTTTGACCAGGGTACTACGAGTAGTCGCGCCATTCTATTTGATCATCAAGGGCAAATACATGGAATAGCACAAAAAGAATTTACACAACATTTCCCACAACCCGGATGGGTAGAGCATGATGCTATGGAAATTTGGAGCACCCAAATTGGTGTAGCAAGTGAAGTGATTAGTCATAACAATTTATCCTTAACCGATGTTGCTGCTATTGGCATTACCAATCAAAGAGAAACGACCGTTCTTTGGAATAATAAAACGGGCCTGCCAATTTACAATGCCATTGTTTGGCAGGATCGAAGAACTGCCGAATATTGCGATAGCCTAAAAGCACAAGGGAAGGCAAACATGATCCAAGAAAAAACCGGTCTCGTTATTGATGCCTATTTTTCTGGTTCTAAAATAAAGTGGATACTTGACAATGTTGAAGGGGTAAGAGATTTAGCAGCAAAAGGAGATTTGTGTTTTGGTACCATCGATTCTTGGTTGGTGTGGAAATTGACCAATGGAAAAGTGCATGTAACCGATGCCACCAATGCCTCGCGTACCATGTTATTTAATATTCACACATTACAATGGGATACAGAACTCTTAACATTATTAGATATACCTGTCTCTATTTTACCCACTGTGAAAAGCAGTAGTGAAATTTATGGGTATACACATCAAATTTTTGCCAATCATGAAATTCCCATTGCAGGCATTGCAGGTGATCAGCAGTCAGCCTTATTTGGTCAAATGTGCACTGTGCCAGGAATGGTAAAAAATACTTATGGTACTGGTTGTTTTATGTTAATGCATACAGGAGAAA
>JALQXE010000186.1 GCA_023263235.1 Sediminibacterium sp. | reverse complement strand
AAATAGAGCAAAAAAGGTTTTATAATATACAATGAGGTATTCGATATTATCTATATTACTATTGTGTACTTTGATAGTATCGAATGCTCAAAATATTCGTTATAAAAAAGACATCACTGAATTAGCGGATAGTAGCAGAGTCCAGAAAATTATCAATTTATTAAAAGGAACTCCCAATCCTTTAATTGATTCAGCCAATTTAGTAATCAATAGGTATATACAATCTATTGGCAGTTTGGAAGGTAAATTGATACATTCTATTAACATAGAGCAAAGACATTTCGGGACAGATGTAGACAAGCCTACTGTACTTAGAAAAAATAAATTTATAGACTTTGCCAATAAGCTACATGACAAAACCAATTCAAACACCATTGCAAAAAATCTATTCATTAAAGTTGACGAAGCATTAAATCCATTACTTGTCGCTTACAATGAAAAATGGCTTAGAGATTTGGGATATATTCAGGACGCAAGGATATTAGCTTATCCCAATAAAGAAGACACCAATAAAGTAGATGTATTTGTTGTTACAAAAGACATCTTACCTATTGGCGGTTATCTTAATTTAAAGGAAGCCAATGCATTTGAAATTAAATTAAATACAGAAAATGTAAATGATTTAGGTAATGCATTTAGTATTTCTCAAAACTATGATCACGAAAGAAAAACAAGTTCAGGATGGGGTTTTGACTTTACCACTAGAAATGTTGTAGGCAGTTTTTTAGATATTAAAACTGGCGCACAATCTTATACTGCGAACTATGCCAATAAAATGGCTTCTGCAAGTAATGTATTTATCACTGGAAATAAACCACTACTACACCCATTAGATAGATGGACATATGGTTTTGATATTCACCAAGAGAAAAATAGAAATGCCTATAGTAATTGGTCAGATTCTTTGTACATCAATACTCTCCAATATCAATTAAAACATTTTGACGCCAATGTGGGTTACCAACTTTTTATAAAAAATAAACAATACCATATAGACAACCTAAGGTATTTTGTTCAATTAAGATATTTAGAAAATGACTTTTCATTAAGACCAATACAATATCAAAGTCAGATTGATAGAAATTATCAGAGTATACAAGCCTATTTTGGTTCATTGACTTTATTTAAACAAAAAATAATCAGAACCCAATACCTATATGGCTTTGGGCGTAACGAGGATTTGCCAACAGGTAAATCATTGATGTTAACAACAGGGCATTACAACAGAGAGGGTCAGTCACTTCCCTACCTTGGATTTCAGTTAGAGTCTTATAAACTATTAAAAAATGAAAGTTTTACACATACCAAACTAAATGTAGGATCTAGCTATTATGAAAAGCAACTACAAGATTTTAGATTTTTAGCAAGTATAGAAAGTATTAGCAAAATCCATTATTTAGAATCTGGTTATAGGTATAGACAAGTGATCAACCTGAGCTTCGCACAAACATTGAAAAATAAATTCAATGAAGCTTTATTAATTAATAGTATTTATGGAATACCTCAATTAAATAAAGAAAGAATCAGAGGTGGCACCAGAATTACGGCCAACTGGGAATCAATTTGGTATAATTCAAGAACATTTTATGGCTTTAAAAAAGCACCCTTTGTATTTGCTAACCTTACATATATAAGAACTGTTAGCGAACCTATAAAGAATGGCGATATTTATAGTGCAGTAGGCGCTGGTATAAGAGTAAGAAATGAAAACTTGATTTTAGGCACTATTGAACTAAAAGGATTTTATTTCCCAAGAACTAATTTGCAATTGAGTCCTTTTAATGTAAGCTTAATTGCCAATATCAGATTTAAATACAACTCAAGCTTAATTGAAAAGCCTGATTTCGTGTCAATTAATTAATAAAAGGCCTTTTTGATTCAACTATTCCTATGTAGTTTTGTTATCTAATTATGGTTCAAGCGTATAATTTTTTAGCCAGCTGGCAGTTATTTCCTGAGAAATGCAATTTTGAATACCAGATTGTGCCTAAATCGGGTAATTACAAAATTGACAGTATTCAAAATGGCCACGCATTGGACTTTAGTCACAATTGGGTGAATATAGAAAACGAAGCATTTTATGCCCAATTTTCGGTAAACCCTAATGGCGAATTGCATCCATTTAATTCAGGCAATAGTGCAGAAAGTTTTGCCACCCATATAGCTGCTGAAATTAATAATGCTTCTTGTTTAACAGTTTGCTTTTATAAAGAAAATCAGGAGCAGCTTAAAGTGGTGCATGAAATCTTAGCAAATGGTTTTTTGAAAGTGACCCATTATGGAAAGAAAGAAGATGGAACTAGCTTCACCAATACAGAAGTATACCACAAACAATTAAGTGTTCTACCTTATGCCTCTTCCGCAGGCAGTGTTGCAATAAGACCCACAAAAGAAGGTGTTATTAAACACAAAGCTTTATCTGCAATGGAAGATCAAACCAATATGCAATTAAATCAAATTAAAGAACAGATTGAATTATTGGCAAGGCAAGCGCAAGAGATCAATAAAAGAAAAGAATTAAGCATGATGATCTATGAGGCTAAAATAACTTTCAAGCCACAAATTGGTGCAGGTATAGTTTCGACTAACAATAAAAATCAAACTCAAACAACATCTAAACAAGAAGAAAACGTAGTTGTTACAAAAGAACTTGAGCAGGTAAACGGTTTATTATTCACCATTCAAATTGGAGTTTATAATAAACAAGTAAATAAATTTCAACTTAGAAATC
>JALQXE010000096.1 GCA_023263235.1 Sediminibacterium sp. | reverse complement strand
AATAAAAAACCACCTACGAATAAACGTAAGTGGTTGATTTTCATGTAGCGAGACCGGGATTTGAACCCGGGACCTCAGGGTTATGAATCCTGTGCTCTAACCAACTGAGCTACCTCGCCAGAACCTATTGGTTATACCCTTAAAAGGGTGGCAAAACTACTTAATTTTTTTGAATTTATGGGTTCACTTTAAGACTAAAAACGGACTGTCCTTCAAAAAAACCTTCAAATGTATCCCCTTTTGCTGTTGGGCCTACACCAGCGGGTGTTCCAGTATATATTAAGTCCCCGGGGTAAATAGTAAAATACTCCGTAATACCGGCCAATATTTTATCTAAAGGAAAGATCATTAAACTGGAATCCCCTGTTTGCACAGTTGATCCATTTTTGGATAAGGTGTAATGTATTGGACCAGATAAAATTTCAGGTGTTAAATCGTGCCATTCACCAAGTATAGCTGCATTGTCAAATGCCTTTGCTTTTTCCCAAGGAAGCCCTTTTTCTTTTAACTTGTTTTGCAAATCGCGCGCCGTAAAATCTATACCCACCGTGATGGCATCACAATATTCTATCACAGGAATTCCATTTGGATGTTGTTCAGTTAAATTTTTCCCTTGCTTACTTACGCGCAATACCAACTCTCCTTCAAAATGTAAGTCGTTTGTAAAGCTAGGGATGGAAAAATTTTCACCCTTAGGCAACAATGCAGTACCTGGCTTCATAAAAATGATGGCCGAAGTAGGCACTTCATTTCCCAATTCATGCGCGTGTTCAACATAATTTCTTCCAATACAAAATATACTCATAAAATTATTTTTTAGGTTGCTCGTTCAAGGGGATTATGCTTCCTTTATATCCAAGGCATTCGCCATGGTCATAGTGCGGGATAATCCTATAGCCGCAAAAGACTCAATTACTTCAACGCACTTTTGAATTTTTATGTCTATTAATTTTCTTTCGTCCTGCGCCCATTTACCTAATACAAAATCTACTTGTTGTCCTTTAGCAAAGTTATTGCCAATGCCAAATCGGAGTTTTGGATAGGCATCCGTACCTAATGTTAATTGAATATCTTTTAATCCATTATGTCCTGCATCGGAACCAGAAGCACGTAGTCTTAATTTAGATAAAGGCAAAGCCAAATCATCCACTATGGTTAATGTGTTTTCTAATTCCACTTTTTCTTTATCCATCCAATATTTAAATGCCTTCCCACTTAAGTTCATGAATGTAGTAGGCTTTACGCATATAAATGTTTTCCCCTTCCATTTTACCTCAGCCACTTCAGCTAAACGATCTAATTTAAAAAAGCCTTCATGTTTTATGACAAATGCATCCAACACGTCAAACCCGATATTGTGTCGGGTGTGCGCATATTCGGCACCTATATTTCCTAATCCTACTAACAAAAATTTTGACATAGCTGATTTACGTTCAGTTTCAAAAATACACAAAATCGCTCACGCGATTTTAAAAAACCCTTCTAAAAAACAAATCCCCCCAATTGCTTGGAGGGATTTGATATTCAAATAATGTAAAATTATTTTTTTGCTGTCTTCGCTGCCTCAGACTCCTCTTGTTTTAACTGACGTGTCATAACAATAGAAGCAACTGGGATACGTGGAGGGTTCATTACTTCAATGTTTGGAACATTAATGTCTTGAACACGAATATTCTCTGGCGGAATATTAAATACTTGCTCAGACAATACCTTTCGAACCAGCATTACTCCTTGAGTACTCGCTATCAAGGTGAAGCGTTGGCTTGTTGCATCCCAATTAGCAATAGCAGCTTTGGGTTCAAGAG
>JALQXE010000012.1 GCA_023263235.1 Sediminibacterium sp. | reverse complement strand
TTTTCTTAGGCTTGGCGCTTTAAACCATGTTGTGAATACGACTAATAAAGTCATAGAGCCTCCAAATATTACAGATGGAATCACACCCATTAATTTTGCAGCAACGCCACTTTCAAATTGTCCTAATTCATTGCTACTATTAATAAACATGGAGTTTACACTCATTACCCTGCCGCGCATATGGTCGGGGGTTTTTAATTGTACAATGGTGCCGCGAACAATCATACTAAAACCGTCTAGTATGCCACTTAAAACCAAAGCGGCAAAGGACAGCCAGAAAATTTTTGATAGTGCAAATATGATGATACAAACGCCAAAGCCGCCTACTGCAATTAATAATTTTTTACCTTGACCAGAGTAAACAGGGAAGAGGGTCATTATAAAAATAATAAGCATTGCGCCAATGTCTGCAGCGGCATTAAGCCAGCCAAATCCAATAGGGCCCACATTTAAAATATCTTTTGCAAAAACAGGGATCATAGCAACTGCGCCGCCAAATAAAACGGCAAACAAATCCAATGATAATGCCCCTAATAATTCTTTTGTACTAAATACGTATCTCAAACCTTCTTTTACACTCTCCATGGGCTTTTGATCTACCACAATATCAGCGTGAGGAGGCAAGGGATTAATTTTTGAAATGAATAAAAAACCAATACTCACCAAAGAAACAACTACCATTAAAGAACCGCTATGACCAAACCCAGCAATGATAAATCCAACGATGGCATGTCCCAAAATAGAAGCGCTTAACCAAATTCCTTGGCTCCAGGTGGTTGCATTTTGTAATAATGGCTTTGGAATAATAGAACCAACAATAGTACCAAAACTAGGACCTGTAAATGATCGAATGATGCCGGTACAAAAAATAATAAAGTAAATGCCTATAGCAATGATTAAAGTGTTTTGTTGAGTGCCTTTGTCTGTTTGATCATTATATAAGGATAAGCCTAATAAAACGAGGGCACATATCCAATAACATACTACGCCTCTTAATAATAATTTTCTTTTTTCACTTATATCAATTACATGCCCTGCATATAAAGCAAGTGAGACAGCAGGTATCACTTCGGCAAGTCCAATAAGTCCAATTGCAAAAGGTTCTTTGGTTAATTCATAAATCCACCAACCTACCAAAGTGCCCATCATTCTTAAACCCATTATAAATAAGAAACGCCCAATCATTAGGTTCCTAAATTCAGTCACCTTCACGGCGCCAAATGGATCTTGTTTTGTATGGGTGTTTGCTGATTCCATTTTTATTAAGGAAGGTTAAAATAATGCTGCCCGTCCTCCAAATCTTTATCTAAAGCATCCGTAATCACTTTTAAATGCGCCTCATTGTATAAAAAATCGGCATTACTAGCATCAACAAATATGGTTTTTATATTGTGTTGCTTAATATAACTAGTATAAGTTTCTTGAATTTTAAATAAGTATTCGTCCGGAATGGCTTGTTCAAATTTTCTATTTCTTTTTTTGATGTTGTTTTGTAATCTGTTAACAGGAGCGTGCAAGTATATAAGAATATCGGGCGGTGTTAACTGCTGATAAAATACATCAAACATTTTTTGGTATAATCTAAATTCTTCCTCAGGTAAATTTAC
>JALQXE010000171.1 GCA_023263235.1 Sediminibacterium sp. | reverse complement strand
CAGATAATTAGTTACCTTTGCCGTCCTAATTTTGGACATTATGTTAGCAGTAGTAAAAATCGCAGGACAACAATTCAAAGTACAAGCAGGAGATAGCTTGTATGTACCTCACCTGCAAGGTAAAACTGGAGACAAAGTTGAATTCAACGATGTATTATTCGTTGATAATAATGGAAGCATTTCTTTCGCTACAAAGGCGGTTGTGAAGGCTGAAATTACTAATGACTTAGTTCAAGGTGATAAAGTGATCGCTTTTAAAATGAAGAGAAGAAAGGGTTTCCGCAAGAAACACGGTCACAGAACGCATTATACTCAAATCAAAATTGAAAACATAGCTTAAACTAAGATACTATGGCACACAAGAAAGGTGAAGGTTCCGTAAAGAACGGCCGTGACTCACAAAGTAAAAGATTAGGCGTTAAGATATTTGGTGGACAACCAGCTTTAAACGGCAATATCTTAATTCGTCAAAGAGGTACTCAATACCACCCTGGTAAGAACGTAGGTGTAGGTTCTGACTTTACTTTATTCGCTCTTGCAAACGGAGTGGTAGAGTTCAAAAAAGGCAGAAACAACAAAACTACCGTTTCAGTTTTGCCAGTGGAAGTAGTGGCTTAAAAAAAAATTTTTGTAGTTATTAAAAAAGTTTTTACTTTTAATGCATATTTACTAACCATTAAATCTAAAAAACATGGCAACTGCAAAAAAAGCTGCTAAGAAAGCTGCTCCAAAAAAAGCTGCTAAGAAAGCTGTAAAAAAAGCTGCTCCTAAGAAAGCTGCTAAAAAAGCTGCTCCTAAGAAGAAAGCTGCTAAGAAAGCTGCTAAAAAGAAATAATTATCCTCGGATAATATTGAAAGACCCTCGATTTATCGGGGGTTTTTTATGTCCTTACCTTAGTCCATTCTATCTTTGCCACATGCATAATTATGAAATTGCCGAATACTTTAGCTTACTAGCTAAGCTTATGGACATACATGGAGAAAATGCTTTTAAGATTAAGTCTTATAGCAACGCTGCCTATACCCTAGACAGATTGAATGACCCATTGGAAGCTATGACGCCGGCACAAATTGCTGGAATTAGAGGTATTGGAGATGCGTTGGCGCAAAAAATCGTGGATCTACTTGCTACTAAAAAATTACAAATACTCGAAGACTATATCCAAAAGACCCCTTCGGGCATTTTAGAAATGTTGAAAATAAAAGGATTAGGCCCCAAGAAGATTATTACTATTTGGAAAGAATTAGGCATTGAAAGCATTGGTGAACTCTTATACGCTTGCGAAGAAAATAGATTGATCAATTACAAAGGGTTTGGCGCCAAGACCCAACAAAGTATTCAAGATGCCTTAAACTATTACTTACAAAACCAAGGCAGTTTTTTATACCAGCAGGTACAGGATATCGTTGCGCAAATCAACAATGCTTTATCCCTGCAGTTCCCGTCAGACCAACACCAGGTTTCTGGCTATTACAAAAGGCAGATGGAGACCTTGGATTATTTGGATATTGTCACCACTACAAATAGAAAAAACTTAATGACTTGGTTACAAGAAAAGGGATTTACTTGTACCGAATCGAGCCATTATTTAAGTTGTAAAGGGCCCGATCATTTTGAATTGAGATGGTATATGGTAGAGCAGGCGCAATTCTTTTTACAAGACTTTAGTTTGTCATGTAGTCCTGAATTTTGGACAGCTTGGCAAGGGCTCCCCAATTTTAATGCAGCCATCGCCTTCCCTTCTGAACAAGCAATATTTGATCAGGTTCAAATTCCATTTATTCCTGCCGCGCAAAGAGAGGATCCCCAAATTATACAGCAAGCAAAAACAAAAGGATTAAGTCAGACCATTCAAGCATCAGATATCAAAGGTATCATCCACTCCCATAGTACTTGGAGTGACGGCTTGCATACCATTGAACAAATGGCCCTTGCTGCAAAAGCACAAGGACTGGAATACTTAGTGATAAGCGATCACTCAAAGTCTGCTTTTTATGCCAATGGTTTACAGGAAGACCGTATTAGAGCACAGCATAAAGAAATAGATCTATTAAATAAAAAATTAGCGCCATTTGTTATTTTCAAAAGCATTGAGTCGGATATTTTGAACGATGGCAGCTTAGATTATCCAGACGAAATTTTAGAATTATTTGATTTAGTCATTGCTTCTGTACATTCTAATTTAAAAATGACAGAAGAAAAAGCAATGATGCGTTTAATGAATGCCATTGAAAATCCATATACGAGCATTTTAGGGCACGCTACAGGCCGATTATTATTAAGCCGCAAGGGTTACCCAATTAATCACGAAGCCATCATAGCTGCCTGCGCTGAGCACAATGTTGTGATTGAATTAAATGCACACCCAAGAAGATTGGATATGGATTGGCGCTATATTCATCAAGCAGTGGAACAAGATGTGTTAATATCCATTAATCCAGATGCCCATGCGATAGATGGATTTGAAGATTGTGCATATGGTGTATTGGTTGCACAAAAAGCTGGATTAACCGCAGCACAAAACTTAAGCAGTTTTAGTTTATCAGAAATGATGGAATTTATCAGCTACCAACAAGCAAAAAGAAGTTAAGTACTTAGTTTGCTTTAATGTATACGATATATTCTCCTGGCATTAATTCAAAATGACTACTTCCTTTAAAGTCAAAACTTAATCCAGAAAATAGATTTGTAAAATTGCCTTTAAAAGCCTCATGTGCTACTTCTACCTTTTGTCTTTCTTCGGAAACATTTAAAAGGATCAATGCGGTATTGGTTTGATCTTGTTTTAAATAAGCCATTATTTTTCCATTAGTAGGCAGGTTAAATATACTACCCGTGTGTAATACAGGATATTGCTTTCTTGCCGTTAACAATGTTTTATAAAAATCATGCAGGGCGGGTTCTGTCTGCGTCCATTGGATTTGATCTTTATCAAAAAATGCTAATCTTTTATGATTGGGTAATTCTTGCCCACTGTAAATTAAAGGTTGCCCATTCCAAGTATGTGTAAACACCGCCCATGCTTTAGCAGCAACTCCATATTTCTCATACTCCGTACCGTTCCAACTATTCTCATCATGGTTGGATGTGAAAAATAATTTTGAAGCACCTCTTGGATATTGCGCATATTGATGCAATGTATTAAACACTTCATGAAGGCCATCCTGCCCCTTTCCTACTTTTTCAGTTGCATGCATCCATGCCCAAGCATAACTCGTATCAAATACTTGATGATACGCTAGCTCTTCGCATTCAGCCAA
>JALQXE010000081.1 GCA_023263235.1 Sediminibacterium sp. | reverse complement strand
GTCTTTCTTCCCATGTGTGTATGTAACTTCGTATATAATGGAACTTCCTTGTCTGTACCCTCTTTAACTCCCTCACCTGCCCTTAGTTCAATATTTACAAAGTTGTTCAATTTGTCTTTCAATCTTCTTCCAATAACTTTTAAACCATCGTTACAACTCTGATTTGAATAGAATTTATCATCAGTAAATCGTGGGAATAGAAAGTGATTAGGTAATGGTCTTCCTTTGTCCTCCTTACCATTCTTACCAGAGGAATATTTGTACCATATTCTCCTACTCATATCATTTAAAGGTATCCTTACAGGAGTTGATGTCTTATGCCTAACCAACACAAAACATTCTTCATTTGGGTGGTAATTAGAGATTCTCAGATTTGCGGCATCTATGTAAGCTAATGATGTAGAACATAAGAAACAAAAGAAATCTTTATATACCTCTAACGATGTGTATGTCTTTGAATTCTTCTTCTCTCTATATTCATCCCCATCCTTCTTAAGATACTTCTTTGAAACCCACTCATCTTTTACTATGTAGTTTCTATCATTCTTATCTTTATAATCCAAACATCCAGTATTCTCACTACCATCTTCATTCAAATAATCAAACCCTTTAAATGAGTAAATCTCCTTTAGTTGTTCAGGCGAAAGAGCAAGGATGGTACGATTAGATGATTCTTTAAGATGTGGGGAATCAAATCTGAATAAATCTATATTATGGTAATCCTTCTTATGAGCCCATCTCATAAATCCTCTAAATGTGGTATTGTATTTATTGATAGATGAATTAGCAAAGTTGTTATCCTTATCTAAACACCAAATTGCAAACTCCTTAAATAGTCCTTGTCTATTAACTAAATCAATAAACTGAATAGATGATAATCCCTTTACCTCAAAGAAGGTCTTCCACTTCTTCAATATCCTTTCAATCTTCTGATATGATGATTTTCTCAATCCATCTCCAATTGCAACTCTATCTTTTGCATCTTCCAAATATTCATCAATCTTCTTTATCACAAAGTAGTGGTTTACCTTAACCCCTTTATCGGTATCAAATACCCTATTAGAATGGAGAGCATTATACCTCTCCCTAACCAATTCGGCAGTTGGGGTTTCTTTGTTAAGGGTAAGTACATCTACAATCTCCTCTAAGTCCCTTTTTAACCCCTTCAGTAACCTATTTTTATGAACTGAATCAATATCACCTCTTTTAACAGGAACATCTAAATCGTCAGGATTAAAGTGTTTTTTATCCATTAGATAAACCCCTACCATAAAATCATGTCGTGAACCCTTATTGTAAGAGTACCTTAAACGAATGTGGTATTTATCTGTCCTTTTAGATAGGTAATATTTGAACCCCATAATTGAAGTAATTGTAGGTGTGGAACAAATATAAGGAATATTCAAATAGTGTGTAACGGTTACACACAAATAAAAACATAACTTGATGATTTTGAGCCTTTTACACTTCAGATAATATCCCGTCCGGTCCGCAAAAGCCCTTAACTTTTAATGAGTTAGGGGCTTTTTTGTGTTCTATCTTAAACCTTTAATTAAATTATATTCGTAAAATGTTAATAAATATAGATTTAGAATTATTAAAACTTGTTAAATTTAAAAGGCATTAACAAGCGTAAAAGTTAGACGATTGTTAAAGTAGTGGAGACAGCACCCACTATAATAAACGTGGCGTATTCCGAAAAGCCTTATGAGTAGGGACACATATAAATTCTTAATTATGGGAAGTTTATTTGCAGGTACACTTGGTTTCATTGCTATTTTAACCATCCTAATTACTTCAGTAATTGGAGCACTTATTTTATGGTTATTAGCTAAGACAGTTGGAAAAATTTCCAATGCCAATTTCCTTAACTCCTGGATGGTAGTTTTAGCCTCTAGTGGAGTTTACGCAGTGATCATTTACTTAATTGGAGTTAATTTACTCTCCATGGGAATTATTGCGTCTCTCATTTTTAACGCAGTTCTGATGTCTGCTGCCTACATCATCTTTGGAAAATTAATTTGGAAATGCTCATGGATGGAATCCTTTAAGGCAAACGTAATTTTAATTGCAATTAATTTAGCTTATACAGCTTATACTGCTAATGCCTTAAGTTAATTTTTGAAAATTACTTCATTAATAAAAGCCCCAATTTCTATGAGATAGGGGCTTTTTTGTAATTAACCACTTCAATGCTTCTTATTATCCCCTTTTCTATTAAATTAGAGTCATGAAAGTCACTGAAAAAGTATTCGAGTCGTTTAAATGGATAGATATTGAAAATCCCTTAAAAGAGGATCTTGAAAAAATTCATGTGGAGCATGGGCTTAATTACTACCTCATTAAAGATAGTATTGAGAAGGGGCATCTGCCTAAATATGAGAAAACCCATAAAGCAGACTTTTATATATTTAGAGCGTATACCTCCGATATTAAATTTCAAATTGATGAAGTGGGTGAAATGTCGAACAAAATTGCCTTTTTCTTATTTGAAGACAAACTCATTACCATCCACAGGGCCCATTTTAACTTTCTTGAACTATTAGAAGATAAACATTCTAAAATCAATGAACTTTTCTTGAAAATTGTTCGACTTATGTTGGAAACCTTTCAAAAGCCAACCATTGACCTCTCCAATAAAATTGATGAGATTGAAAAAACAATATTTTTAAAGGACCCTCGCAATATTTTTTTAGAGGAGTTGTATTATATTAAATCTCAATCCAGAATTTTAAAGAAAGTATTACAAATTACACAATCCGTTATTGACCATGCTGCTCAAAATTTTACCCAATCCAGTCAATTTCAGGATATAAAAGACGTACTCTTAAACCTACTTATCGTGAACGAAGAATCGGTTGAAAATGCCAACCAGTTAATGAATACTTACCTTTCTATAAGTAATCAAAAAAATAATGAAGTAGTAAGATTATTAACCATATTCTCTGCATTTTTCTTACCCTTAACATTCATTGTTGGAGTGTACGGTATGAACTTTGAGTTTATGCCTGAATTAACCTGGAAGCTGGGTTATTTCTTTTCCCTAGCCCTTATGGTGGTTGTGGTAATTATTATTTATTTGTGGTTTAGAAGAAAAAGGATTCTCTAAAAAACTTTATTTGCTTTTTAAATGATACTTATACCTTAAGATAAAGGCAATTAAAAGTACCAATCCACAAATTTCAGATAATAATTTTTCTGCATCTATCCAGTCCGTAGGTCTATCTTTTAATAATGGATCCATTAACAAGCCATGTGCAACAAACAAAATGCATGTTAAGTAGGAAATAAGATGAATTTTTTTCCAAAGACCAAAGCCTAACTTTTGCTTGACAACCTTTTGTGTAGTAACAATCACTGTGATTAATGCTAATAATGAAAATGTACCCAAGAAAACAATATTAGATTGATGCGGGGCATTTGATGGCCACAATATATCCTTATATGTAAATTTAGATGTTGCATCAAGCGGAATTAATATAATATGAGCAAATACAAGTATCAATGCGGTATATGCGGTATTATTATGCAGTTTATATACATCTATAGCTTTAATTTTAGCAGGCAATGTAAAGCCCCAATTGGTTTTTTTAAACGAGGTACTCAGCATAATTCCTAATACCATATTGCAGGTTAAAACAACAGTGGCAATGAGCCCTATACTTCCAGATATTTCAATTGGGCTAAAAAACACCTCCCCTATTAAACTTGTTATATGCATATTGAATATAAAAACTAAAAATAAGATAATTTTTGCCCTGATTACATTTTCAACAAAAATAAAGAGTCACTCATTGCTAAGTGACTCTCTTTATAATTTAAACCAAACTGGGATTCATAGGATTACTGAATATTACTCACATTTATAAGCATGATAGACTTTTTAATATCTCTATAAGATTTTAATGTCTCATACTCAGCTTGCTCTTGTGGAGTAAACTTAACATCAGAAGTATTTGAACCATTTGTAAATTGCTCTATGTTCTTATACAAATGAGAAATGGTATTTGTATAGTCAACATCAACCCCTGCACTTCCAGTTACAGTGGTTAAATAAAAGGCCTCTTTTCTGTCCTTATCAATCATGAATTGATGCCATTTATTACTAAACTTAATTTCTGATTTAGTGTAATTATCGTTCTTTGACTTTACAAACACTAAATTCAAAATGGTGCTACCAGGAACCACCTTAGTCGTGGTATCATTTATTCCTAATTCTATTTTAAGGATTACATCCCTAACCATAGTTCTAGTTTTAGTGGTATTATTAACCATTATAATATAATCTTCGGGATACTTTGCTTTAAACTCATTCACAGATATGCTTTTGCCAATACCTAATGCATCTGCATAATTATTGTAAGCTGTTGAAACAATATAATCGTAATTTACATTAGCGCCTGGAAGTACTTTCCATATTCTATGCATACTGGTAATGCCTGCTTTCTGCATTTCTTTGTGATAGTTGTCCCAAGACTTTTCTAATTTTTCATAGTCTTGACCTGGAAGCACTTTCATAAACTCATACTTTAAATAAGTTTGCGCGTTTGTTGAGGCAATAGCAAATAATACTACAATTGTTACTATTATTTTTTTCATTTGTAAATTTTTTATTGATAATTTTTAATCGCATGAATAAAAGTGTCACTTATTACTAAGTGACTCTTTTCATAATTAAACCAAACTATTAAACATTTGAAATATTATTTCTTAGGAGTTGTGGATGCATTTAACATGCCGGTTACATCAAAATACTCATCAATAAGTATCACTTTGTGATCTTTATTAAATTGCATTAGAGCATAATACTTATGTTCAATTTTAGCTCCGTTTAATGCATCGTCAGTCCATCTTACATAAGCTCTTACATCGGAATTAGGCTTTAAAGTAACAGTATCAATGCCTGGCAAAAGCGTTATATCATTTGCCTTTGAAACACTAAACAACTTTGTTAATGCTAATAAATTTGCTGTGTTTTCGGCTTTTGTTAAAATACCTTGGCCATATTTAGCTCCAATGATTTTTGCAGTATCTGCAATATTTTTATCAAACGGTGTCATGTCCTTATTTTCAAATCCATGAAATAAGGTCAATGCAACTTTTGAATTTTCTTTAAAATCAGCAGAAACTGCTTCATCACCATTGTTAACAGATTTGTTTTCAGCTGGTGCTGAACAAGCAAATAATGTGGTAGCAATTAATGCTAAATAGATTGTTTTTTTCATTTAGGTTTATTTTATTTGAATTTTAATAGAATTCCCTATCTAGGCAACTTATTAAAATCTGTTGGGTTGTATATTGGCCACTCATAAGTAAACTTGCCATCCTTAATACCATATGAGTTAAAAATTACCGACTTGCCTACTTCGCCTGATTTAGTTTTCCATGAACAATCAACCCATGCATGTCCGTATTTACTTCCATCAGGCATAGTTACTACTTCAAAAATAGTATGGTCGATATTGATATTCCCTTCAATCCCTTCTCTACTTTTCTTAAATCCACTAATAAATGAAGTCATTTTCTTAGCTACCGTAGTATCATAAGTTGCAAATGCATTATGAACTGAACGTGCAGTATCATGATAGCAAGATAAATAAGCGTCAAAATCACCCTTAGCCCAAGATTCTGCGGCTTTTTTCATTAAATCTACTTCAGGACCTGTAGTTGAAACTGAACCAGTTCCAGCTGAAGCGGTTCCAGATGCAGTTGCTTCGCCTTTATTTTCAGCGGGTGCTGAACAAGCAAACAAGGCAGTTGCCAAAATGAATGGCATGAATAGTTTTTTCATGTGATTAAGTTTTTGTGTCTACAAAAATTATCTATTATTCCTTGATAAGTTTCTATTTACACCTAGAATTTGTTCCAATTTCTACATTTGGGAACATCTTAGACCTATTTTTTAAGTTTTCGGGTATAAAAAACCCCTGATCAATATTGAAAAGGGGCTTTTTTAAATTTTTAAGCTAAATTACTTCTTCGCTTTTCTTGGCAATTTCTCATCTCTTTGTGCTGTATTGTATGCAAAAGCTGCCACTATAGTAGCAATTTGTTTTAAGTCATCCTCAATTAAATGCTCGTATACATCCATATTGCTATGGTGGGTTCTTGTATCGTACTCAATTGGATCCTGTATAAATTGAAATCCAGGTAACCCTATTGCGTCAAATGCCAAATGATCTGTTCCACCGGTATTACTAATTGTTACTGTTTTGGCTCCTAAATCATTAAAAGGTGCTAACCAGCTTTTGAAGATAGGGCCACATGCATCATTTCCTTGTAAATAAATACCTCGAATTTTACCCGTACCATTGTCAATATTAAAGTAACCCGCAAACTTTTCATGAGCAGCGTTTGGAGTATTGGTTGTAGGATCCATAAATGTTTTTTTAACATATCCTCTTGAACCTAATAAGCCTTGTTCTTCGGCACTCCATAATCCAATACGAATTGTCCTTTTTGGATTTACTCCAATTGTTTTTAATATTCTCATAGCCTCCATCATAACTGAACTTCCTGCAGCATTATCAGTTGCTCCAGTTCCTGCTTGCCACGAATCCAAATGCGCCCCTATCATAACAACCTCATCTTTTAATAATGGATCGGTACCAGGGATTTCAGCAATTACATTATATCCTTGTAAATCTTTAGTTTGAAATTTAGTTTTCACTTCAGTTTCCATATTCACTTCGGTTCCCGATTTAGCCAGTCTTAAAATAGTATTATAATCTTCTATACTTAAGGCCATGTCCAAGAAATTTTCAGCATCTGCAGCTTTATAAGAACCACCACCTTGAGCAAAGATGGTTCCATCATGGTTGCGAGGTGCCGAACTTAACATGCCAACAGCACCCTCTTCCTTTGCCATTTCTTTTAATATTGCCATTGCTCTTGCACCACCTGATCTTGACATTTGCTCACGCATTCTTCTTTGCTGAGCAGTATCTACTGGTCTTGACTCTTGTTTTGCAGCTCCAGCCATTTTTTCTAAATCTTCGTCTGTGTATCGAACCGCATCTGCTTTGAAACTCATTTTGTATGGCGTTGCTTGGTCAATGATAATTAGTTTCCCTTTTAGTTGACCTTTATAACTTAAAACAGTAGCAGAATCTTTTGCATCCACCACAACTATTCCAGCTTTTTTTAATCCCTTAGTTCCTGCAGTCCATGTTTTAGGCCAAGCAATTAATGGTTTATAATAAGGCTCCGTTATGGCTAAATACATTTTCTCTAAATCCCACCCTTTCCCAAATTCTCCCCATGCTTCTAAATGAGCATTCTGAACACCCCATTCACTGAGCGTTTCTTTCGCATAATTAGCCGCGCGCGCGTATCCTTCTGAATTAGCTAATCTATTACCCGACTTATCGGTTAAATTAAAAGCAATGTCCATTACTTTAGAATTTTGCAACCCTTCTGTTCTAATTTTTTGCATAACAGTAGCGTCTACTTCCTGTGCAAAATTCATTGTTGGGATGGCCAAGATGGCAATGAAACCAAGTCTCATTATTTTTTTCATATTGTTAATTTGAATTGAGATAATATAATCAATTTAAGAAAAATGGTTTAAAAACCACAAATAGATATATAAATGGTGATAAACATGGTCAATTTTTATGTAAAGCATCCCTTTTTTACTGTTCGTTAATTAAGCAGTATTTGGTATCTTAGTAGTTCATAAATACTTTTATGCATAAAAGACAATTCATAAAAAATTTGGTGCTAACTAGCATGGGTGCCCCACTTGGATTTGCTGGTTTAGCAAAATCTTTCGAACAAAAAGCACATGTTAGCCCACTGGCTTTAGCAAGTGATGACGCTTTTTGGAATGAAATAAGAAAACAATACCTATTAAAACCCGATTATATTAATTTAGAAAACGGCTATTATAATTTTTTACCTCAGCCGCTCCTCAACAAATACATTGACCATATAAAAGAAGTAAACTATCAGGGTTCTTATTATATGAGAACTGTACAATTTGATAATAAAAAAAATATAACTGCCAAACTCGCTAAAGTTGCAGGTTGCTCCCCCGACTCTTTAATTATTACCCGTAACACTACCGAATCGTTGGATATGATAATTGGCGGATTGGATTGGAAACCTGGCGACGAAGCTATCATGGCCTTACAGGATTATGGCGCCATGTTAGACATGTTTGAGCAAATAAAAAACAGATATGGTGTAGTAAATGTGATGTTATCGGTTCCTAATCATCCTAAAAATGATCAAGAAATTATTGATTTATATAAAAATGCAATTACACCTAAAACCAAAGTAATATTGGTAAGCCATATGATTAATATTACAGGACAAATTTTACCCATCAAGGAAATTTGTTCCATGGCACATGACAGAGGAGTTCAAGTAATTGTTGATGGCGCACATGCATTTGCACACTTTAAATACAGCATTCAGGAATTAGGTTGTGATTATTATGCTGCTTCCTTGCACAAATGGCTGAGTACCCCTTTAGGTGCCGGACTATTATATGTGCGAAAAGACAACATAAAAAAAGTATGGCCTTTGTTGGCTGACGGAGAAAAAGATGCTAATAATATTAAACGTTTAAATCACACTGGAACACATCCAGTACACACCGATCTTACCATTAGTGATTCCATTGATTATTATGAAATGATTGGGGTAGAGCGAAAAGAAGCACGTTTACGCTATTTGCAAAACTACTGGACCGAAAAAGTAAGAAATTTACCGAGAGTAATAGTGAACACTCCTGCAGATGCCAATAGAAGTTGTGCAATAGCAAATGTGGGCATTGAAGGAATTGCACCTGGTGAATTAGCTCAAAGATTATTAAAAGAACATAATGTATTTACAGTCGCAATAGATTATGCAAATGTTCATGGATGTAGAATATGTCCAAATTTATATACCACTACTCAAGAATTAGATAGCTTTGTAATTGCTATCAAAAAATTGTCCAATAATGCCTAATAAAAGAACTACTGAATCAGATTCTTTATACCATGATATTGAAAAAATGTCTACCAACGAAATTTTATCTAATATTAATGCGGAGGACCATAAAGTAGCTTTTGCTGTTAAAAATGCGATCCCTGCAATTGAAAAACTAGTGGATGCTGTTGCAGATAAATTAAAAAATGGAGGTCGCCTTTTTTATATAGGCGCTGGCACAAGTGGTCGCTTGGCTTTAGTAGATGCTAGTGAATGTCCTCCTACTTATGGAGTTCCCCAGGACATGGTAATTGGCGTAATTGCTGGTGGACATCAGGCCATGTTTAAAGCAGTAGAGAATGCCGAGGATGACACCCAACAAGCTTGGAAAGATTTATTGGAATATAAAATATCCACCTTGGATTTTGTTGTAGGCATTGCAGCTAGCGGCACTACTCCTTATGTGATTGAAGGTCTTAAAGCCTGCCAAGCTGCTGGTATTCAAACGGGAAGTATTGCTTGTAATTTTAATAGCCCTGTTTCCAATTATGCTCATTTTCCTATTGAAGTTGAAGTAGGTCCTGAATTTGTAACGGGTTCTACCCGTATGAAAAGCGGCACTGCACAAAAATTAATCCTGAATATGATTTCTACTTCTGCCATGATTAAGCTAGATAGAATCAAAGGGAACAAAATGGTGAATATGCAGTTAACCAATCATAAATTAGTAGAGCGCGGTATACTAATGATTATGGACGAGCTTAAAAATATTAGCAAAGAAAGGGCTTCTGAATTACTTTCAAAATATGGCTCTGTTAAAAAAGCAATTGAAAACGCAAACAATTAAGGAAAGCTAATCTTCCCCATACTCACAGGGATTTTTGTTGCATTACCCCCTGCGCGCATTGATGTTCCACTCAATGCTTCATTTGCTAACACTGCAAAAAGTATAGCTTCTTTTGCATCGGGGTGCACTCCTATTTTTTCTGAAGAATATACCGAAGTACCCGGCAATAATAAATTTAAATGATGCATTATCATTGGATTGTGCATTCCCCCTCCACTTATATACACTGAAAACTTTTCAGAATTTGGAATTAATTTATAAATAGCTTGCACAATGGTAGCTGCTGTGAATAAAGTTAAAGTGGCAATGATATCAGGTATGCTTAATGGAGAACATTCACTTGCCTTCATGGCTTTTTCTACAAATTCTTCATTAAATAGTTCAGGGCCAATTGTTTTTGGAATGGGCAGATTAAAAAAATCATGCTCCATTAATTTTTGCAATAATGCTTCATTCACATTGCCTTCTTTTGCAATGGCAGCATCCTTGTCAAAAGACTGATGATAGTGTTTTCGCATATAGGCATCTATCAAAGTATTTCCAGGACCTGTATCGGTAGAATACACTTCATTTAATTTTGCATTAGCTGGCAAATAAGTAAAATTTGAAATGCCTCCAATGTTTAATAACAATCTATTTTCAGTTTCACTGCCACACAATAAATAATCACCATATAAAGCCAATGGCGCACCTTCCCCTCCAGCCGCTATATGTTTTTGTCTAAAATCACTTAAAGTAATAACACCTGTTTTAACAGCAATATGATCACCATCACCTATTTGTAATGTTGCATTATCAAATTCGTCAGTTGGATGCAGGGATTTTGGTGCATGGTATATAGTTTGTCCATGGCTTGCTATGATATCAATTTCTTTAGCATTTATTCCCCAACTTTTTAAACTTGCGTTTACCATATTTGCATGCTGCGTTGCCATCCATGCATGTAAAACAGTTAACCGTTGAAGGGATACATTTTCTTTTGAAAAAACACTTAAAATATGCTCCTTCATTTGAGTATTATAAGGAACTGTTGTGTAATGTAATAATTGAACCTTGGTGGATAAGCCTGCACCCGAAATTTCACAAAATGCAATATCCAAACCATCCATAGATGTACCACTCATTAGGCCGATAATTTTTCTACTAGGCTTATTGGCAATATCATAAAGGTTTTGAATATTTTGATGCATAATTGGGGCTCTATTTCCCTTTAAAGGTACAAAATAGCAGGGTATCAACAGCATTCTGGCAATTTTCCACAACTGTCCAATGAGGCTCAATTTCAAGGGCTTATGACGTAACTTTGAGCCATAAATAAAAGAGCTATGCTTAAAGTTGGCGTGTTTGGTGTGGGGCATTTGGGTAAATACCATATAAACAATTGGCAGGAGATTCCTGAAGTACAATTAATTGGCTTTTTTGACCCCAATAACGACAACGCCAAAGAAGTAGAAGCCAAATATGGCATTCCCCGTTTTATGGACGAGGATGCACTTATTGCTGCAGCTGATATTATTGACGTAGTAACCCCTACCCATTTACATTTCCCTGTGTGTGAAATGGCTATTAAAATGGGCAAGCATGTGTTTGTAGAAAAACCAATGGCCAATACCATTGAAGAAGGCAAAGCAATAGTGGAAATGGTAAAAGAAGCGAACGTTAAATTACAAGTAGGCCATGTAGAAAGATTTAACCCTGCTTATACTTCACTAAAAAATGCTTCCTTAAATCCTTTGTTTATTGAAGTGCATCGTTTAGCACAATTTAATCCGAGAGGCACAGAAGTAAGTGTGATTTTCGATTTAATGATCCACGATATTGATATTATTTTAAGTATCGTAAAAAGTGATGTAAAAAGTATCTCGGCCAGTGGTGTTGCCGTTTTAACAGACACCCCCGATATTGCTAATGTACGTATTGAATTTAACAATGGTTGTGTAGCAAATTTAACAAGTAGTAGAATTAGCATGAAAAAAATGCGAAAAATTCGATTGTTCCAAAAAGATGCTTACATAGGTATTGACTTTTTAGAAAAGACTACTGAAATTATAAAATTGAAAGCGCCTGATGAAGAAGATTCATTTTCATTTGACATTGATACACATCAGGGTAAGAAAACAATTTCAATTTCTACCCCAATTATTGAAGACAGCAATGCTATTAAAGCAGAATTAACCAGCTTTGTTCATTCCATCATCCATGACGAACCTACTGTTGTTAGTGAAATTGATGGCTACTTAGCTTTGGAAGTTGCTCATAAAATTTTAGAGAAAATAAACAAAAGCACTTCTATTTTAAGACAAGCTCCTTTTGAAGATCCTAAGCCTTCAAAAGAAGATGGCTCGGAATATGCTATAAACTTTGACGAGGAAGACTAATTTTAACTTTGTGATTCAAAGTCACTAAATACTATGCAAATCTTTTTGCTAATATGTATTCGGCAATTGCTAGATCTAATGGTCTAGTTATTTTGATATTTTCAAATTCTCCATCTACGAGATGAACAGGACTGCCTGCCGCTTCCACAACATTTGCCTCGTCGGTAAAACTGGGATCAAAGGTTTGATTAAATGCAGCTAATAAAAGATCAGATTGAAAGGTTTGTGGTGTTTGAATAAGCATGACACTTTCTCTATCAAATACTTCATTCATATCCCCTTTTATCAATCTTACTGTGTCTGTTGAGTTTACAGCAGGTATTGCCGATCCTTTCTCTAAAGCTTGTTGATAACACCTTTGGATGAGTGCAGGAGTCAACAAACATCTTACTGCGTCATGAACAAAGACAATGGCCGATTCTTTTACTTGTGAAAGTCCATTTTTAACAGACTGAAAACGCGTATCTCCCCCGGCAACAAATACAATATTTTTTGTGAAGCCATTTTTGGTTAATAATTCCTTTCCTTCTTGTATATATGCTTCTGGCAAAACAACCACCAATTGAATATCAGAAAAAGCCGCTACAAATTGATCAATTGTGTGTAATAAAATGGGCTTCCCTTGAATATCTAAAAATTGCTTAGGCACCACTGAACCCATTCTTTGTCCTGTTCCACCCGCCACTATAATGGCTATTTTTTTTGAATACATATATTTAGTTTGTATCTACTTATTGTACCTTATTATTTTACCATTAAGTGCTTAACTTCTTCCATTAAACTGTGCTTGCTTATTGGTGCTGTTCCTACTAGTTCACAAACAAGTCCGCCTGCTATATTGGCGAGCTCAGCTGCCAACTCCATATTTTGTGTTGAAGCATAAGTTAAACTAGCAACAGCAATAACGGTATCTCCCGCTCCACTCACATCGGCAATATTTCGGATATGTGTAGGAATTAATTTTTGCCCTTGTGCCCCGCCATAATATACTCCATGTTCTGATAAAGTAATGAAAGATATTTGATGTTGAAGATGATCACGTAATGCAGCATCCACCTTGTTTAAACTTTCAATGCTCACAGAAGGTACCTCCATTTTTAATCCTTCTTTTACTTCTTTCAAATTGGGTTTAAAAATAGTACAACCCTTAAACGCTAAAAAGTTTTTATGTTTGGGGTCAACTGAAGTGGGTATACCCTTGCTATTGCAATAATCAATAACTGATTTAATGACCGCTGCAGTTAATACACCTTTATTGTAATCTTCTAAAATGATTAAAGAAGGCTTTTCCGTATCTACATACGCATAAAAATTAGCTAATAATTTTTCAGTCTCCGCTTGACTAATATCATTGGTATGTTCATGATCGAGGCGCATCATTTGTTGATTGCGTCCCATAACGCGCACTTTATTTGTAGTTACGCGTGTATTGCTTTCGTGAATATATTTTGTATTTATTCCTGCTTCATTTAATAATCCATTCAACTCCTTTCCCTCTGTATCATTTCCAATCACTGCAAACAAGGTAGTGGGCGCTCCCAATGCACATAAATTTAAAGCCACATTTGCCGCGCCGCCCACACGAGTTTCCTTTCTTTGAAGTGATACAACAGGAACGGGTGCTTCTGGAGAAATTCGATCAACCGAACCCCACCAATAAGTATCTAACATGATATCACCAACCACTCCAATTTTTGTGTGGTTAAATGATCCAAATAATGACTCAAATGTTGATTGATCCATCATAACTACGCAGCTGTTTTTTGGTTACGCAATGCGATATAATACAAAGGTATACCAATGAGCGTAATAATTAAGCCAGGCCAGGTGAAATTAGGCTTATAAATGATTAATAAAACGCAGAATGCCGTTCCCATTAATATATAAATAGCCGGTAAAATAGGATATCCAAATGCTTTATAAGGACGTTCCATTTGGGGACGTTTTTTGCGTAATATGAATATGCCAATGATTGTTAAAATATAAAAGATAACCACTATAAAAGATACCATATCCAATAAGTCGCCATACTTTCCACTCAAACACAATAAACTAGCTACAATGCACTGTGCCCATAATGCCCATTCTGGCACGGCATTTTTATTTAAAGTACCTGCTTTTTTAAAGAACAACCCATCCTGTGCCATGGTATAATAAACTCTTGCACCGGCAAGTATTAAACCATTATTGCAACCAAACGTTGAAATCATAATCATGACTGCAATTACATAAGTTCCAATGTTTCCAAAGATAACATTAGATGCAGCCACAGCTACCCTATCAGAAGGCGCATTGGCAATTTCATTTAAAGGAAGTACACTCAAGTACATAAGATTCGCTGCCAAATAAATGACAGTAACTATTAAGGTTCCTAAAAATAAACTTAACCCAATATTACGTTTTGGATTTTTAATTTCACCTGCAATGAAAGTAACATTATTCCATGCATCACTACTAAATATTGATCCTACCATACTTGCAGCGATCGCACCTAAAATGGCTACCCCAAAAATGGGTGTGGTGCTGCCATCGCTCGTAATATTTTTCATAGACCATGCATCCTGCCAATTCGCGTTCCAAATACTTGCTTTAGATGCTAATAAAAAACCAAACCCAATTAAACCAAATAAAGACAATAGTTTAGTTACCGTAAAAGTGGTTTGAATAAGCTTCCCCCCTTGCACTCCTTTGGTGTTTATAAAAGTGAGTAATATAATAATGGCAATAGACAATAATTGTGCTGGATATACTTTTAAAAATCCTATTTGAAATAATATATTAGCACTATTCATTTCTAATGATGGGAAAAAATATCCCGCAAACTTACTAAATGCCACGCCTACTGCTGCAATAGTCCCTGTTTGAATTACTGAGAAAAAACTCCAGCCATACAAGAAACCCAATAATGGATTATAAGATTCTTTTAAATATACATACTGTCCTCCCGCTTTAGGAAACATTGCACTCAACTCACCATAACTAAGCGCAGCAGTTAATGTCATAAAACCAGTCAATAACCATACTGCAACTAACCAACCAGCGGAGCCTACATTTCGCATAATATCGGCACTTACAATAAAAATTCCTGAACCAATCATACTTCCCGCCACAATCATCGTTGCATCAAAGGCACCTAAGCTAGGTTTGAATCCGTTATTTTCTGTTGTTGACATAATTATATGTATTTATTATATAAATAGTAAGATAAAAAAAATCCCGTGATTAAACGGGATTTTTAATGCTATTTTTTGTTCTTATATCCTTCGTTCAACCCTTTAATAATATCAGCAGTAATATCATTCGCTGTATCCTTATAATAAATTAAATCGGGGTTATTAGAAAATATATAGGCGTATTTTTTATCCTTATTGTATAATGCAATGTACTCTTCAATCTTCTTTTTTACTTCTTGTAAACGCTTATAGCTTTCTTCTTGCATCTCAGCAGCAAATTGTTGCTCCTTTGCTGCATAATTTTTTTCAGTTTTTACCAATTCTTGTTGACGATTGGCAATATCTACTTGAGACAAACTTTGAGCATATTTTTGAAGATCTTGATATTTAGCAATGTACTCATTTTTTAAAGTAGCCAATGTATTTGCATTTGCTTGATCTTTTGCTTGCAAGGCTGCTTTCACCTCTTTGAAAAACTCATAATTATTCTGAATAGAATCAATTTCAAAATACGCAATTTGAACATTGCCATTTTTTACAGATGATGATGTAGTAGGCGCACTGCTGTTATTAAAATGCAGAACAAACAATACGATTATAGCTGCAGCTAAAACTCCGTTAATTACCCAAGCGATTGATTTCATTGTATAATATTAAGTGAAATGTAAAGTATTGATTTTTCATTATCAATACCGTATAAAAATAGTCAAAAAACTAAATCTCTCCTCTAAAAATGGCATAAAAAAAGCAGGAAATATTACTAGTTCCTGCTTTTTAACGTTTTATATGAATGTATTATTCTTCTTCATCAAAGCTCATTGCCTCACGCGTTGTAGCCAACACTTCATACTCTTCCTTGCTTCCTACGATCAATTTTTCGAATTCTTTTTGACCGGTACCAGCAGGAATTAAATGACCTGTGATTACATTCTCTTT
>JALQXE010000045.1 GCA_023263235.1 Sediminibacterium sp. | reverse complement strand
CGTATTCTTTTTTAACCGATAAATTACGGTCTAACTCCGTAGCCGTTGCAACCAATTCCTCTTCATTGGTAAAACGGCGTGCTGCTTCTTTTACTACTGCAAAAGCTTCCGGTAAAATTTCCCAAAGGGCTTTCTCGATGGCTTGGTCACGATCCTTTTTAATTTTATCAATGTTTTGATAAATAGCGTCACGACCCATTAAGTCCCCCTCCGACAAAGCCTCTGCTTTAGCCTGCTCTGCCTCAATAATACTATCCAATTCCTTGGTATATTCTTTAATTCTAGTTTTAAATTCTGACGTTTTAGCTCTTAATTGGTCGTTGTCAAGTGCTTTATAGCCCTCAAAATGACCATTGATCACCCCTACTAAATGCTGGATTTTTTTAACGTCCTTCTCACTTTTAGAACCGCCAAAAAGTGTACTTATAATTTTCAACATATGTCTTGTAAATAAATGTGTTAATATACCTTTCTCAATATACGTGCCAAAGTTTTTTGGACAGCCAATTAAGGGTGTCAAAGGTAAGGATTTGAGGGCAGTTTGGCCATTTTAAAGGCCTCCGAATACAAAAATTAAGTTGGAGGGGCTGAAAAGTGGAAAATGGGCAAAAAAATGATACCTTTGCTCGCCTAAAACACAGGAAATTATAAAGCTATGGCTGGTCAATTAAAAGAAGTAAGAAATAGAATAAAAAGTACTCAAAGTACGCAGCAAATTACGAAAGCCATGAAAATGGTAAGTGCTGCAAAATTACGTCGTGCACAAGACGCTATCACTCAAATGAGACCTTATGCGCGCAAATTGCAAGATATGCTTAGCAATATCATTGGAAGTTTGGAAGGAGACATGAACTTGGCTTTGGCTGAAACACGTCCCGTTAACAATGTATTGTTAATTGTGATTACATCGGACAGAGGATTATGTGGTGGATACAATGCCAATGTGGTTAAATTAGCCAAAGCAACCATCGCTGAAAAATACCCTACTCAAAAAATTACCATCTGGAATATTGGCAAGAAAGGATACGAGAGTTTGTCAAAATCTGGTTACAACACCATTGCTGATTTTAAGGATATCTTTTTACAATTAAGTTTTGTAAATGTTCAAGCTGCAGCGAAAGCCGCAATGGATGCATTTGCCAATAAAGAATTTGATGCTATTGAAATTATATATAGCGAATTTAAAAACGCGGCTACACAAGAATTTAAAGCAGAGGCATTTTTGCCAATTCCTAAAATTGCAGCAACAGGAAATAAAAAGAAGACCGACTTTATATACGAGCCTCAAAAAGAAACTTTGGTTGCCGAATTAATGCCAAAGATTTTAAATACACAATTGTTCAAAGCTGTATTGGACGCGAATGCTAGCGAACATGGTGCAAGAATGACAGCAATGGATAAGGCAAGCGAAAACGCAAACGAATTATTAAAATCATTGAAAATATCTTACAACCGCGCAAGACAAGCAGCTATTACAACCGAGTTAACGGAAATTGTAAGTGGCGCTGCTGCTTTAAACGGATAAGAACTATATATTATGGAAATTAGTGAAATCATACCTCATATTGAAGCGTTAATATTTGCAAGCGACAAAGCATTGAATGCAAATGACGTTACTGAATTAATTAATAATGCTTTTGGATTTTTGGAAGAGCGTATTACATTAGATCAAGTAGAATCTGCCTTAAATGGTATTCAATAGAAATATGCTACTGAATTTTATCCTTTCGAATTAAAACAAAGTGGCGGAGGCTGGCAGTTTTTAACCAAGCCTAGTTTCCACTCAACTATTGCACTATTAAATGGTGACAAATTCTTAAAGCGTTTATCTAATGCTGCTTTAGAATCTTTAGCCATTATTGCCTATAAACAACCTATTACAAAAGGTGAAGTGGAAGCGATTAGAGGTGTGAACAGCGATTACTCTATCCAAAAATTATTGGAGAAAGAATTAATCGTCATCAGTGGACGTAA
>JALQXE010000015.1 GCA_023263235.1 Sediminibacterium sp. | reverse complement strand
AGAAAGTAATACGCAAAAAATACAAGTATGGGATAGGGGCGCTGGATCAAGACAAAACAATCAAACTGAAAGAGCCGTTAAGCAAATTGCAAAAACAGCATTAAAGCCTAAAAAGTATAGCCAACTTTTACATAAAATTGTTGCTTATTATAAGCCTGCACAAATACTAGAGCTGGGCACTTCTTTAGGCATAACCACTTGTTATTTAGCAGCTGGAAACATAAATGCAAGTGTAGTCACCTTGGAAGGTGCGCCTAATGTGGCTGCTATTGCAAAAGAAACATTTAATGCAGTTGGATTGCATCATGTACAATTAATGGAAGGGGACTTTAATAAAACTTTGCCAGCATATTTGAATCAATTGGATTGGGTAGGACTTGCATATGTTGATGGTAATCATAGGTATGACCCTACCATGCTATATTTTAAAAGCCTACTTGAAAAATCAACAGAAGATTCGATCTTAATTTTCGATGATATTCACTGGAGTGATGAAATGGAAAAAGCATGGGATGAAATAAAATTACACCCTGCTGTTACTTTAACCATTGATTTATTTTTTATAGGTTTGGTATTTGTACGAAAAGCACATAAGGAGAAAGAACATTTTATCATTAGATATTAAATTATTTCATTTGTTACCCGCTTCATTATTACATTCTTTAGTTTCAATGCCTGGATACCAGGAGCAAAGTTTTGTGCGGGTACATGCATTAGGGGATCAAATAACCAGTGTTCGATTGAATCCTGCTAAAACTTTTGATTATGCACAACATCCTTTCTTAAATGAAATGGTTCCAGTGGATTGGTGTTCGAATGGGTATTATTTGCAAGAAAGGCCTTTGTTTGTAAAGGATCCTTTATGGCATGCCGGCGCTTATTATGTGCAGGAGGCAAGTAGTATGTTTATTCAATATATTATTAAAAATATTTTTCCTCATCCAAAGCATAAAATAGTACTTGATTTGTGTGCAGCACCAGGTGGAAAGTCCACTTTGCTCGCTAGTTACTTTAATGAGGGATTGGTGGTTTCTAATGAAACTATAAAGTCTCGTAATTCAATTTTAGTAGAGAATTTAACAAAGTGGGGAAGTGACAGTGTAGTAGTTACTCAAAACGATCCTTCTCATTTTAAAGCTTTTCCCAATTTTTTTGATTTAATGGTGATAGATGCTCCTTGCAGTGGAAGTGGGTTATTTAGAAAAGATCCCGAGGCTATAAAAGAATGGAGTGAGGAAAGTGTTTTGCATTGTAGCACAAGACAGGAAAGGATTTTAGAAGATAGTTTAGATGCCTTAAAAGAAGGCGGATACTTAATTTATTCAACATGCTCCTATTCATTTGAGGAGAATGAAAAAATCATGGATTTTATAAGTGCATTACCAGGGATGAAAAATATTGACATGGAAATTCCTGAAAATTGGAATATTGTTGTTACGGAAAGTCCGAATGCAAAAGCAAAGGGGTTCAGGTTTTATCCAGACAAAATAAAAGGGGAAGGTTTCTTTGTTTGTATTTTTCAAAAACAGAATAATACAAGTACAAGCTATTATAATTCCATTTTTCAATGGAATCCAATAACTAAAAATGAGCGCGCTATTTTAACAGACCACATAGCGCTACCCAAAGCTTACGAGTATATTAATCATCAAGACAATATCATTGCTGTACCCGTTGATATCTCTTTGACAATAAAAGCGCTGCTTTCTCATTTATATGTCAAAAAAATGGGCTTGACTATTGGAACCTTAAAAGGGAATGATTTAATCCCCGATCATGCACTTGCTATGAGCCATTGGTCAAATAAGCCTTTTGGGGTGGTTGAGGTGGATATAGAAACTGCGCTCCGGTATTTGAGGCGCGCCGACCTCATTTTAGAGGGAAACAAGGGTTGGGCAGGTGTTTATTACCACAAAATTTTGCTGGGTTGGGCAAAGTTATTACCAAATAGGACCAATAATTATTATCCTACAAATTGGAGAATACTGAAATACTGATTATTATATATTAAAAATATAATTAATTAGAATTAATTTTGCTTTTTATTCACATTTCATTTTGGTACCTTTGCATCCATGTTTAGAAAATATTTACTCATATTGGTTGTATCTCTTGGCTTGTGGAATAGCGCAAGTTCAAGTGCGGCTGTCTATCATTCAGTGAGTCAAACGGTGAGTAAGTCAAAAAAATCCAAAGCAAAATCTGCAGCAGCCTCTAAAAAAAGCAAAAAGAGCAAATCGAGTCGTAGTGCAAAGTCAAAGAAGGGCAAGTCAACAACACGTATCGTAAAAGATAGCGCTCAGCTAAAACAAGAGAGCGATAATAAAATGGCTTCGCTTCAAATGATTAACGATAATCAAGTGAAAGCCAGAATTGCAGACAGCATTCGCAAGTCCTCTTTATTAAATGTAAATAATAACAAAGAAGGCTATTACGCTTCTATGTTTTCAAGTCAATCTAAATCTACCACCATACAAACACTTGAAGGAACTGCTTCAGTATTTAAAAGTTTAAGTGGATGGGATGATGGTAAATTTTATATCTTAACCAATCAAATGCCAATTGGTACGATTGTAAGAATCACTACACCTGAATTAAAAAGTATCTGTGCAAAAGTGATTAATAGTTTGCCCGATGTTGGAGGTGCGGTTCAGTATCGTTTAAGCGATGCAGCAGCAACAATCTTAGGAATTACCAACAAGATCTTTAAGGTTTCAGTTACCTACTAAAATTTATTTATGAAGAACCTAATTTTCGCAGGCCTTTTTACATTGGCCACTGCATTAGTGAGTTGTGCGCAAACTAATAAAGAAACAAAGCAGGCTTTATCTATACCTTCTATTGAGTTTAATACGGCAATACAACAACCTAACGTTCAAATTTTGGATGTGCGCACTGCAAGCGAATTTAAATCGGGGCATATTAAAAATGCTTTACAGGCAAATTGGAACGACCCTCAAGAATTTGAAAGTAGAACCAAGGAGTTGGATAAGAAATCAACGGTATATGTTTATTGTCAAGCAGGAGGTAGAAGTGCTGCAGCACAGGCATATTTAATGGAAAAAGGTTTTACTGTGGTAAATTTAGAAGGAGGAATGAGTAATTGGAAAATGAATAATTTACCAGTGGAAGGAAATGCAAATGCACAACAAATGACGGTTTCCGATTTTGATAAAATAATTGCTACGAATAATTTGGTATTGGTAGATATTGGTGCTAGCTGGTGTCCCCCTTGTAGAAAAATGCAGCCAATAATTGACCGAGTTAAAAAAGCACAAGGAACTAAATTATATGTGTTAGCAGTGGACGGTGGAGCAGATGTGGAAGTGATGAAGCATGTGCAATTTGAAACTTTGCCTACCTATATTATTTACAAGAATGGGAAGGAGGTTTGGAGAAAAAGCGGCGTCGTAGAAGAGGCTGAATTTAATAAAGTATTACAATAGGTGGCAATTTTTTGTGTATTGCAGTACAAATGATTGAATCAAAATTTATTGCTGTATTAGTCAGGTTTGCGGTAGCCTCTTAAAAAATCCAAAACGGGCATTCTCTTTTTCCCTTCCCATTGAATATCATTAATATTCAAATACCCATTTTTGCAAGCAAATTTTGCAAATGTTTTTCCGTCGGTTATAAATGTGCCAGGTAATTCTTTGGGTAAACCTGCTTCTGTATTCGTACTATATAATTTCACAATCTTCCCATCTACTTTAGTTATTGCTCCTGGAAATGGGGCCAAACCTCTTATATGATTGTGAATGTCTTCAATGGATAAATCCCAGTTAATTTCACAATCTTTTGTAAATATTTTAGGAGCATGTTTTATTTCAATACCTTTCGCTCCCTCACTTTGTGGGACCGATTGAATGCTATTGTTAATTAATCCATGTAATGTTTTTACCAACAAATTAGCACCCACAACCATCATCTTATCATGTAATTCTCCTGCAGTCATATTTTCGGGAATGGCAATACGGTCTTGTAATAAGATGTCGCCGGTATCAATGGCATGTTGTAGTTGAAAGGTAGTCACCCCTGTTTCCTTTTCTCCATTTATGATTGCCCAATTTATGGGTGCTGCCCCTCGATATTGTGGTAGTAATGATCCATGTACATTTAATGTGCCCATGGTAGGAAAGGACCATATTTTTTCGGGGAGCATTCTAAAAGCAACCACAACTTGTAAGTCGGGTGCCCAATTCCTTAGGGCTTCCATAAATTCAGGTGCCTTTAATTTTTCTGGTTGTAATAATGGTAAATTATTGGCCAGCGCAAATTGTTTTACGGCACTTTGTTGTAGCTGCAAACCTCTGCCACCGGGTTTATCAGGTGCCGTTACTACGCCAACCACATTCAGTTCTGCTGCCAATAATGCTTCCAAAGAAGCTACTGCAAAGGCAGGGGTTCCCATAAATACAATCCTTGGTTTTTTGTCCATGGGGCAAAGTTAGTTTATCTCCCATAATTATGTACTTTTGCCCTTTGCACCCTAGGTGCTTTATTTAAAAAATACAATATGCAACAAGTAAAAAATGGGGATACCATTCAAGTGCATTATCACGGTACTTTAGCTAGTGGTGAAACATTTGACTCTTCAAACGGTAGAGCTCCTCTAGAATTCGAAGTAGGAAGTGGAATGGTAATTCCAGGTTTTGATAATGGCGTTTTAGGAATGACTGTGGGTGAAAAGAAAACCATTCACATTCCATTTATGGAAGCTTATGGCCCTAAACAACCAGAAATGATTGTAGAGTTTCCAAAAACTCAATTTCCTCCCGATTTAAATCCTGAAGTAGGTATGGCATTGACAATGAATAATGGTCAAGGTCAACAATTTCAAGTTATCGTGGTTGAAGTAAAAGAGGAAGTGGTGGTATTAGATGCCAACCATTCTTTAGCAGGCCAAGATTTAACTTTTGATTTAGAATTGGTAAATATTGATAGCCCTTCTAAAATCATTACTGAATTTTAGATTTGTTGAATCCTAAAAAATACTTTATTTTATTGTAATACTAGGTATAAAATGTTAAGGCGTTCCAAAATTTTGGAACGCCTTTTTTTATTCGAAAATTTCAAATTATCTTCAAGCATCTTATTTTAAGCCGATTTCAAAACAAATTATAGTATGGCCTTACAAGCATTAGAAGTAGCAGAGCGATTTATGCGTTATGTTCGTATTGATACGCAAAGCGATCCCAATAGTACTCATTTCCCATCTACCGAAAAACAAAAAAATCTATCTACTTTATTGGTTAAAGAATTACTTGCATTTGGTATTGATGATGCACATATGGATGCGAACGGTTATGTAATGGCAACGGTTCCTGCAAATTATCCATTATCATTTGTCCCATCCAATGAACATCCATTGCCTGTGATTTGTTTTTGTGCACATGTGGACACGGCGCCGGATTGTAGCGGAACAAATGTGAAGCCAATATTACACGAAAAGTTTAATGGAGCGGATATTGTTTTGCCAGATGATAACCAGCAAATTATTTCGATAAAAGATTATCCCTATTTAAAAGAGTTTATAGGAGAAGCAATAATTACTGCATCGGGTAATACCTTATTAGGAGGGGACGATAAGGCAGGTGTTACCATTATTATGGAAATGGCAAAGTATTTGATGGAAAACAAAAGTATTGCACATGGTCCCGTAAAAATTTTATTTACACCAGACGAAGAAGTAGGAAGAGGCACCGAACATTTAGATATTAAGAAACTGGGTGCCGATTACGGTTATACTTTAGATGGAGGTGAATTAGGAAGTTTTGAAATGGAAACTTTTAGTGCGGATTATTTGGTTTTGCACATTCAAGGAGTGATTGCACATCCTGGTGCTGCGAAAGGAGTAATGCAAAACGCGATTAAAGTGGCAGGTGAAATTTTAGCTGCATTGCCTAAGGCCGAATGGTGTCCGGAGCATACGGAAGGTAGAATGGGTTTTATTCATCCCAATCATGTGGAAGGGGGTGCCGAAAATGCACGTATAGAGTTTTTAGTGAGGGACTTTGAAACGTCTAAATTAAAAGAACATGCAGATAGATTTTTTAATCTAGCACAAGGCGTTATTAATGCGAATCCAGATTTCTCCAAGGTGAAAATATCCATGGAGATTACCGAACAGTATCGAAATATGCGAGAAGTTATTGATCAATATCCTGTGATTGTAGAACGTGCAATAAAAGCGTATGAAAAAGCGCAAATTAAGCCAATAGTGTCTCCTATTAGAGGAGGAACGGATGGAAGTAGAATGAGTTTTATGGGTTTGCCTACACCCAATATATTTACGGGTATGCAAGCTATTCATAGCAAGCATGAGTGGATAGGTGTTAGAGATATGATAAAGGCGGTAGAAGTATTGGTAAATTTGGTAGAAATAAATTAACTTTAAAAAATAAATTAAGTCCTATGTTGTTTTTATTAGATGTAGCTCAAAATAAAATTTCCTTATTAAGTTTATTACAAAAAGGCGGATGGATTATGTATCCATTATATGCTTTATTGGTGGTGGCAATTTATGTTTTTATAGAACGTATGTTGGCCATTAAAAAAGCTGGCGCTATTGATCCTAAATTCATGCTTGTTGTAAAAGATAATTTGTTGTCAGGAAATGTTGCCGCTGCAAAAAGTTTTGCGAAAAATACCGATAATCCTGTAGCAAAAATGATTGAAAAAGGAATTATGAGAATGGGAAAACCATTGGATGCAATTGAAAAGAGCATGGAGAATGTTGGCAAATTAGAAATGTATGCAATGGAGCGCAATTTGAACATTTTGTCATTAATTGCTGGTATAGCTCCTATGTTTGGTTTCTTGGGAACAATTGTAGGCATGGTACAATTGTTTTACGGAATTGCTTCAACTGGAGAGTATACATTAAACACCATTGCGGGCGGTATCTACACAAAAATGATTACCTCTGCAACAGGTTTAATTATTGGACTTATTGCTTATGTAGGACATAATTATCTTTCTACTCAAATAGACAAGACCGCCAATAAAATGGAAACGGCAAGTGCCGATTTTTTAGATATTTTACAAGAAACAACGCATTCTTAAAACAGTACTATGAATCTAAGAAATAGATTAAGGCATCAGCCCGAAGTACATACCGGCGCATTGAATGATATTTTATTCATTTTGCTATTGTTTTTTCTAATTGTTTCCACTTTGGCCAATCCTAATGTGATTAAAGTTTCTAATCCCAAATCGGCGAGTGATACTAAAGCAAAGCAAACAGTGGTGGTTACCATTGATAAAGACCAACATTTATTTATTGGTTCCACTCCAGTAGTTATAGACTCTTTGTCCGCACAGCTCAAAACATTTTTAGATAAGGAAACAGATAAACCATCAGTGGTAATTAATGGGGATAGCGTTGCTAATTTGGGTGTAACCATTCAGGTAATGCAAATCGTAAAAAAGTTAGGTGCAACGCCGGTTGTAGCAGTTGATCCTAATAACTAATTAGTGGTATTTAATTACAATCAAGGAAAATTTTAATTTTTATGCGCGCTTCCTTTATTTCCCTTTTTTAAGACTTGCTCTTAACATGCGATCTTTTCCAAACATGTCTTGACGTAATTCGGCATGATAACCCATTTCATCAAATAAGCTTAATAATGCTTTGCCCTGGTCATAATGTATTTCAAAAAAAAGCTGACCATTGGGTTGTAAGTATTGCTTTCCTAGTCTTGCAATAGTTCTATAAAAAACAAGGGGATCTTCATCTTTTACAAAAAGTGCAATATTTGGTTCAAAGTTTTTTACCTGGGCCTGCATATTTATATTTTCTTTAAATGGAATGTAAGGCGGGTTGCTTACGATTACATCAAATTGATTAAGCAAGTATGTGGTATTTAAAATATCTTCCTGTATCCAACTTATTTTGGTTTTTAATGTATCTGCATTTTGTTTTGCAGTCAACAAAGCTTTTTCGCTTATATCCAGGCCAGCTAACATGCAATGGGGAAGTGCTAATTTTAGGGCAATAGGAATACAGCCAGACCCAGTACCAATATCTAATATTTGTAATGGTTTATTTATGATTGTAGCATATTCAATAATCCATTCAACTAATTCCTCCGTTTCTGGTCTTGGAATTAAAACATTTTCATTTACTATAAATTCATTACCCATGAACCATGCTTTGCCAATAATATATTGAATGGGCATGCCTTTTCTTAATAAATTAAGCGCCTCATGGAATTCCTTAATTTTTTCTTGCGATAATTCAGTTTCTTTATTGAGTACTTGTTTTAATTGATCCCAGCCAGTGATGTGCTCAAATAAAATGGCCATTAAGCTATTTAATTCAATACTTTCATACTGATTTGACAGTGCTGCTTTACATTCTTGTTTAAGTTCCTGTAAACTCATAATGCAATGTTACAAATGAATGCGCATTATGCGTTAGCTTTGCGGAGATATTATTCATTAATGGATCCCTTTTTCTATAATACTATTGAACAGCCAGCAATTGCCGAGTTTAAAGATCGTGGCAGTAAGTTTTTAGCTTATAGTTTTCCGGTACAAAATATTGAAGAATGCAAAAAGCAATTAGCCAATTTAAAAAAAGAACATCCCAAAGCTGTGCATCATTGTTTAGCGTATAGAATAGGTGTAGATGGATCCACATTTAGAGTTAGTGATGACGGAGAACCAGCAGGATCTGCAGGTAGGCCTATTCTTGGACAAATTGATAGTAAGCAATTAACCAATATCATGGTAGTGGTGGTAAGATATTTTGGCGGTACATTATTAGGAGTACCTGGCTTAATTAATGCATACAAAACAGCCACTTCTTTAACCTTGCAATTATCACCCATTATCCAAAAAGCAGTGGAAGTGCCGTATGCGCTTAATTTTGATTACCAACAAATGAACGAGGTAATGATGATTGTGAAACAATACAATTGTTCTGTTGTGGAACAGGTAGCACAATTATTTGTAGAGTTAAAAATTGGCATACCCAAGCATCGATTGAATGAAGTGATAAATAAAATACAAGACATGCAAGGTGTTACCTACAAGACAGTGCTTGTTGAGTAATCTCTATTATCATTCCAAAATGTTTTGATGATAATAATTAGTACTTATAAAAACCTTCACCTGTTTTTACCCCAAGTTTCCCCTTGTTTACCATTTCAATTAGTAAAGGACAGGGCGCATATTTTTCATTATTGAACCCATCATGCATTATGTCCAAAATATTTTTGCAAACATCTAATCCAATATAGTCGGCAAGTTGAAGCGGACCCATTGGATGTGCCATCCCAAGTTTCATAATTTGATCAATTGTAGCAGCGTTGCTGATGCCTTCCGAAAAAGCATGAATCGCTTCATTAATCATGGGCATTAAAATTCGGTTGGCGATAAATCCTGGCGCATCTTTTACAACACAAGGTATTTTATCAATTGCGTTTGTTAATTCAACAATGGTTTTGGTGGTAGCTTCGCTTGTATCTGCTCCGTTAATAATTTCCACCAGTTTCATTACAGGTACGGGGTTCATAAAGTGCATGCCAATCACTTTCCCTGGTCTACTGGTTACCGCTGCCAATTGAGCAATAGGTATGGAAGAAGTGTTGGTGGCCAAAATACAGTGGGGATTTGCTTTTTCATCCATGATGCGAAAAATACTTTTCTTAATTTCACTGTTTTCGGTGGCCGCTTCTACTGCTAAATCTACATTTACAATTCCAGTTTCAATGGAGGTGAAAGTGCTAATTCTTTGTAGGGTATTTGTTTTGTCCTCGGCGGTGATAAAGCCCTTATTTATTTGACGATCCAAATTCTTATCAATCGTTGCAATGGCTTTGCTTAAAGCTGCTTCTTGCGTATCAATAATATTAACTTCAAAACCTTTTTGTGCAAATACATGTGCAATTCCATTACCCATTGTACCCGCTCCAATCACTGCTATTTTTTTCATGTTGTTTTAAAATAATATTTAAAAAAGTAAAATTATTTTTTTGATTTATAGTCCCCTCTTTTCCATGAATTAATAAAGCTTTTCCAAGCAACTGGATTTAATATATTCATTGGTGGTAACTGTCCTGAGTAATAATATCTTTGGGCCTGATTATTTAAAGAAGCTCCAACTGCTTCTTTACCATCTCTCGGCAATGAAGCTAAAATAATTTTTTTCTGACTCTCACTAGTATTTTTCCTAGCAGTCTCATACATGTCGTCGTCTACTTTTGCATTCACAAAATCTCTTTCAAATTGCGCGCGGGTAGGTCGTGGTTTTAAAATAGTAGCAGGTAAAAAGTTAGTATCATTTACCATTAACTGAACCACACTATATTGGTTCCCTTCTAAATTATTGGGAATTAAAATAGTTCTGTCTTTAAACCCTACACAAGTAAAGGTAATTTTCTCGCCTTTGTTAACTGCAATGGAAAATACACCATCATAATTGGTAACGGTTCCACGGCCTTTTTCATTTACGACCACACTTGCAAAAGGAATGGCTTTTAAACTATCTGCCGTCATTACAACACCAAAAAGCTGTACCACTGAATCTCTGTAAATATTAGGGGTATTGGTATTAGTTTGTTGTGCCATCGCTGGCTTTGCAATGAGCCCTAAAAATCCCATAGTAAGTATTATAAGCGTCTTTTTCATAGCAGGGCAAAATTAAGCTAGAACCTTGAATTTTTTGCTAAAATAAGGGGCGCATCAATTAACTTTGCCCCAGTTTTTAACTTTTTAACAAAAACTTCCAAAATGACAGCAGCAGACATTTTAAAAGCGCTTAGCAATGTGCAAGAACCGGATTTGGGTAAGGACTTGGTGACCCTTAATATGATTGAAGATATTGTAATTGATGGCAATAAAGTGAGCTTTAGAATTGTATTAACTACACCAGCTTGTCCAATGAAGGACTTGATGAAAAATGCATGCGAAAATGCCATTAAATTATTGGTAAATAAAGAGGCGATAATTACCGTTGGATTTACCTCAAAAACAACTACCACCCGAAAAGCCAATGAGACCGTTTTGTCGAAGGTTAAAAATATAATTGCAGTAGTGAGTGGAAAAGGAGGTGTGGGAAAAAGTACTGTTTCGGCAAACCTAGCGTTGGCATTGGCCGAAGGGGGTGCAAAAGTGGGCTTGATGGATGCCGATATATATGGACCAAGTGTACCTATAATGTTTGGCGTAAGAGGACAAAGACCAATGATGAAAGACGCCAACGGAGAAGGGATTATTTTACCTATTCAAAAATTTGGAATCGATTTAATGAGCATTGGTTTATTGGTTGATGAAAAAGATGCAGTTGTTTGGAGAGGGCCCATGGCAAGTAGTGCAATAAGACAATTCATCACCGATGTAGATTGGGGGGAATTAGATTATTTAGTGATAGATATGCCGCCGGGCACAGGAGATATACATTTAACCATTATGCAAACGGTTCCAGTAACTGGTGTGGTAATAGTAACTACTCCTCAAAATGTAGCATTGGCGGATGCTAAAAAAGCAATTGCCATGTTTGGCCAAGCAAATGTAAATGTGCCTATTGTTGGATTGGTTGAAAATATGGCTTATTTCACCCCAGCGGAACTTCCTAACAATAAATATTATTTATTTGGCAAGGATGGTGGCCGTAATTTGGCGGAGGAGTATGATTTACCATTCTTGGGCCAGGTTCCAATAGTACAATCCATTAGAGAGGGGGGAGACGCAGGTGTTCCTGCCATGGTTGGTAATGACGAAATTTCAAAAAAGGCATTGAGAGCAGTTGTATCACAGGCAGTAAGACAAATTGCAATACGAAATGCAAATTTGCCTAAAACACAAACCATAACAATGGCGCCTTAATTTTTAGAAATTAGAAAAGAAACAAAATTCAAAAAGTAGCATATGTCCAATAAAATTATCATTGCCATTGACGGTTTTTCTTCTTGTGGAAAAAGCACTTTAGCAAAAGCGTTGGCAGCAAAGTTGGAATATGTCTTTATTGATACAGGTGCAATGTATAGGGCAATTGCACTTTATTTTTTAAGGAATAACATTTCTTTTCAAGATCAAGAGGCTATTACAATTGCTTTAAATAATATCAAACTTCATTTTGAATACAATCCAGCAACTTTAAAGAGTGATATGTTTTTAAATGGGGAGAATGTGGAATTACTAATACGTGAAATGCAGGTAAGTTCAAAAGTGAGTGAAGTTGCTGCAATTGAGGCGGTACGTGATTTTGCAGTAGCACAACAACAAGCCATGGGTCAGCATAAAGGGATTGTAATGGATGGTCGTGATATTGGCACTGTGGTTTTTCCCAATGCGGAGTTAAAAATATTTGTTACTGCGCAACCTGCGATAAGAGCGCAAAGACGTTTTTTGGAATTACAATCAACCGACCCTACCATTACCATGGAGGCTGTTGCTGAAAATTTACAACATAGAGATCATATAGACAGCACAAGAGAACATAGTCCTTTAAAGCAAGCAGAAGATGCGCTTGTTTTGGACAACAGTCATATTGATAGAGCTTCTCAATTTGAAATTGCATTGAGCTGGGCTCAAGAACGTATTGCACAATTGAATGCAGAATAATATATACTAAGCCTGCTGACGCCAATCATTAATGAGTTCATAAAGGGCTTCTTCCTTTCCAAAATATCCTGCAATTTTATGAATCACCGATTCTACAACTGCATCAGGGCAGCTCGCACCGCTGGTCATTAAAATTTTTACAGTCTCTTTTTGTGGAATAAAATCATGCATTACCTGTGCTGCTTTATTTTTCCAATCAGTATGAATGATTTCACTTGCGTTAACAATTTTACTTGCGTCATCAATAAAATAGGTAGGTAATTTTTGCTCACACAATTCAACTAAATGAGAGCTGTTGCTGCTATTCTTTCCACCCATTACTATAGCAAAATCAGCATTGGTTTCTAACAAACCCATAACGGCAGATTGGTTGTCATTGGTGGCATAGCACAATGTATCACGGGTATCTGCGAAATGTGATTCTAAATTAGCTGAACCATATTTTTCAATAATAATTTTTTTCAAATAATCTGAAATAGCTTGGGTATCAGTAGCCAACTGCGTAGTTTGATTTACGACCCCTATTTTTGATAAGTCCTTGGTTGGATCAAATCCTACTGAGTATCTTCCTGAAAAATGTTTTTCAAATGCTGCGATCGTTAATTTACCAAGTATAAAATCTCCCAATAAGATGGTTTCTTCCATGTCATTCACTATCAAGGTAGGAGTGTTGGCTGCTGCATGAGAAAAAGTGGCCCTTGTTTCCTCGTGTTTGGGTTTGCCATGAATAACAATTGAGTAGCCTTTTTTAGCAATCTGCTCACTGCGGTTCCAAACTTTTTCAACAAATGGACAGGTGGTATTGTATTTTTGTATTTCAATTCCTTTTTCCAAAATTGTTTTTTCCAACTCTAGAGTTGTGCCAAAGGCCGGAATCATAACAACGTCATTGGCTGTTAATTCATCTAATGAAATAATCCCATTCCCATTGGTGTCATGTAAAAATTTTACTCCTTTCTGAATAAGGTCTGCGTTCACTTGAGGATTGTGAATCATTTCACTTAATAAATAAATTCTTTTGCCTTTATTTTCTTCAATGGTTTTATAAGCGATATCAATAGCGTTCTCAACTCCATAACAAAACCCAAAATGCCTTGCTAAATAAAATTGAACACTGCCTAAATCCAACAAAGTGGGGCTAAAGTCTTTCTTTAATTTATCGTCCGCTTTTCTTTTTTGCTTAATAGCAGTAATTAATTGGCTACGATATCCTGTGGGCACCTCAAATTGCTTCATTTGTAAACTAATTAAGTTTGTAGATCACAAAAGTACAATAAAATACGGCTTCCTTGCACGGGGAGCTTATCTTTGCGCCATGCATTATGTATCAGTAGAAGGGCTTACAAAAAGTTATGGAATAACACCCTTATTTAAGGGCATTAGTTTTAATATCAATGAAGGGGACAGAATTGCTTTAATCGCCAGAAATGGGGTAGGGAAAAGCACCTTATTAAAGATATTATCGGGTAAGGAACATCCAGATGCGGGTACTTTTAAAATTCACAAGGATGTGCATTTGGTCATGTTTGAACAAGAGCCTCAGTTTATTGAAACGGCAACGGTGATCCAGAATTTATTTAACCAGGATCACCCAATTATGAAAGCCATTAGTAATTATGAAATGGCAATGGAATCGGAGGATGAGGATTTAATTACCAATGCCATTATGGAAATGGAAGAGCATAGCGCATGGGATTTTGAATCAAAAGTTAAAACCATTCTTACCCAACTAAATATTCATCATTTGGAGCAACCTGTCTCTAAATTAAGTGGAGGTCAGAGAAAGCGCGTTTCATTGGCAAAAACTTTAATTCAAATTGGTTTTGAACCCAAGCACGTTTTATTACTGATGGATGAGCCTACCAATCATTTGGATTTAAATATGATTGAGTGGCTAGAAAATTATTTGGAGCAAGAAAAAGTGACTTTATTACTGGTGTCGCATGATCGTTATTTTTTAGAAGCAGTAACCGATGAAATTTGGGAGTTAGAACGAGAAAAATTATACAGCTATAAAGGGGACTACGAAAATTATTTAGAGAAGAAAGCAGCGCGTATTGAATCGGAGTTGGCGAGCATAGATAAAGCAAAGAATACTTTTAGAAAGGAATTGGAATGGATGCGTAAACAACCCAAAGCAAGAACCACAAAAAGTAAGAGCAGACAGGATAATTTTTATGAGGTAGAAGCAAAGGCTAAGCAAAAGATAGACGACACCAATTTGCAATTGGATATGAAAATGACCAGGTTGGGCGGTAAGATTATTGAGGCGAAGAAGGTTTACAAATCCTATGGTGATTTAGTAGTTTTAAAAGGGTTTGATTATACATTTAGCAAGGGGGAGCGCATTGGTATTGTAGGCAAAAATGGAGTAGGTAAAAGCACTTTTTTACAAATTCTTCAAGGCATAACACAACCTGATAGTGGAAAGATAAATGTGGGAGAAACCATTGTATTTGGTCATTTTTCACAGGAAGGGTTGGTGTATAAAAAAGACATGCGCGTTATTGAATACTTAAAAACCTTTGCTGAGCAATTTCCATTGGCAAGCGGGGGATCCTTAAGTGCGGCACAATTTTTAGAATTATTCCTGTTTACGCCAGATAAGCAATATACTTATTTAAGTGCCTTGAGTGGAGGAGAAAAAAAACGCTTACAATTACTAACCATATTATTTAAGAATCCTAATTTCTTAATTCTGGATGAGCCAACGAATGACTTGGATTTACCAACATTGGCTGTACTTGAACAATTTTTACTGGATTATGCAGGTTGTGTGTTATTGGTATCACACGATAGATATTTTATGGACAAATTAGTGGATCACTTATTTATTTTTGAGGGCAATGGAGTGATTCGCGACTATCCAGGTAATTATACTCAGTTTAGAATCTTAGAGAAGTCAAAACAAAGTTATGCAGCTGTAAGCTCCGATATAAGCTCAGTTAAAGAACATGCTGTGCCCACTACTGAGAAAAAAGTTGAAACTACATTAGTTGCTTCAGAAAAGAAAGTGGTTGAAAAAATGAGCTATAAGGAAAAGTTAGAATTTGAAACCTTGAATAAAGAGATGCCCGTACTAGAAGAAAAGAAAACAGCATTAACAGCGCAATTAAATAATGCGAGTTTAAATTACGAGGAAATAATTTCAATTAGCGAAAAACTCTCTGAGGTGAATGCTGCGTTAGAATTAGCTGAAATTAGATGGTTAGAATTAAGTGAAAAACAATAGTGGTTAAAAATATGAGGCCTATGTTCAAATAAAATGAGGCCTATGTTTTTTATTTGGCGTATATAATATTTTTAATATTGGATATGTTCTATTACCAATTAAATTAAATGTTATGAAACCAATTGAAAGAATCGCAATGTACTTGCAGTTTAGAGCAATCACGCCTCATTCCTTTGAAAGAAAAATTCATTTATCCAATGGATATTTCTCAAAGCAAATTAAAAACCTAGGGTCGGTTGGATCGGACATCCTAGTTAAAATCCATGATAGTTACCCCGAATTAAATATGTTGTGGGTGCTAACAGGTGAGGGTGATATGATCATAGAGGATATTGAATCCCATCAGGTTTTAAAAGTAAACGAGTTTAGTAACCGTTATGAATCTGAAAATCGAAAGTTAAAAAATCTCGAATCAGATGTTGAAAAATTAAATGTTGTTTTAAAAGACAAGGATAAAATTATAGGGCTTTATGAATTTATGTTAAATGGAAATAATAAGTTGGGCACAATTGCTGATACCTATTAATAGTATGCTTCCCCCAATACAATAAAAAAGCCTCGTCATTTTGACGAGGCTTTTTTAGGTGTCCAATACTGCTTATGCGTATGAGGCAACAGGTTCACAGGTACAAATTAAATTTCTATCACCATGCGTATTGTTTACTCTAGCAACAGTAGGCCAGAATTTATTTTCAGTAACATAAGGCAATGGGAAGGCTGCCGTTTGTCTTGAATAATTGTGATTCCACTCCTCTGCGCAAATTACTTTTAGGGTATGTGGCGCATTTTTTAATGGGTTATCAACTTTATCGAATTGACCATTTTCAATGGATTTGATTTCATTGTAAATACCAATTAAGGCATCGCAGAAACGATCTAGTTCTGCTTTATCTTCACTTTCAGTTGGTTCAATCATAATCGTACCAGCTACCGGGAAGCTCATGGTAGGTGCGTGAAATCCGTAATCAATTAAACGTTTGGCAACGTCTTCTGCCTCAATGCCTGCAGTTGCTTTAAATGGACGCAAGTCAATGATAAATTCATGCGCACAGGTTCCGTTTTTGCCAGCGTATAAAATGGTATAGCATTTTTCTAATCTTGACTTCATGTAGTTTGCATTCATAATAGCATAAGCAGTAGAAAGTGTTAAACCTTCTGCACCTAACATTTTAATGTACGCATAACTTATTAATAAAATACTAGCCGATCCTAATGGTGCTGCACTTACTGCGTTCGCTCCATTACCATTATAATTATGTCCAGGTAAGAATGGCGCTAATTTATCATTCACACAAATAGGGCCCATGCCAGGTCCGCCGCCACCGTGTGGGATAGCAAATGTTTTATGTAAATTTAAGTGGCAAACATCGGCACCAATCATACCCGGGCTCGTTAAACCAACCTGTGCATTCATGTTAGCACCATCCATATAAACAAGTCCACCGTTTGTATGAATCAGTGCACAAATGTCTTTAATGGTTTCTTCAAATACACCATGCGTAGAAGGGTAGGTAACCATTAATCCACCAAGGGTGTCTTTGTATTGTTCTGCTTTTTGTTGTAAGTCGGTCATGTCAATATTACCCGCCTCATCACATTTTACCACCACTACTTTAAAGCCCGCCATTACAGCACTTGCAGGGTTGGTACCGTGGGCACTAATAGGAATGAGTACAATATTACGGTGCTCATTTTTGTGTGCTTTGTGATAAGCGCGAATCGTTAATAATCCAGCGTATTCACCTTGCGCACCGCTATTGGGTTGCAAGCTACAAGCGGTAAATCCGGTTGCTTGACATAAATAATGCGATAACTCTTTTAAAATTTCTTGGTAGCCTTCTGTTTGATTGGTTGGTACAAATGGATGTAGTCCACCAAACGCCGGCCAGCTTACGGGCATCATTTCGGTGGCCGCATTTAATTTCATGGTACAGCTACCCAGTGAAATCATGGATGTATTTAAAGACAAGTCTTTATTTTCTAATGATTTAATATAACGCATCATCTGACTTTCTGAGTGGTGCGTATTAAATACAGGGTGTGTTAAATAATTGCTGCTTCTTTGTAATCCTTGTGGGATATGACTTGCAGCGCTTTCAATTGCAGCAGCTGTTAAGGTAGTAGCCGCTTTTCCTGTCGTAGTTGCAAACACAGCAAGTATCGCATTCGCATCTGCAATGCTTGTTGTTTCATCAATGCTAATAATCACTTTTTCGTCGGCAGCATAAAAGAAATTGATACCTGCTTTTTCGGCATTCATTTTTAAAGCATTGGCATCAACACCACTAATGGTTAAAGTGTCAAAGAAAAATTTATTTTGTTGAGAAAGCCCCATCGCGCTTAATCCATTTGCAACAGCAGCTGCTAATTGGTGTACGCGTGATGCAATATTTTTTAAACCTTTAGGTCCATGGTACACTGCATACATAGCAGCCATGTTAGCTAGTAATGCTTGCGCGGTACAAATATTTGAAGTGGCTTTTTCTCTTTTAATATGCTGCTCTCTTGTTTGTAATGCCATTCGTAATGCACGGTTACCCTGCGCGTCAATACTTACGCCAATTAAGCGGCCTGGCATACCTCTTTTAAAATCGTCTTTGGTGGCAAAAAACGCAGCATGTGGTCCACCAAATCCCATCGGAACACCAAAACGCTGAGCGCTACCAAGTGCAATGTCTGCACCAAGCTCGCCTGGAGGGGTTAAAAGTGTAAGGGCTAATAAATCGGTGGCAACAATCACTAAACCATCCACACTGTGCACTTTATCAATAAACGCACGTTGATCTTCAATGGCACCATTGCTGTTTGGATATTGCAGCATCGCGCCAAAATATGTTTCGTCAATAGTAGCCGTTAAAAAATCACCTACTACAATTTCTACACCAATAGGCTCGGCGCGAGTAACAAGTACATCTCTTGTTTGTTTGAAAATATTTTTATCGACAAACAATTTTGGTTTGCTTGGTACGTCTGATTTGTTGATGTGATGAAAAGCAAGTGCCATCGCTTCTGCAGCCGCAGTTGCTTCATCTAGCAA
>JALQXE010000168.1 GCA_023263235.1 Sediminibacterium sp. | reverse complement strand
TTTATTGATAATCAATAGGATACAAGATTGAAATAGATTTATATTTCTCATATTTTACCTCTTTTAACCCCTTTTTTGTGAAAACCTGGCAGAGAACTTGGCAGGAATTTTTCACATATTTTCTTATTTTTTACTGGATTTTTTGTAATTGTTTACAATTTCCGATTTTTCTTATTATTTTTGTTAACCAAATGGTTAAACTATATGGTTAATATTTCAAATACGACCGAGTCTAAAATCTTGATTGCAGCTAAGAAAATCTTTTCCGTCAAAGGGAAGGATGGGGCTACCATGCAGGAGATAGCAAATGAAGCCGGTATTAATAAAGCATTACTACATTATTACTTTAGATCAAAAGATCTATTGTTTGAACAGGTATTTTTTGAAGAGGTAAAAAAGTTTTCACCTATTTTAAAAAATACCATTGAGCAAGATGTTGATTTGTATCAAAAAATTCACAATATATGTGAAGCGTATATTTTAATGGCAATAGATAATCCTTTTGTACCTGTTTTTGTAATTGGAGAGATGAATAAGCAACCAGACTTATTTATTCATAAAATGTTTGACGGCGATTTACCTGATTTTCCAAAATTAGCGCTACAAATTAAACAAGAAGTTGATGCAGGTAAGATCAAGCCAATCATGCCCCAGCATTTGATCATGAATATGATGAGTATGTGCGTTTTTCCTTTTTTAATGAAGCCTATGTTTATTGTAGGCATGCAAATTGAAAAAGAGGTTTTTTCTAATTTAATGCTTCAGCGCATTAAGGAAGTTCCAAAATTTATTATAGAATCAATCAAAATATAAAATAACAATGCGTGTATTATTTTTATTGATAGGTCTCGGCTTATCTTATCTTTCTCAGGCGCAAACCTATACCTTGCAAGAGATCGAAGCGCTCACTGTTCAAAATTACCCATTAGTAAAACAGGCGGCTTTACTAAATCAATCTGCTCAATTAAATATTGAAAATATCAAAAGAGCTTTGTATCCACAGTTGAGTATCAATGGTCAGGCAACATACCAGTCTGATGTAACAAGCATTAGTCTTCCTATAGCTGGATTCAAGCCAAATCTGCTTTCAAAAGATCAATATAGAGCTACCGCAGAAATACAACAAGTTATTTATGATGGTGGTGTAAATAAAAAAACTCAAGCTTTAGCGCAAGCAAGTGCAAAAATGGAGCTTATCAAAAACGAAGTAGATATCTATAAATTAAAAGAACGTGTCACTCAAATTTATTGCACTGTATTATATACCAATGAGGTAATTAATCAAATTAATTTGATTCAGAAAGACTTACAAAATGCTTTGCAAAAAATGGAAGCGTTGTATAAAAATGGTTTAGTATTTAATAACAACGTTTTGCAAATTAAAGCTCAACTACTAAAGAACAATCAAAAATTGGACGAGGCCTATTCGGCAAAACGTATTGTATTGGACGCGTTAGAATTATTGGCAAATATTTCAATCTCGAATAATGCACAGTTCGAGGTCCCTAAAAATATTGAAATAAACAAGGAAAATATGGAGTTAAGTAGGCCAGAGTTGTTTTTGTTTGATGCTCAAAAATCAACAATCCAAAACCAATTAGGACTTATTCAGGCAAAAACAAATCCAAAATTAGGCGCATTTGTACAAACTGGATATGGCAGGCCAGGATTGAATATGTTGCAAAATGAATTCGATTGGTTTAGTATTGGGGGTGTTAAATTACAATGGTCACTGGGAGGTTATTATACTGCCAAAAAAGAAAAAAGCATGCTGCAAAATCAGGCTACAATGCTCAAAAATGAAAAAGACACCTATACGCTAAATAATAGAATTCAATTAAAACAAGCGGGAGATGAAATTGAAAAGCTCGCAAAACTAATCGAATCAGACAAAGAGATCATTGCATTAAGAGATCAGATAAAAAGTACAAGTTTAGTACAGTTGAATAATGGAGTGATTACTGCCAATGATTATTTAAAAGAAATCAATGAATACGATTTAGCTAATCAGGCTATGATTCAACATCAAACACAACTCATACAATCTAAATTACAATTTCAATTAATTAAAGGAAAAAATTAAATACATGAAAAACATTTTAATCATATTAACTGCATTTTTATTTGTTAGTTGTTCAAGTTCCAATGGAAAATTTGATGCGCAAGGCGTATTTGAATCAGATGAAGTCATGGTGGCTTCGGAAGTGCCTGGAAAATTACTTTCATTTGAAGTGAATGAAGGGGATAGTCTATCTATGTCTCAGGTTATTGCACATATTGATAGTGCAGCTTTAGTCCTTCAGAAAGCACAGCTTACTGCATCAAAACAAGCTTTGCATCAAAAGTTAATGGATGTGGCTCCTCAGGTAGAGTTATTGAGACAGCAATTAGAAGTTCAAAACACACAGCTAAATAATTTAAATTTTGAAAAAAAGAGAATAGATAATTTGTTAAAAAGTGATGCAGCAACAAAAAAACAACAAGATGACCTTGTTTTTCAAATAGAGTCTTTGACTAAACAGATGAATGTGACTAAGCAGCAAATTAAAGTTCAACAATCTAATGTTGGCACACAGAATAGAGCAATAATGAGCGAATTAGATCCAATGAATAAAAGAATTGACCAAGTGCAAGACTTAATTAATAAATCTAATGTAGTTAATCCAATCCAAGGTATTGTATTGACTACCTATGTAAAGGCGGGCGAAATGATTGGAGCCGGAAAGCCATTGTATAAAATTGCCAATCTTGAAACATTGACTTTAAGAGTATACATTACTGGTGATCAATTATCGAGCATAAAAGTTGGACAAATAGTAAAAGTGTTTGTAGATAAAGGCAAAAGTGAATACACCGAGTTGCCTGGGACCATATCTTCTATTGCCTCAAAAGCGGAATTTACACCTAAGACGATTCAGACAAAAGACGAAAGAGCAAACTTGGTTTATGCAGTTAAAGTGCTAGTTAAAAATAATGGGTATCTTAAAATTGGTATGTATGGTGAAATCAAATTATAGTGACAAAGCTATATTGGTTGAGGGTGTTACAAAGTCGTATTCAGTTGGTAAAAAAAAGACGGTAGCACTTAACCAAATTAGTTTTGATGTAGCTCCTGGCACTTTATTTGGCATGATTGGTCCAGATGGGGCTGGTAAAACATCCTTATTTAGAATACTGACATCATTATTGTTGCCAGATGAGGGTAAGGTATGGGTGGATGGACTGGATGTATTGACTGACTATAAAACATTGAGACAAAGAATAGGCTATATGCCTGGCAAATTTTCCTTGTATACCGATTTGACCATTCAAGAGAATATTGAATTTTTTGCCAGTTTGTTTGGAACTTCATTCGAGGCGAATTATGATTTAATTAAAGACCTGTATGTGCAGATTGAACCTTTTAAAGACAGACGGGCAGGAAAATTGTCTGGTGGAATGAAGCAAAAACTGGCCTTATGTTGCGCTTTAATACACCGTCCAAGTATTTTGTTTTTAGACGAACCTACAACTGGCGTAGATGCAGTTTCTAGAAAAGAATTTTGGGAAATGCTTCAATTGTTAAAGGCAGAAGGAATAACCATTATTGTTTCTACGCCTTATATGGATGAGGCAAATTTATGTGATAAAGTAGCATTAATACAAGCAGGGAAGATTTTACAAATCGATTCCCCAAAACATATTGTTGATAATTTCTCCAAGTCCATTTATGCTGCAAAATCACCCAATATGCTGAAATTACTTAAAAAACTTGAACAAGATCCTACGGTAGAGCACGCTTATCCATTTGGAGAATTCCATCATGTTGTGATGAAGCAGCATAATCAAACGATGTCACCAATTGACGACATGTTTGCAGAAAAAATCTTACCTAATATCGAAGATGTATTTATAGATTTAATGAGAACTCATGCATAATAAAGCAATAATAGTAGATAAATTATCTAAAACCTTTGGCGATTTTAAAGCAGTAGACGAAATAAGCTTTGAAGTGGGAAAAGGCGAAATATTTGGATTCCTAGGGGCAAATGGTGCCGGAAAAACAACAGCAATGAAAATGCTATGTGGTCTATCTATGCCTACTAGTGGCAAAGCCACTGTTGCAGGATTTGATGTCTATAAAGAAAACGAGGCCATTAAAAAAAGTATAGGGTATATGAGTCAAAAGTTTTCGTTATACGAAGACCTGACTGTGAAAGAAAATATTAAATTTTATGCAGGTATTTATGGCATCTCTCCTGAGCGAATTGTTGAAAAAACAAAAAAATTATTAGTTCAATTGGAATTAGAAAAAGAAGCAGATGTTTTAGTGGGTCAATTGCCTTTAGGATGGAAACAAAAACTTGCATTTTCTGTAGCTATCTTTCATGAACCACAAATTGTTTTTTTGGATGAACCAACTGGTGGTGTAGATCCAATTACAAGACGAGAATTTTGGAATTTGATTTATGATGCATCCGAAGCAGGCATCACAGTATTTGTAACCACTCATTATATGGATGAAGCAGAATATTGCAATCGAGTGTCCATCATGGTGGATGGAAAGATTGATGCCTTAGACACCCCTTTTAATTTAAAAAAGAATTTCAATGTTCAAAGTATGGATGAAGTTTTTCTTCATTTAGCCAGAAAAGCAAAACGCACCGAATAGTATGAAGCAGTTTTATCATTTTGTAGTAAAAGAGTTCTATCACATCTTTAGAGATAGGAAAACGATGTTTATTTTGTTGGGCATGCCAATGGTTCAAATTATTATTTTTGGTTTCGCCTTAACCAATGAAGTAAAAAATACAAAAATTGCAATCATCAATCAATCAAAAGGGATTTCATCAAATCAATTGGTGCAAAAAATTGAAGCAAGTCAATATTTTGAATTGTATCACCAAAGCACTGATGCGCGTCAAATAAATAGTTTGTTTAAGAAGGGGTTAGTTAAAGTGGCGCTAATTATACCTAATGATTTTGATCAAAGTAGTGTGAATCAAAATAAAGGGCAATTGCAAATTATTGCAGATGCAACTGATCCAAATGTTGCTTCAACATTGACAAATTATCTCTCGGTCATCTTACAGGATTTTCAAAAAGAGTTGAATCCCAATCAAACGATGCCCTATAAAATGGTAGTGGAAACAAGGATGATGTACAATCCTCAGCTAAAGGGGGCATATAATTTTGTACCAGGTGTAATGGCCATGGTTTTATTATTGGTATGTACTATGATGACTGCTTTAACTGTAGTTCGTGAAAAGGAACTTGGCAATATGGAGATTTTATTAGCCTCGCCTATTCATCCAATTAAAATTATCATTGCGAAAGCGGTACCTTATTTATTACTAAGTATTATCAATATTACCACAATTTTACTTTTAAGCTATTTTGTATTAGATGTGCCCATAAATGGGAGCTTACTATTTTTATATGCCGAAAGTATTTTATTTATTTTGGTTTCCTTAGGACTAGGTTTGTTAATTTCTGCCGGTACTGATTCTCAACAATCTGCCATGTTCATTTCACTCGTTGCTATGTTCTTGCCAACAGTGATGTTTAGTGGTTTTATATTTCCAATTGAAAATATGCCATTACCCTTGAGGATCATATCGAATTTTATACCAGCTAAATGGTTTTTCATTATCGTTAAATCAGTTATGATTAAAGGAGTTGGCATAAAATTAGTCTGGAAGGAAACGCTCATACTAATTGGTATGATGGCTTTCTTTTTTACAATAGCTATTAAAAAATTTAAAATTAGACTTGCATGAGTCCATTAAGGTATATATTAGAAAAAGAGTTCAAGCAAATTTTTAGAAATCCCGCAATTCTAAAAGTCATTTTTGTAATGCCAATTATTCAGCTGATTGCCTTGCCAATGGCCGCAGATTATGAAATTAAGAATATCAATATTGCTGTAATTGATAGGGACCATAGTACAGTATCAAATAAATTGGTTCAAATAATTACTGCTTCTAATTATTTTAAGTTAGTTGACTATAATGATCATTTTGATGCTTCTATGGAGTTGATTGAAAATGATAAAGCTGACTTAATTCTTGAAATTCCTCAAAATTTTGAATCCAACTTATATAAAGAACAATCCTCCAAAATGCTTTTAGCTGTCAATGCTATAAATGGTGTCAAAGCAAATCTAGGAGCAGCTTACTTAGCTAATATTGTTCAATCCTACAATAGTGATTTTAGAATTCAAGCCATTACACCTGGGAGGTTGAATGAGCTGCCTCTTTTTGATATAAGC
>JALQXE010000111.1 GCA_023263235.1 Sediminibacterium sp. | reverse complement strand
AATTAACCCTCCTGCCCATTCACCTGGCAATTCAGGTACAAATGCTTTATTAATAATAATATTATCAATAATTTGAGAAGGGAATAAGTCAAAAGAAAAAGTTTTACGATCTGGCTCTGTACTTGTTAAAAGTATTCCGTTTAACATTGCCTGATTGTATCTATCTGCCAAACCTCTCACTATAATATATTTACCTTCCTGAATAGAGGCGCCTGGAGTTCTTTTTAAAATTTCTGCAGTATTTCTGTCTGGACTTCTTTTAATGGATTCTGCTGATATTACGGAAGCAACTGTATTTGTATTTTTTTGAAAAGCGATTAAGGCGTTATCTGTTGCCCCTTTATTGGTTCCTTTGCTTGCGCTAACCACAACATCGGTTAACTTTTTATTCGCTTCTTCTAATAATAAATTAGCATCCACTTCTTCTCCAGCTTTGGTTGCCTTAACTGTAATAGTATTTTCCTTATATCCAACATAAGAACCTGTTAAAGTATATTCCTTGTTAATGTCTATTGAAAATGAATAGCGGCCCTCAACATCCGTTTTGGTAGATTGTGTTCTATCTGCCTTAAGGCTAACAGTTACTCCAATTAATACCTCGTTTTTTGTATTGGTAATCTTTCCAGATAATTTTGCTTTTTGTGCTTGCGCAAATAAAGTAGAAAAAATGATTGCAGTAAGTATAAATAGCCTTTTCACGGTATGGATTTATTTGTACCGCAAATATTAGACTCTAATGTTACCAAATTGTTACCTCAGTGTGAACTTAATATTAACTTTAAAGATGAAAAAAAATACCCTTATAACAAATTGATAATCAATTTATTTTTTTGATAATTTTAAAATCAAATCGGGTGCAAATAACTTTACATTGGTAAGGTCAATTTGCAAACCTTCCTTTGTAAATTTACCCTTCATCCAACTACCATTATTTAGTACTAATATGGTTTCTGCATTGTATTCACCAGGTATTGTAATGACTTCATTTACTGGCTTTTCAAAAATATGTAAATAAACAAAATCTTTATTTTGAGTAGTAACGCCCCAATTTTCAGCAACCATTGGCCCACCCCTGGTTCCATATACACTGGCACCAAATTGTTTTGTCCAATTCCCCACCAAAGCAAGTGTGTCGCTAAATTCATTGCCTATTTCGCCATTGGACATTGGACCTACATTTAATAATAAATTAGTATTGCGCCCTGCTGCACCCACCAGTGTTCTAATTACTTCTGGATAGGTTTTATAATGATGGTCATTAATTTTAAAACCCCAGCTATCATTCATAGTCACACAGGATTCTAATGGAAGCGCTGAAGCAGTTTGAAAACTTAATCCAGATTTATTTTGTCCAGGTAAATCTTGTTCAAACATCTGAAAATCTTCGCCATTTATGGGAGTTAAGTGATGATTATTGCCAATCATACAACTAGGTTGTAGCTTATGAATTAAGCCATAAATTTCATCATACTTCCAGTCAATTCTGGAAGTACGGTCAGCAGATCCTTCAGGATTGGTTTGATCCCAATGGCCATCAAACCAAATGCATGAAATAGGTCCATAATTCGTTAGCAATTCCGTTAACTGATTTTTCATGAATTGTAAGTAAGATGCATAGTTGCTTTTTTGTGTACGTCCCGATTTTTTTCCTGTTCTTCCAGTTTCATAAGGATAATCGTCACGACTCCAATCCAATGTAGAATAATATAAACCCAATTCAATTCCCTGCTTTTTACATTCAGCAGCCAACATTTTTAAAACGTCTTGCTTGTATGGTGTATTGGTTATTTTCCAATCTGAATATTTAGTATCCCAATTTGAAAAACCATCGTGATGCCTAGTAATAAATACAATATACTTCATACCTGCATTTTTAGCAGTGCTCACCCATTTCGCAGCATCAAATTGAATTGGATTAAAAAGTTGAATTAATTTTTTATAGTCACTTGTTTGAATGCCATGGTTCTCCATAACCCATTCGCCATCCCCCAGCACACTTGATGCTCCCCAATGAATAAACATACCAAATTTCCTATCCTGAAAAGCGGACCTCGCCACTATATTTCCTGGCGAAGGGTTATAAATTTGGTTAAGATTTTGTGCTTGCGTTTGTAAAAATAAAAAACAAGCTAGGGGTAGAAGGATTTTTTTCATATGCCATTTATTCTTTGCTAAATTTAAATAAAAAAGCAATAAATAAACGTGCTTTATGAGGATAATCGAAAAATGAAATATTAGTCTAAATGATAAACACTATGTAAGTCGTTGGTGTTTTTAAAATTTACCCCCAAATCCTTTATAAGTCCATCTTTTACATCATACGCCCAACCATGAAGATGCAAATCTTGATTGCGTTTCCATGCATTTTGCACTATAGAGGTTTTTCCCAAATGAAATACTTGCTCAATGACATTTAATTCCACAAAACGTCTTGCTCTTTCTTCCTCATTAACAATGGCATCTAATTCTTGATAATTTACTCTATAAACATCTTTTAAATGTCTTAACCAATTATCAATTAGTCCAAACTGTTTATTGGTCATGGCAGCCAAAACACCACCACATCCATAATGACCGCAAACAATGATATGCTTTACTTGTAAAACTTCCACTGCATAAGACAATACACTTAACATATTCATATCACTGTGTACTACCATATTTGCAATATTTCTGTGAACAAATACATCACCTGGTTTTGTTCCAGTAATTTGATTTGCAGGTACTCTACTATCGGAACAACCAATCCATAAATACTCTGGATTTTGAGTATTGGCCAAATTATTAAAAAAATTAGGATCTAAAGCAAGCTGCTCTGCCACCCATTTTTTATTATTCTCCAATAATTTATTGTAGGATTTTTCCATAAAATCAAATAATCGTTTACTAAGTAAAAATAGGCATATTTGACTTAATTTTAAAGAATGAATATAGCAGTTGAAATAATGGGATGGATAGGTTCGGTGCTAATAGTTGGCTCCTACGCACTTAATATAACCGGAAGGCTTGAATCAACGAGCAAAAGCTATGTTTTGGCCAATATCATAGGAGGCTTATTCTTTATTTTAAATACCTACTTTCATGAGGCATACCCGTCCATGTTAGTGAATATTATATGGGTGATTATTGCTTTTGTAATGATTTTTAAAAATAAAAAATAGTATATACAAAATTGCACCAGGAATGAATTGGGTAAAAAATAATTTTTTGAACTATTTATTAAAATTTTCAATTTTAAGTATTGTCACCGGATTTTATATAGGCAGCATTACCGCTTTTTTTTTAGTTTCCTTAAATGCAGTTACTCAGTTCAGAGAAAAACATGAGTGGATTATTTTTAGCTTGCCTATTATTGGCTTACTCATTGGATGGTTGTATTATTTATATGGCAAAGAAGCAAAAAAAGGAAACAACTACATTATCAAACAACATAGGGCCGAAAAAAAAGAAGCGGTTCCATTTATTATGGCTCCTTTGGTTTTTATAACAACCCTTTTAACACATTTAGCAGGAGGATCTGCTGGTAGAGAAGGCACTGCAGTTCAAATGGGTGGTGCCATTGCCGATCAGTTCACCAAAAGTTTTAAACTCAATACCCAGGAAAGAAATACACTCTTAATAATGGGTGTAAGTGCAGGATTTGGTGCTGTATTTGGTACCCCTTATGCTGGGGCCGTTTTTGCTTTGGAAATTATGTTGTTTAAAAATTGTAACTGGACTGATATCATTCCTAGTTTTGCAGCCGCCTATCTTGCACATTTAACTTGCACGCATTGGGGAATTCAGCATACAGCATATGCTATCTATTTTATCCCTCCTATTAATTTAATTAATATTTTATGGGCAATATTAGCGGGTATTTTATTTGGACTCGCCGCTTTTTTGTTTACACAATTGCAAAAATTTTGGACTACTATTTTTAGGAAAATCAAATATGAATTATTGAGACCAGTGATAGGTGGAGTAACTTTAATCCTAGTAATTCTAATGTTAGGCAGTCAAAAACATATTGGATTGGGTATACCTTCCATTGTAGAATCATTTTTACGACCGGCAGGTCAGTATGATTTTATGATCAAAATATTACTCACTACATTCACACTAAGTGCAGGATTTAAAGGCGGAGAAGTTACCCCGCTGTTTTTTATTGGTGCAACATTAGGCAGTGTATTAATATGGTTTATCCCATTGCCAATTGCATTGCTAGCGGGCATGGGCTTTGTGGCCGTATTTGCTAGTGCAACGCATGCAGCGATAACAGGTATTGTTATGGGCATTGAAATTTTTGGATGGGATGCAGGTATGTTTATTGGTATTGCAACAGTGATTGCCTATTTTACATCCGGACCCGAAGGTATTTATAGTGCACAATTAAAAGAAGGTTTAAAGTTTAAAGTATACGACTATATTAAACGTGTTTCAAAAATCTAAATACTCATGGCAGCATTAAAATTAGTGTCAACACAACAAGAATTAATTGGACTAAAACAATTACAAACAAATAATTTAAGAAGAATCATTGGGGAAGAAGAAGCCATGAAAGAAGGATTTGTAACATCAGAATACAAACTTTCTTTGTTGCAAAAAATGCATGAAATTCATCCATCCATCATTGTAAAAGAGGGTGATGAGGTTGTTGGCTATACCATTGTAACAAATAAAGCAGTGTTGGGCGAACATCCGGAACTTGATCATTTATTTAATACCTTGGATGCTACTGAATACAAAGGTGCTTTACTAAAAGAAAGCAATTATATTTTAATTGGACAGGTATGCGTTGCGAAGTCACACAGAGGTCAAGGATGGGTCCCTAAAATGTATACATACTATAAGGACTTGCACGCAAAAGAATACCAATATTTGGTAACCGATATTTCTCAAGCCAATAAAAGATCAATTCGCATGCATCAAAAAATTGGATTTGAAACAATTGGCGTCATAGAACAAGTAGGTACTGGTTGGGATATTGTACTTTGGAATTGGAATGCATAAAACTAGTCACGCATTACTGGTCTTGTTAAACATGTTGGCCCTCCTCCACCCTTAACACTAATTTCTTCACCTTCATATTCAATTACTTTACAGCCTGCTTTCTCTAGTCTTTGTTTTGTAATAGGATTTCCTTTTACCATTAAGCATACACGAGGCGCTAAAGCCAATACATTACAACCCATACTGTCAAATTCAGTATCTGGCACTTCAACCAATTCAAAGCCACGTGCCAATAATTCATTTCTAAAAATGATAGGTATTAATGGAGAATAAACAACCGCCAAATTACTATCAACAGGACTAAGCACGGACATTAAATGAAAAACATCTGAAGGCCCTTTATAATGAGGCATTGAAACTGGCAAGACGGTTACTCCCAATGGTGCTAATAAGCCTGCCAATTGACGAATACCTTCCTCATTGGTTCTATAAGTATGGCCTACTGCCAGTGTTTTATCATCTAACCAAGCAACATCACCTCCTTCGAGGGTACCAGGCGCTTTAATTACGCCTAATACTGGTATGCCATTTGCTTCAAAGGCATGTTGTTCAGCAGCAGGTTCGTTAATACGACCATGCTTTCCCATATTGCAAATAATCATTCCCTTGCTCGTTGCAATAGCAGCATCTCTACAATATATAGAATCCATATTCACCGAGTCCTCCTGGGGGAAATACAAAAGTTCGGTGCCATTGTCTTTTAAAATTTGTTCAAAAGCTTCATACTCTGCTAACGCTTTATCAATATTAGGTTTACCTAAATAATTTAACGCTTCCCAATGCGCTGAAATATGAGCATCATCAATAAAAGCAGCGGATGCTTTTTTAATAAACAGTTTTGTTAATTTCCCAAATTCTGAATGCGCACTCATGAAGATTAATTTTTTGTTAGTAGAATTTATTTACTAAAATAAATAAATTTATTTTGCTTCGTTTTTATCTCTTTTCCAGATAGCAAAAACATATATAGGTACAGAGGACATCGTAAGCACAAAACCCCAAAACACTGTTTCGTATCCTAGGCCTAACATAATCCAAATACAAAATAAAAAAGTTAAGGAAGCCAGTAGTATGGCTGCAGTAAATTTATTATTACTTAAGTTGATTACTTTTAAACGAAGGAGTAAATAAGAAGCAGTACAAAAAACATACGGAATAAGTATCGTAGAGGTAGTTAATAAAATTAAAAATTGAAATTGTTCCACCAATCCTTTTGTATAATTCATTGCCATAAATATGGAAACGAAAATGCTTGAAATAACAATACCATAAACCGGCACTCCTTGTTTATTTTTTTGGGTAAAGATTTTGGGGAACAATTGGTCTTTGGCTACAGCATAAGGCATTTGTCCTTGAATTAAAATATAACCATTTAAAGCGCCAAATGCCGAAATAGCCACACCTGCACTCACCCAATACTTCGCACCCTGCCCCCAAATAATAACTGCTGCATCGGCAAAAGGAGTGACACTTGTTTTTAATTGTTGCGCAGGAATCATACCCATCACACTTACTGTGCCTAAAATGTATACGAGTGTTGCAATGAGGGTACCTAATGTAGTAGCTTTGGCTACAGTTGCGGCTGAATTAGCCACACTACCCGAAGGAATGGTTGCACACTCAATACCCAAGAATGCAAAAAATGTTAAAGTAGTTGTAGCAGTAATTGCAGCAATGCTAGAAGTTCCACTCGCATTAAACGGTAAAAAATTATGCCATTGAATATAAAATAAACCCACAAGTCCTATTAATACAATGGGGACTATTTTAAGTATGGTGGTTATTAATTGTAAAATGCCAGAAGTTAAAATGCCCAATGAATTAATCCAAGATAAAAACCAAATTGTGGCAAGTCCAGTGGCGATGGCAATATATGGATTAATTGCTAATACAGGAAAAAATGTACTCATAGCACTAATAAAAGAAACGGTAATCGCCGCGTTAGTGCACCATACTGAAACTAAATAACCCCAAGCTACTAAGAAGCCTGCAAAATCACCTAACCCTTTTTGGGAGTAGGCATAAGGACCCCCATCCGCTGCCGGTAATAATTTAGATAAATGTGAAAACACTTTCGCTATTAAAAAAGCGCCAATGGCAGAGCAAACCCAACCTATTAAACTAATGCCACCAAACTGCGCCAATGCAGCAGGCATCATAAATACGCCAGCGCCAATCATATTACCTACTACAAGCGAAGTACTTGTCCATAAACCCAATTGTTTTTTTGTTTCCTGCATTCTGTTAAGATAGGAAAACTATTGGAAAATAAAAAAGACGCGCGAAATTCGCGCGCCTAAAAATCAAAAAAGTTTTATTTCTTACCCTTATATTTTTTTAAGGGGATGAAATAAAAAAGGCCCGCGGAATTCGCGGGCCTTTTAAAATCATATAAGGTAACTACTACCAATTAGGATTTTTAACTGCGGCAGAACCAGCAGCTGGAGTGTTCTTAGATGTTTCATCTGTAGGCACATCCCAATAGTCCATAAAGTTGTAGTTGATTCTTGCGTTTGTGTAAACTACTTTGTTAAAAATCAAAGTAGCACCGTAACGTCCACCACCATTTGCAATGCTATAGGTCCAACCCCAACGTCTTGCATCAAACCAAGATAAACCACGGAAAGCAAGTGCAGCACCTCTTTCTTTAGTTAATTCAGTTAAAGCAGCAGTTGCAGAGATAGATGTTGATAATGCAGCAACACCTGCTTTTTGGAAAGTACGAACAGTGTTGATTAAAGCAACACCACCCGCAACATCACCAGTTCTAATTTTAGCTTCGGCTAACATTAAAGCGTTCTCTTCGTAAGATGGTCCAATATATACTTCAATTCCACCTGGTTGCTTAGAACCTAAAACAGGAACTGACAATCCTTTAGCAGCACCATCCACTAAACTCCAACGAGTTGTGTTTGTGTTAGCATCACCATAGAATACACCGTTTGCATCTGTAAAGTTTGCTAAACGCGAATCACCTGCACCGAAGTTAGCAACTAAACGCTCAGAAATTTTATAAGTAGTATTTTGGTTAGAAGCAGCAGCAATAGAAGCTACCGTACCTGAAGTTGCAGAGAAGTATGAATTTGCACTTGAAGAACGACCTGTAAATACATTATCGCCTTGACCAATACCTGCATTTGCATAAGTAATTACCTGTGCCCAATCAGCAGCAGTCATTGCTGGGATTGAAGCTTTTGAAATAGAAGCACTAGTGCTACCATTTACAAAAGGAGCTAATTTATTAACAAGTATGTTTCTTGCTAATAAAGTATTAATTGACTTAATGAATTGTGCTGTTGTTGGAGCACCACCTAAACCAACTTGGTTTTGAGAAGGTATCAATTGAGACATCATTGAAGTGTAATCAGCTTGACTTCCAATACCAGAAAGAGTAGTTTGCGCTAATTTTAATTGCTTGTCTGATTCAGCAATAATTGCATTACGATCAACAAATTTATTATTGATAGTAGCAGATTTGTCTTGAATTAAACCAGCATAATACATACTACCAATTTGAGCGTATGCATATCCTTTCCACCAATAACACCAAGCTTGAACTGTTTTTGCTTTATCTGCAGACATAGTAATTGTTGGTAAAATTTCAAGAGCTGTGTTACAACCATTGATCATTGCATACATGCTAGTCCACTCATAATATAAAGCATTGTTTCCGTTTGCAGTTGAAGCAGGATCGTTAAATCCACGGATAATACCTAAAGCCTGAGGTGAAGCATTCGTGAAAGTTGTTGCAGCAGCATTACTTGGATCTGCTACGAAACTATCAGGAACTCCCATTGTAGTTGTTTGGTTATTTGAACCTTGTCCACCACCAACAACGTCACCCATTAATTCGCGGTAACCCCATGGCAATGAAAAATAACTATCTCCTAACCAACCATTACCATAGTTAAAACCGTTCCAGTAAACGCTACCTTTTGCATAAGCTGCAATACCAGCTTCGGTAGTTACGTTACCACCAAACGTAGGGTCGTTTGGATTTTTAACAACA
>JALQXE010000068.1 GCA_023263235.1 Sediminibacterium sp. | reverse complement strand
CTTATTGAAAATACGGTGAGAGGGAATATTTGGAGCTGGTCTGTAATAGGAATTGGAATTAATATAAACCAAACAAATTTTGATGCAGATATAGTTCAACCTGTCTCATTAAAACAAATTACCGGAAAAAATTGGGATATTTCGGTGCTTTTACATGCATTATCGGCAGCACTCACAAAAAGAGTGAATACTTGGTTACAGGTTGGCGGTGAAGGATTATTAAAAGAATACAATGAATGCATGTACAAAAAAGATCAAGCAATGAAATTTACTTATGAAGGCAAAACGATAAATGGAATCATAAAAAGTGTAAACGAAAAAGGACAATTAATATTAGATCAAGGAGCGGAACAAACTTATAATTTTGGAGACCTTAAATGGGAAAGATAAAATATGGAAGTAAAATTAACACAACATAGTAAAGGTGGTGGATGTGGATGCAAAATTTCTCCTGCAATATTATCAGAAATTTTAGCTGCGCATAATGTAGGTGCAAAAAATAATATACCGCAATTATTAGTTGGCAATGACAGCAGAGACGATGCAGCCGTGTACCAACTAGATGAAAAAACGGCGATGATTAGTACCACCGATTTTTTTATGCCAATTGTTGACGATGCATTTGCCTTTGGACAAATTGCAGCAGCCAATGCCATTAGTGATGTATATGCAATGGGGGGTAAACCCATTTTTGCTTTGGCAGTTTTAGGTTGGCCTTTAGCAACCTTGCCAGCAAGCGTTGCTGCACAAGTAATGGAAGGCGCGCGCAAAACCTGTACCGAAGCAGGTATTGTAATTGCTGGTGGACACAGTATTGATAGCCAAGATCCTATTTTTGGTTTAGTAGTAAACGGTTTAGTTGCTATTGAAAATTTAAAAAGAAATGACAGGGCGCAAGAAGGAGATCTGTTAATTATTACCAAACCTTTGGGGGTTGGCATATTAGCAACTTCACAAAAAAGAGGTTTATTAACTGAATCAGATTTAAACATACTCGTAAAACAATTAACAACTATTAATAAAGCAGGAGAAGCATTGGGAAAAATGAAAGGGGTACATGCCATGACCGATGTAACTGGATTTGGTTTGGCAGGACACTTAACAGAGATGATGGAAGGAAGTAAATTAACCGCACAATTATCTTATGCAAAAATCCCCATCATTGCTGAAGCAAGAAACTATATTTTACAAAAAGCAATCCCTGGTGCCACTGCAAGAAATTGGAATGCGACCTTTGAGGGTATTGAATTAAAAGAAGGTATAGACGAGAAAGAAGCAAGCTTAATTTTGCCCGATCCACAAACCAATGGAGGATTGTTAATTGCAGTGAGCCCAAATGCATTACAAGAAGTGCAAGCAGTATTAAAAGCAGCTGGCATCGCATATACCGAGCCTATTGGGGTTTGTAAAGCAGCAAGTAATAAGAAAATAGTAATTACAGTATAAGTAATAAATTACTCAAAAATTAAATTGCCCTTGTTCTTGATTTGTTCAGGAGTGAGTTCAACCACTAATTGAACACCTTTAATATCGCGAATCATTTGTGTTAATTCTTTAACCTTTTCGTCTTCAATCCAATCACCTTTTAACCACCAAATAAAATCCATGTGTTTTAATTCGGGCAATAAATATTCCCCGTCATATTGGTTGCTATAAACAAAATGTTGAAAATTAGAATTAGGCTCATCAGCTTCATACATGGAAAAGTAATAGGTTCTGCTTTTTCTTTTTAAGGCAATTTCATGATCGGGATTAAACCTAAATCCAAAGCCTGTATATTGATTTAATAAAATGCAGAACTGATAATTTTTGATGGGCGCAGTAATACCAAGGATACGCGTACCCTCAAAATCCTGTTCATTAATTTCATCCTGATCTAAAATTAATTTTGCACTCATCTAATATATTGTTCAAAATTTTTAATGACTACACAAAAATTAAAATTGAATATCGTATTTAATTTCTTCTGTACCTCTTTTAACAACTAAAGTGGTTTTATCTCCTTTCTTAAACTTGCCCAACGCTTGCATATAACTCATTACATCAATTAATTTGTAATCTCCTATCTGCAATAAAACATCGGCAGATTTTAATCCTAACTTCTCTCCCAATTTACCTTGGCTTGCGCCCTCAATCCTAACACCCGTGCCTGTATAAGCATAGTCGGGCATCACCCCTAAACTCACGGTAAACTTAGTGCTTTTACCCATGCTTTGTTCGCGCGTTTTTAAGAAATCCAATTTACCATAACCATCGGTAGCCTTAATAATATTTTGCACCAATCGAATAATATCTTTTTCACCTTCATAATTTATTTTATCCCAATCGTCTGTTGCCTTGTGATAATCGGAATGACTTCCTGAAAACATAAATAATACCGGCATATCTTTTCTGTAAAAACTAGCATGATCACTTGGCCCTGTTCCAGCACTATCATAATGCGTTAACAAAGTTGTAGAAGTTTTAGATAAAATTTCAGACCACTTACTTGAAGTACCGTAACCACCAATTGTTAATTTTCGTGCAGTGTCATATCTACCCACCATATCCATGTTAACCATATAGTTAAAGTTGCCATTGTAAGTAGGATGATCCAACCAATATTTGCTACCTAATAATCCCAACTCCTCTCCTGAAAAATGAATAATAAGGTAATTATTATTTTTAGGCGCTTTCTTAACCAAGGATTTAGCCAATTCAATTAAAGCCGCAGTACCACTGGCATTATCGTCGGCTCCATTATGAATAAAGTTGTTTAATTCTAGTCCATGCTTGTCCTCATTATATCCTAAATGATCTAAATGAGCACCTAAAATAATCGTGTTTTCTGCTTTGTTGTCAATAAACCCTACAACATTATGGGCAGTGCGAGAAGGATGTTCAAATTCTATATTTGCTTCAATAGAATAGGTGCCCGATTCGTCATTAAAATATTTTTCAAATCCTTGCTTTGTAAAATAAACAACAGGCAATGCCAATGCTTTTGTGGTATCATACTTATTAAACTGAATATTATCAACCAAGCTGCCACTATTATGTAAGAATAACGCTTTCGCTCCTTTTTCTTTAAGTTGCATTGTTGTGTTTGTAAGCCACTGGCTCATATCAAAATGTGGGTTGCTCGTATTTTCTTCCAAAACCTCATGTACGTCAATAAACCAAACTTGATTGGTTTCATTTAAAGCAACAGAAGCAACAGATGTAAAATTTTTTGAATCACTATTTGACAATGCAAAAAAGTCACTATCTAAAACTGCTATTTGATTGTTCACTTTTACAAAAGCATTTGTTGCAAAATGTTTTCCTTCGTCAATTTTAAAAGGCTGAATGAACCCATTCTCTCCTTTTGGCTGAATGGCTAAACCTTGATATTGGTCAATGATATAATTTATAGCCTTTTGCTCTCCAATAGTACCTGCACGACGACCTTCTAAATCGTCACTGGCTAAAAACTGAATATGCCCTTTTAAATTTTGAATCAAAACCTTATCTGCCTTACTTAACTTTTGAGCTAATAGACCTAAAGGCAATATTAGCATACATAATACAATCACTTTACGCATTGGAAACATTTTGTGCTACAAAAATAAGTAAAGGAGCCAGTAAATACGTGACTTCTATCAGCTATATTGCCGGTAAGGGTCAATTTCTAATTTCGTAAGTACTAGCCAACCATAAAAGTTAGCTTTGCTCACAATGAAAGCCGGTATACATATAGCCTTGGTGGGAAACCCCAATTGTGGTAAAAGTTCACTTTTCAATGCCTTAACCGGATTGAATCAAAAGGTGGGCAATTTCCCAGGCGTTACGGTTGATAAAAAAACGGGCGATATACAAATAGGTGTATATCCTTCTACCCTTATAGATTTACCTGGAACCTATAGCTTTTACCCAAAAAGAGAAGACGAATGGGTAGCCTATAAAGTATTAATGGGTGTGGATTTAGAAATGCCTGCCGATGTAATATTATTAGTAGCCGATGCGAGTAACTTAAAAAGAAATTTACTTTTTTGTAGTCAAATAATTGATTTAAAGAAGCCCGTGGTATTGGCACTTACTATGAATGACTTGGCAGCCAAAAAAGGAATTAAAATTGACATTGCAGGATTACAAAAAGATTTAGGCATTCCTGTAGTAGCAGTAGATGCCCGAAAAAATAAAGGATTATCAGAATTAAAGAATGCCTTAGAAGGTATCATTGAAACACCCAGATCAAAAAATCAGGAAAGTTTTATTAATAACAAAAATTTAGCTCCGTCAGCAATTGATGCTTTTAAAATTTTGTTCCCTACTACCAGTGATTATGCTGCATTGCATTACCTTATGCATCACGAAGCATTTCCTTTGGAAGAAGAAATGCAAAATAGAATTGAGCAAATTGAAATTGATAATAATTTCAATCACACCAAAACACAGGCGCAGGAAATATTGCAGCGATATGGACATATACAGGAGATAATGAAAAAAAGGGTAATAGAACCCGATCCTGGTGCTAAGAAAAAAAGAACTGATAAATTAGATAATATTTTTTTACACCGCGTAGGTGGATACGCAATCTTATTCGCAGTGCTCTTTATTTTATTTCAATCTGTTTTTTGGATGGCAAAGTTTCCAATGGATGGGATTGAATGGATATTTACCAATGTAACAACATACTTAAACAATGTACTTCCTAATGTTTGGTGGGAAGATTTATTAGTTAATGGTTTAGTGGCAGGCATTGGAGGCATTGTGATATTTGTCCCACAAATCATGATTCTCTTTGGATTAATTACTTTGTTGGAAGATACCGGCTATATGGCGCGTATTAGTTTTTTAAGTGATAAACTTATGCGCAAAGTGGGATTAAATGGAAAGAGTGTAATGCCTATGATTAGTGGCTTTGCTTGTGCAGTGCCCGCTATTATGAGTGCACGTAACATTGAAAACAAAAAAGAAAGACTACTCACAATTTTGGTTACACCCTTTATGAGTTGTAGCGCGCGCTTACCCGTTTACACAATTTTAATTTCATTGGTCATTGACAATAAAATTTATTTTGGATTTTTAAGTTTACAAGGATTGGTAATGATGGGATTATACTTATTGGGTATTGTAATGGCATTGCTAACAAGCATGGTATTAAAATGGTTTGTAAACATTAAAGAGAAGAGTTATTTTATTTTAGAGTTACCTGTATATAGAGCACCGCGATGGGGCAATGTTGGAGTTACCATGGTGCAAAAAGCAAAAATATTTGTAACTGATGCAGGAAAAGTGATCATGATTATAAGTTTGTTATTATGGTTCTTAAGTAGCTATGGCCCAGGGGATAGAATGCAAAAAGTAGAGCAAACTTATGTTGCTCAATTAGCTGCAGCGCCTAATCATAAAGCGCAAATAGAAAAAGAATACCACACGCTAAAATTAGAAAACTCATACGCAGGTGTATTAGGAAAAACAATTGAACCAGCTATTGCTCCATTAGGCTTTGACTGGAAAATGGGTATTGCCATTATAACTTCATTTGCAGCGCGCGAAGTATTTGTGGGTACCATGGCTACCTTATATAGTGTTGAAGCTTCCGATAACAGTTCCCTAACCGAAAAATTAAGAGCAGCAAAACGACCAGACGGAACACCGGTATATAGTTTAGCGGCTGCCTTGTCCTTAATGATATTTTATGTACTCGCTATGCAATGTATGAGTACACTCGCGGTAGTGAAAAGAGAAACCCAATCATGGAAGTGGCCCGTCCTACAGTTTTTCATGATGACAGGTTTAGCCTACATAATGAGCTGGGGAGTTTACATAATTGCGAAGTAAAAAGGAAACGCTTTTTTACCAACCGCTGACCGCCAAAATTTCGGCAGTATGGTCTTTTGTATCAGGTTTTTCAATAATGTGTTGAACAATACCCGCTTCATCAATTAGAAAAGTGGTTCTGGTCGTACCCATATAAGTGCGGCCCATAAATTTCTTTTGGCCCCATAAATTGTATTTATCTACTATTTTCTTGTCTTCGTCCGCTATTAAAGAAAATGGCAAATCATACTTTTCAATGAATTTCACATGAGAGGCCACAGAATCGACGCTTACCCCTAAAATTTGTAAGCCCTTCTTCATCAATTTCTTATAGT
>JALQXE010000188.1 GCA_023263235.1 Sediminibacterium sp. | reverse complement strand
CATAAAACCTAATAAATTTTTTCTATCGTTTAAAACTATAAAAAACACATCTATGAACAAAGCAGAATTAATCGCACACATCGCGGACAGCGCAGATTTACCAAAAACATCAGCTAACGCAGCTTTAGACGCTTTTATCGAAGCAGTAACTAAATCTTTGAAAAAAGGTGACAAAGTAACATTAGTAGGTTTTGGTACTTTCTCTGTATCTAAGCGTGCAGCTAGAACTGGTCGTAACCCACAAACTGGTGCTACTATCAAGATCAAAGCTAAAAAAGTTGCAAAATTCAAGGCTGGTAAAGAATTAAGCGGCAAATTGTAATTTGAAATTTATTTCAATAAAAACCCCCTTTTATCAGGGGGTTTTTTTATTTTTGTTGTCCAATCACTAAAAAACACATTTATTATGGGTAGAGGAGATAAAAAAACAGCTAAAGGAAAAAGATTCTTAGGTTCTTTCGGTAAGAGCAGACCACATAAGACAACTAAAGCTAAAAAAGCTACTAAAGCAAGCGCATAAGCAGATTTGCTTTTAAATAAGATTCCCCGAACTGCTTTTGTACGTTCGGGTTTTTTTATTGTAATTTTGTATCATGAAACGTATTCTATTCCTAATCCTATTACAAGCCTATACAGCCAGTTTATTTGCACAATGCTCTATCTGTACCAAAACAGCGAGTCAAATGGGTGAAGATGCAGGAAAAGGCTTTAACGGTGGCACTTTATACTTGGCGGCGATGCCTTTTGCAATCATGGGTTATATCGCCTTTAAATGGTGGAAGAACGAAAAACAAGGATAATTGCTATTTAGCACTCGTCATGCTATAGCCCCTCACTCCAATATTAATTTTTGCGTATTTACTTTTAAAAATTGCTTTGTAAAAATTTGTACTGCAATCACTACCCACACTATAAAGCAACCCATTGCTTTTAATGCATAAGGCATCATAATTTGTGTTCTTAACCAAGGTGTAAAGATATCGGAATAAGAAAAACTAGAAAAGAAAATGGATATTATAAATATAGTATTCATCCATTTTGTTTTCTCTTGTAAAGTATACCATAAACAAATGGCAGGAACGCCAATAATAAATGTAGGTGATTCAGTTCCTGTATTAAACACAATAATAAAAAGCAGCACCGAGCACAAAATGTATAATCTATATACCGGATTGGAAAAATAATTTATGAATAAATACTGTGCCCCAAAAATTATAAGTGCAGGAATAATAAAGTACCATTTTACCAAATTGGGTAAGTTAAATAGGCGCTTTACCATACCTTGCAAAGTAATATCAACCATATTTTGATGCATGGAAACAGTTATGTCAAAATTAGACTTCAAGGACAATGCTGCAAACCAATCCCGATAACATTGCAATAAATTTTCAGGACTTGTTACCAATAAAGGCAAGCACATAATTACAATGGTCCATGCAATGAAATATAGAATGAACTTTATTTTGTGTTTACTAAAAAAGAAAAAAGCCAAACCCGTAATACTGTATAATTTTATAAAGAAGCCCAGTAACATCATTTTAGCTGAAGCACTTTCTTTTTGTTGGAGCATATAAACAAAGGACAATATAATGGTAGCTGCCATAATACCATTACTTTGCAAATTAGAACTTGCGTTCATCATTTCATTGGCAGAAAGCAATAATATAAAGTTTTGATACTTGGATTGAATGGGTAATTTTCGAATGGCATAATATAAAATACCGGCATCAAAAAAACCCCAAGCAAACGGTCCTAACAAATTTGGCAGAAATGCAAATGGGATGACCAATACGGCAAAACTTGGGCTGTAATAATAATGATCCTTGTACTCATTTACATATTCAAGATAAAGGTTGGTATTGTTCTTTAAATGAAAAAATGACTGCTTAAAAATGATAAAGTTGTTATAGGCATCTCCCTTCACCGCATTTAATAAGGCCACAGCCACTAAGCCAAACCAAACAGTAGCGGCAATTTTATTATTTTCAATGATCGCGCTAAATGTGAATTTTGAATTAGCCATGTTTTACAGATTGATCATATTGTTTAATCACTTTCAATAATTCAGCAACCCCTTCTTTAGTATTGGCAGTGGTTTGCAAAAGCGAAGTTTTCTTGCCGTCTCCAACACGGTCCGATAAAGATTGTTTTAAATGATTGGTAAATTTTTGAGCTTCTGGTCGGTCCGATTTATTAACTACATAAATGTTGGCCACTTCAAATAAACCCGATTTCATCATCTGTATTTCATCGCCTGCTTCAGGCACTAAAACAAGCACAGTTGGATAAGCAATTTTAGCCACTTGTACTTCGGACTGTCCTACACCAACAGTTTCTAATATAATAAAATCAAATCCAGCCGATTTTAATAACAATACCATTTGATCAATGCTCTGAATTAATCCACCCAAATGTCCTCGTGTAGCCAATGATCTTATATAAACCGAGGGATGTAAATACCATTCTCGCATTCTTATTCTATCACCCAATAAAGCTCCTTCATGTATCACAGAACTTGGATCTACCGAAAGCACGGCCACTCTTTTTGATTCATTCACCATTTCACCCACCAAAGAAGCAATTAGTGTACTCTTGCCAGCACCTGGAGGGCCCGTAAAACCTATGACGGGAACATCCTCGGCGGTTAACCCAGCCAAAAAAGAAGCTGTACCCTCTGCTTGATTTTCTACATGCGAGATAGCCTTTGATAAATAAAGAAAGTCTCCCTTTTTTACCCCTGCGATAATATCTTGAATAGGATATAACATTATGGTCTGATAATATTATGGTTTCTGAAATCAAATGGTCTGATACCAGTCCACTTTTCAAAGTAATATAAAATTCTATTTTTCAATGAAAAATTCTTTTTAGAAATATCTAAGTCTATGACCCAATTTTTTCTTTCAATACGATCCAACATAACATTGGGATGTGTTTCATTAAATTTTTCTAAAGAATCAAACCCCGAAAAATCATAGTAGTCGGGGCTTGAAATGATCGCCGACATTTTAGTGTCGTCATTCCAAAATGTTGCACTCTCTTTTTGTTTTTTGCGCATTTGCTCCGGACTCTTTACCCAACCATAATGATAAATACTAGCATCAATAGCAGCCACAGGTAATTTTGATTTACCAATTCTAAAGCCTTGCGCATCTTTATAAGCACTTATTGATTTATCGTTTCTAATGATGCGTGTTTCGTGTGCATACCACTTTCGGCTATCCCCCACATAATCATAAGTACCAAAAAAATGTTTGTACCTAAATAACAGCCCCTTTACTGCCTCATCATTTGCATATTGCTTACAAGCTGCTAAAATTGTTGGGTGATATTTTTCATGCACCACTTCATCCCCCTGAATGTAAAAAGCCCAAGTAAAAGAATCATCAATTAACTGGAAAGCTTTGTTGGTTTCAACGGCTAAAACGGTTCCACCTTTTCTTAAATTTTTATCCCAAACCGAATGGTGAATTTTTATTTTAGGATCCCCAATAGACTCAATTAAAGCAATGGTTTCGTCGGTAGAGTCACCAATTAAAACAATCATTTCATCTACTACAGGAAGAATAGATTTAATAGCTTCCACAATTGGGAAATCATTGGTGACAGCATTTTTTATAATCGTAAATCCGGCAATCTTCATGTGCTTTTCATTTGTTCTTCAAATAACCGAAATCTTTCGCAACTTGCCTATTGTTTTAAGCAAAGTTTGCAACAAAGAGTTTAAATTTGAGCCTAGATTAATTTTATGTCAATCACCATTTGTTTTGATTTTGGAAATACCCGATTAAAAGCGGCCATTTTTAAAGAAAATGAGCTGTTAGAAATTGTAATCCTTGCCAAAGGAGACACACAGGAAGTATCCGAATTAATCGAAAAATGGAACCCCAAAAAATCCATTTTATCATCGGTGATCCATCACGATAAAGGAATTGAAGCCCTTTTATCGAATAAAACCTCCTTTCACCTTCTGGGACCTGGCTCTATCATTAATTTTACAAGTCCAGTGGGAAAACCCGAAACCATTGGAGCAGACCGACTAGCCCTAGTGGCAGCAGCAGTAGACAAATACCCTAATCAACATAGTTTGGCCATTTCATTAGGCACTTGTATTACCTATAATTTTGTGAACAATCAACACCAGTTTTTAGGAGGCAGCATCTCTCCAGGTATGCAAATGCGCTTTAAAGCCATGCACGAACAAACGGCACTTTTACCCCTAATTACCCCAAGTTCCGAGTTTACACTTGTGGGTTATGACACCAAAACCAACCTTTTAAGTGGTGTTATTTTAGGGATTGCGGCCGAAATAGACGGTATAATTGGGGCTTATGAGCAAAAATATGCCAACTTTAACGTGCTATTAACCGGCGGGGACATTTGTTATTTTGCGCCTCACTTAAAAAAGAGGATATTTGCCGACCAAAATTTAATATTCAAAGGACTTTATGCTATTTGTGAAAAAAATACTTAGGCTGATACCCTCAATCGTTTTAGTTTGTTCTCTATTGCCAGCTAAATCTCAAATTAACTCTCCGTTTTCTAGATATGGTTTAGGCAACGAGGTTTTTAACAGTCAAAACGCAACCAGTCAGGGCTTAGGTGGATTCACCGCTGCATATACCTCTAGTATGAATGGAACTTTTGGGCAATCCCTTAATTTCAACAACCCTGCCTCATATGGTAGTTTATACATGACTACTTTTGATTTAGGCATGAATTTAACCAGCAATACCCTAAGAAGTCAAACGCCAGTATCAAAATTCAATTCTAACTATTTTGTTCCCAACTATGCCGCCATAGGTGTTCCTATTGACAAAATGAAAAAAGCAGGAATGGCATTTGGTTTAAGACCTATTACACAAATTAATTACTCATTAGACGAATTAAAAACTTTATCTACTAGCGATTCTTTATACAATAACTATATTGGGCAAGGTGGTTTAAACCAAGCTTTTATTGGTGCTGGTAAATCTTGGAAGCACTTTAGTATTGGTTTTAATACGGGATACAATTTTGGGAAAAAGAAAATTGAAAATATTAAATCCTTTGTATACAATGTGGATTCTACCAACTATTACCAATCCATTGCAAGCACCAATACCTTATTTGGAGGATTTTTCTTTCAATTGGGTGTGTTAGGCGATATTACTTTAAAAACAGTTCAACATAAAGTTGCCACCGATAAAACAGAATACACTTTAAGCTATGGCGGAACAGCCACATTAAAACAAAGTTTATCTGGTAAGCAGGATATCCTAAGATCAACAGGAAATTATACAACAGGTACAGAAAGAAATTTAGATACGGTTTCATTAATTTCTAATAGTGTTGGTAAAATAAATTTGCCAACCAAATACACGGCAGGTATTGCATTTCACAAAAAAGAAATTAGCAACAACGGAATTTATGATCAATGGGTAATTGGCCTACAATTTGATAAAGCAGATTGGAAGAGCAATTATAGTTTTTATGGTCAAAGCGATTTATTGTCTGATGCCTATATGACCAGACTCTGTGTTCAATTTTGTCCAAATGCATTAGACTTTGAAAACTATTGGTCAACTGTTACCTATCGCGCAGGATTCAATACAGGTAAAGATTATATCAATATCGATCAAAATGGATTAAAGGTTACTAGTTTCTCAATTGGCGCAGGATTTCCAATTAGAAAATATCGTTCTTATGATTATCAATTTTCTTTGTTAAACATGGCATTGCAAATTGGTAAAAGAGGAAGTAGCGTGAATAGTTACCAAGAAAATTTTGTTCAGTTTACTTTTGGATATAGCTTAAGTGATATTTGGTTTAACAAACGCAAATATGATTAATTCAAATTTTCATACTAAATATATTACGGCAGTTACAATACTATGTAGCTGCTTTTTTATGGCCGGATGTGAAAACAATATCAACGAAGTGAAGGCATTGGGAAATAATAAAGGGGGCATTGATATTGGAAAAGACGTTGCTATTTATATGAGTGACGGGGGAAGAATGACTGCTAAAATGATGGCCCCAGTGATGCGAAAGTATTTAATAGATAGCGGACAAATGGTTGAATTCCCCAATTCAATTAAGGTAGATTTTTATAAGGATAGTGCAAAAGTAGATAGTAAACTCAGTGCCAACTATGCCAAATATATACAGGAAGAAAACTTGTTTTTTTTAAAAGGCGATGTAGTCGTATATACCACACAAGGGGATACTTTATGGTGTAAAGAAATGTATTGGGAGCAAAAAACAAATAAGTTCCATACCGATAAAGAAGTAGTGGTAAAGCAACATAACCCTATTTCAAAAGTATATGGACTTGGGTTTGAAGCCAATCAAGATTTAACAGATATTAAAATCTTTAAGCCGCAATCCAATAGCTTTGCTATCATATCAGATACTACTGGATTATAAAAGGTAATCAACATCATTAATAGATAAAATAAATAATTATGGAATATAGAAAAATGGGTAAAACCGGATTGCAATTAAGTACATTAAGTTTTGGAAGCTGGGTTACTTTCCATAAACAAATTGACGATAAAATTTCTGATGAGCTTATGGGCATTGCATATGATCATGGCGTTAACTTTTTTGATAATGCGGAAGTATATGCAGGTGGTGAAAGTGAAAAAATGATGGGCCGCGTATTAAGTAAAAAAAATTGGGACAGGACTTCCTATACCATTTCTTCAAAAGCCTATTTTGGATGGAGAGGTAAAGAAAATAAACCCAATCAAACAGGCTTGAGCAGAAAGCATTTAACAGAGGCATGTCACGAAGCATTAAAACGATTACAAACCGATTACTTGGATTTATATTTTTGTCACCGACCCGACAAAACAACACCTATTGAAGAAGTTGTTCAAACCATGAACACCCTTATTCAGCAGGGAAAGATATTATATTGGGGCACGAGTGAATGGAGTGGTGTTGAAATTATGGAAGCGCATCGTGTTGCTGCTCAATACAGATTAATTGGACCAAGTATGGAACAGCCACAATACAATTTGTTTGAGCGTCATAAAATGGAAAATGACTATTTGGAGATTTTTAAAAACCTAGGACTAGGCACTACCATTTGGAGTCCATTGGCTTCTGGCTTATTAACAGGAAAGTACAATGACGGTATCCCCGACGATTCAAGATTTCATTTAGAAGGATTTGAGTGGCTAAGAGACCGCTGGGTAATGCAAGATAAAATTAAGCGTGTTCAACAATTGGGTGCCTTAGCAAAAGCTTTGAAAGTAAGTATGGCTTCCTTAAGTATTGCCTGGTGTATCAAAAATCCAAATGTAACAACTGCCATTTTGGGCGCTACAAAAAAAGAGCAATTAATAGATAATTTAACTGCCTTAGATACACTCGCTTTACTGACCCCTGAAATTATGGAACAAATAGAGCATATTGTAGAAACAAAACCTGTTTTGCCTGAATGGTAAAATAAAATGTAAATTCATTTATGATTTTCTCCATCCTAGGTGCTTTAATTTTAATTGGTTTTTTCTCCGGCTACGAGATAGGGTTTGTTAGTGCCAATAGGTTAAGCTTGGAATTAAAAAAGAAAAATGGAGATCCTGCTGGAAAAATTATTGCCAAATTTTTATTGGCTCCTACCCAATTTATAGGCACTTGTTTAATTGGGCTTAATATTTCACTTGTGATATTTGGTATCTTATTTGAGCAATTACTTGATACCTATATATGGCCAGAAAATATTGATAGTTATGCCTTATTATTTGGCAATACCGTGCTTTCCACATTTGTTATTTTAGTGATTGGGGAGCTTATTCCTAAAGCAATATTTAAGGCAAGAGCAAGCTCAATGATAACAAGGTTTGCATTTGTAGCTCAGTTTTTTCATGTTTTATTTAGCCCTTTAACCAAAATATTAGTGAGTATTGCACAATGGGTAGTGAGTACTTTGTTTCAGGTTAAAGTAGTAAATAAAAAAGAAGCTTTTTCAAAAGTAGATCTAGCACATTTTATACAACAAAGCATTGAACATCCTGAACAACAAGAATTAAACAAGGATCTTTTTGAAAATGCATTGAGTTTGCCAGATATTAAAATTAGAGAATGTTTGGTACCCAGAACTGAGGTAATTGGAGTAGAATTAAATACGAGCATCGAAGATTTAAAAGCCATGTTTGTGGAAACCAAGCTCAGTAAGCTTATTGTGTATGATGATACTTTAGATACTATTGTTGGCTATGTGCACCAACTAGATTTATTTCAAAAACCAAAAAACATTGCAGCCATCATTCACCCAATTTTATTGGTGCCAGAAAGTATGAATGCTGCTGATTTAATTAATTTATTTTCCAAAAAAAGAAAGAGCATTGCCTGGGTAGTAGATGAATTTGGCGGAACTGCGGGTATTGTAACAATGGAGGATGTTTTGGAAGAAATTTTTGGAGAGATCGACGATGAATATGATGAACAAGAATTTATTGAGAAGAAGTTATCAGATAAGGATTTTATTTTTAGCGGTAGGCTTGAACTAGATTATTTAACTGAGAAATATGACATTGATTTTGGTGCTGAAAACTCCGAAACATTAAGTGGATATTTAATCCATTGCCACGAAGCCATTCCAAAGGTTAAAACCTTGATTAAATTGGCACATTTTGATGCCGAAATCTTGGCGGTAAGCGATACTAGGATTGAAAAAGTGAAGATAAAAATCCACTAAAACAATTTTAAGGAAATGCCTTCCCTTTTTGGCTGATAAGCCTTAACTTTAGCCTTCATTGAACGAATTACATGGCACTATTTGATAGATTTAAAAAGACTGGGGAGGCCGAGATGTCTTTCATTGACCATCTCGAAATTTTAAGGGGGACCATTGTCAGATCCATAACTTCAATTTTAATTGCGGCAGTTATACTTTTTATTTACCGTGATTGGATAATGGATAACGTAATTACGGGTCCTTTAAATTCTGACTTCATTACTTATCGTGCTTTTTGTAAATTAAGCCATTGGTTGCATTTAGGAAATTCCCTGTGTATGCCTCCCGTTAAAACACAATTACAGAGTACTACATTCGGAGGACAATTTTTGAGTGCCATAAGCATGGCCATGGTAGGAGGGATAATTGTTGCCTTCCCATTCGTGTTTTGGCAAATATGGTCATTCATAAAACCAGCATTAAAAGAGAAAGAAGTAAAAAATACAAGATTTGCTATTTTTTGGGTTTCGTTCTTTTTCTTTTTGGGTGCAGGATTTGGTTTTTTTGTTTTAGGTCCATTTACATTTAACTTCTTAGCCAGTTTCCAATTAGGTACTAAAAATGTGATTACTACCATTCCTACCTTTGCAGATTATTTAGACAATTTGACCAATTTAATTTTGGGTTGTGGTATTGCATTTGAAATGCCTGTAGTTGTTTTCTTACTCACTAAAGTGGGGATGATTACTCCTAGGTTTTTATCTACTACCCGAAAGTATGCTGTTGTAATCATATTAGTTGTTTCAGCATTTATTACTCCAAGTCCAGATTGGTATAGTCAAACCATTGTATTTATTCCATTATATACGCTTTTTGAATTCAGCATCTTTGTTTCAAGATGGGCATATAAATCCTTGGATATAGAGGAAGAATGGGATTAATCCTAGGTTTATAAAACTTATTAAACATAAATAATGCAAACTATGTCATACGTATTCGATCCTTCAAAACCCATTGCAATAGGCGCCGATCATGCAGGCGTGGAATATAAAGCAGAGGTTATTAGTTGGCTAGAAACAAATGGCCATAAGGTAAAGGACTTTGGTACATATAATACCGATTCTGTTGACTACCCCGATTTTGCTCATCCAACTGCATCAAGTGTTGAAAATGGAGAGAGTGCATTTGGAATATTATTTTGTGGTAGTGCGAATGGTGTATGTATGACAGCAAATAAACATGAAGGCATAAGAGCTGGTTTATGTTGGCTAACGGAAGTAGCTGAATTAACACGCTTACATAATAATGCAAACATAATTTGTATACCTGCAAGATTTGTGCGTATTGAAGCAGCCAAAGAAATGATTGAAAAATTCATGACTACCTCTTTTGAAGGTGGTAGACATCAAAATAGAGTGAATAAAATTAGTTGTTCTTAAATCTTAATTAAACCGTTTTACAAAAATCAATTACATGAAAAAATTAATCTGGATTTTAATGCTATGTATAAGCACTGTGACTTATGCTCAAAAGGGCAAAGACCTTGCAAAATTTAGCAAGGTAATTACACCAGGCGCTTTAAAAGAAAAGCTATCTGTTATTGCTAGTGCCGAAATGGAGGGTCGTGAAACAGCGAGCCCTGGTCAAAAGAAGGCAGCCGCTTATATTGAAAGTGAATTTAAAAGAATGGGACTATTACCTGGCAACGGAACTAGCTACCAACAAACTTATCCAGTTTACCAAGACAACTTAACTGCAAAAGCGGTTTTTGTAAATGGAACTGCATTTGAATGGGACAAGGATTTTACTTTTTCATTACAAACTATTTCTAATGGAAAATGGGATTACTCCAATGTAGTATTCGCTGGTTATGGAATTGTAGATGATGCTAAAGGCATTAATGATTATGCGGGCTTAGACGTTAAAGGAAAACTGGTTTTAATAGTAGAAGGTACAAGCGAAGGCATGCCAACAATGGGACAAGGAGGAAATCGTGCATTTAATGCCAATCCAGCTTCTCCAATGGCAAAAATGCGTGCTGCTAGTGCAAAAGGTGCTGCTGGATTATTAGTGGTTTCTGCAAGTTTCCCTCGTAAAACACCTACTGAAACAAAAGGCAATATGTACTTGAAAAAGAACGATGCTGCAGGTTTCTTAATGGCTAATATTTCTACCAATGTTGCCAATGCGATATTGGCTAAAACTGGTGCAACAATCAGTGAATTGGGATCTATTGCTAAAGGTGAATATAGTTCAGATGTAACCTTAGTAGCTACTAAGAAAACGGAAAATTTAGAAAGTAGCAACGTAATTGCCTACTTACCGGGTACAGATAAAAAAGAAGAATACCTGTTTTTAACAGGCCATTATGATCACTTAGGCAAAAGAGGCAATGTAATTTGGTATGGCGCCGACGATGATGGTTCAGGAACAGTAGGTGTTATGCAAATGGCAGAAGCTTTTGCTGCAGCTGCAAAAGCAGGCAAAAAACCAAGACGTACAATTGTATTCATGACAGTGAGTGGTGAAGAAAAAGGATTATGGGGCTCTCAATATTACTCAGAGCATCCTTTATTTCCTTTAGATAAAACAACAGCCGATTTAAATACAGATATGATTGGCCGTGTTGATACAGAGCGCACTACAGCCGATTCTTTAAACTATGTTTATGTGATTGGTCATGATAAATTAAGCTCTGAATTACAAGGTATTAACGAAACAGCGAATAAAGAATCGAGTAAAATTACTTTAGATTATAAATATGATGATCCAAAAGATCCAAACATGATATACTATCGTAGCGACCATTACAACTTTGCAAGAAAAGGTGTACCTGTTTTATTCTTCTATGATGGTATGTTATTGGCCGACTACCATAAGCCAACTGATACCATTGAAAAAATTAATTTTGATTTAATGCAAAAGAGAACTGTAATGGTTTATCATACCGCTTGTGAAATTGCTAATCGTGATGAAATGTTAAAAAGAGATATTCCTTTGAATATGCCATCTAGATAAATAAACAGCCCCTTTAAAAAATTTAAGGGACATTTATTTTTTTCTGATGACTTTTTCGCCACCCCCATAAAAGAGGGTGGCGATTTTATTATAAAAAAATCCCGAAGTGTAAGCTCCGGGATTTATAAAAATTAAAGTTAACAATTCTATTGACCTAATATGTAAGCGAAAATCAATGGTACTACAATGGTAGCATCGCTTTCAACTATAAACTTAGGCGTATGAATGTCTAATTTACCCCAAGTAATTTTTTCATTAGGAACCGCACCTGAATAAGAACCATAGGATGTAGTACTATCACTTACTTGACAAAAATAACTCCAAAAAGGAACATCGTGCCATTCTAAATCCTGATACATCATAGGTACCACGCAAATAGGAAAATCCCCTGCAATACCCCCACCTACTTGGAAAAAGCCTACACCCTTACCTCCACTATTGGCTCGGTACCACTCTGTTAACATTACCATGTACTCAATACCATTTTTTACGGTACTTGCTTTTAATTCATTTTTAATTACATAGCTAGCAAAAATATTTCCTGTAGTACTATCCTCCCAACCTGGAACAATAATTGGAATATTCTTTTTTGCTGCTGCCACAATCCAACTATTCTTTGGATCTATTTCATAGTATTGCTCTAAATCACCACTTAATACAACCTTGTATAAAAATTCATGCGGAAAATATCTTTCACCAGCCGCTTCAGCATCTTTCCAAACTTTTACCAAATGCTTTTGTAAACGACGAAAAGCCTCTTCCTCTGGGATACAGGTATCTGTTACGCGATTATAATGGTTCTCTAATAAATCCCACTCGTCTTGCGGTGTTAAATCACGGTAATTTGGAACACGCTTATAATGACTATGTGCTACCAAGTTCATCACATCCTCTTCTAGGTTCGCACCTGTACAACTTATAATGGTAATTTTATCCTGGCGAATCATTTCCGCCAAGCTAATGCCTAATTCAGCAGTACTCATGGCACCCGCTAAACTCACAAGCATTTTGCCACCCTCTAATAAATGGGTTTCATAACCTTTAGCAGCATCTACTAAAGCGGCAGCATTAAAATGTCGGTAATGGTGCTCTATAAACTGGGAAACAGGTCCTTTGCTCATTTTTTCAGATTTGATGCAAAAGTAATTTTTTTTAGGCATAAATAGTAACTTGTGGTAGGAATAGGAATTAACCCTAAAGACCCCAATGTAAACTAGGCGAAAATGAAAAATTCAAATCAAAATCTTCTCATTGCAATACTTATTTTAGCTATCCCTTTTGGATATGCTGCATACCTATATCCCAATTTGCCAAGCACGATACCTACCCATTTTAATATTAAAGGAGAAGCAGACGACTGGGGGCCAAAATCCACTATTTTTTTAGGACCCGGCATTATGGCGGGCGTGGGCATTTTTACATTTTTTATCCTCTCCAATATTAAAAATTTTGATCCTAAAAGAGTGAAGGCCGAGGATGATGGTATGTTTAAAAGATTTGCACTATTTATGGTATCCTTTTTGAGCGTGCTAGGAATGATTATCACCTATTCTTCCACTGGCGGAAGTATTAATATTTCAAAACTGTTGTTCCCATTTATCGGTATCGCATTTTCGGGAATGGGATGGTATATGCCAAAACTACATCAAAATTATTTTGCAGGTTTTAAATTACCATGGACATTGGAAAATGTAGATAATTGGAACGAAACACATAGGGTTGCTGGGAAAATATGGTTGTTGGGTGGAGTGCTTCAGGCAATTGGCACTTTTCTACTTCCCAATACTTTTGGCATTGTATTGTTCATTGGAATTACTGCCATCATGGTAATTATTCCAACGGTATTCTCCTATCGTATGTTTAAAAACGGCAATCAAATACAATAAATAAGAAAACTAATACATTCAAATCATTATACAATTTCACAATATGGCCAACAAAAATAACTTAGGTACTAAATTTATTCATGCAGGTGCGCATCCCGACCCTAGTACAGGTGCGATTATGACACCTATATTCCAAACTTCAACATACGTTCAATCCGCTCCTGGCGTGCATAAGGGATACGAATATGCAAGAAGTCAAAATCCAACACGATTTGCATTAGAAGAAGCTTTTGCAGTGATTGAAAATGGGAAATTTGGCTTGGCATTTAGTAGTGGTGTTGCGGCAACCGATGCAGTAATGAGATTATTAGTGCCTGGTGACGAAGTTATCGCGGCACATGATATGTATGGTGGCACTTATCGTTTGTTTTCCAAAGTATATGAAAAAATGAATATTAAATTTCATTACGTAGATACTTCCAATGCCGAAAATGTAGCAAAGGCCATCACACCACAAACAAAACTTATTTGGGTGGAAACACCAACCAACCCTTTAATGAACATTACAGATATTGCTGCTATTGCTGACATTGGGAAAAAGCATAACTGTATAGTATGCGTAGACAATACTTTTGCATCTCCCTATTTACAGAACCCATTGGATGACGGAGCTACTATTGTAATGCATTCTGCCACTAAATATTTAGGAGGACATAGTGATGTGATACAAGGATGCTTGGTAATGAATGATCAAGCATTAAGAGATCAATTGTATTTCATACAAAAAAGTACAGGAGCCGTTCCTGGGCCACAGGATTGTTTCTTAGTATTAAGAGGCATTAAAACCTTACATGTGAGAATGCAAAGACATTGTGAAAATGGTGAAAAAGTGGCCGCTTATTTACGTCAACATCCTAAAGTAGCAAAGGTATACTGGTGTGGATTTTCAGATCATCCTAATCACGACATTGCTAAAAAACAAATGCGTGGTTTTGGAGGAATGATGAGCTTTACCTTAAAAGATGATAGTATTGCAGCAGCTACCAAGGTATTATCAAGTACTAAGATATTTTCATTAGCAGAAAGTTTAGGAGGTGTAGAATCTTTAATAAATCATCCTGCGAGTATGACACACGCTTCTATTCCACGTGAACAAAGAATAGCCAACGGTTTAGCCGATGGACTTATAAGATTAAGTGTGGGGATTGAAGATGCAGAAGATATTATTGCCGATTTAGCACAAGCAATCGGATAAATAAATACGCACAACTTATAAAGTGACGCAGCAAGAAAATATTAAAAAAATATTAGACCAAAAAGTTAGGCAGTACAATCAGATTGATTTCATTCCTAAAGATCCTGTTAGTATTCCGCATCTATTTAAAAAGCAGCAAGACATTGAAATTGCTGCTTTTTTTGCCGCCATTTTTGCATGGGGCAATCGTACAACAATTATTAATAAGAGTAAAGAGTTATTAGAAAGAATGGAGTATGCTCCATTTGACTTCTGTCTTGAACATAGCCCCAAGGATTTAAAAAAGATAATAGGTTTTAAGCATCGTACATTTAATGATACCGATGCCTTATACTGCATAGAATTTTTTAAACATCATTATAGTAAGCATGGTTCTTTAGAAACTGCATTTTTTCAAAATCAGTTTACCAATGCTAAAATTAAAACGGTGGAAGCCGCATTAACACATTTTCAATCTTATTTTATGTCATTGGAAGATGCACCTAGACGAACACAAAAACATGTTTCAAGTCCCGCTTCAGGCTCCACTTGTAAAAGGTTAAATATGTTATTAAGATGGATGATTAGAAAAGATAAACAAGGCGTTGATTTTGGTATTTGGAAAGGTTCAATTTTTCATAACCCTATTCTTCTTGATTGCACCGTTACTTATTATGTGGTCGGGCTTTGTCCTATTGAAGAATTTCACTTCTAACAGATGGATTTCTATCCCCGCTGCATTTCTTTACGCCATTTCTCCAGTGACGGTTGCAGCAATTAGTACAGGTCATATTGCAACGTTATTGATGTTAATGATCGCTCCCTTCTTGGCGATGTTATTGAAGGATTGGCTGCTGATCGAAAGCTATAGCTGGCGCAGGATATTTGGAATCTCACTTTTGCTTTCGCTGCTTTATGCCTTTACATTGATGAGCTTCATAATCGCCTTATCTGCTGCACTTGTTGTTGCGCTAGAAAACTTTGAGCAATATTCAATACATCACAACAAAGCGCTTTTCAAAGATCAGATATTGAAAAGAGCAGCTTTAGTTTTTGTTCCCTTTTTTGTAAATGCTCCATATTCACTTGAGGCTCTGTTTCATCCAAGTCGCTTTTTAACTGAACCTGGGCTGTTGATCCCTGGTGGTGGTCCGTTTGCTGTTTTACTTGGAAATCCCGGTGGAGCAGGCTCACTTCCGTTATGGCTGATAAGTCCCATCTTGCTGGTCTTAGTGGTCTCTCTATTTTCATCAACATATGCACGCCAAATTGCTGAATACGGAGTTGGCTTCTTAATCCTTGCTGTTATTGCCGGCTCGCTGTCAATCTCTTCTCACGGAAATGAAGGTTCAGCAAAGGTGTGGGCCGGTCCAGTTTTAGCCCTT
>JALQXE010000087.1 GCA_023263235.1 Sediminibacterium sp. | reverse complement strand
CCTTTGAACGTGACGGCCATACTCTCTCATCCCCATTATGCTTCTTGCTGTATTGTACTCCATGTATTAAATCTTCCGAATAACAAATGTAGGGTTTTTACGGTTAATTTTACCCCTGCATCGCAAATCCCCACCCCAACTTTTTCCCCTGCATCGCAAAATCACACTCCAACTTTTTCCCCTGCATCGCAAATCCACACTGTGGATTTGCTTATATTCGTGCTATGGAGCAATTGTTACAACAAATAGAAGCCATCAAGGCCGAAATCGCTGCTACGGTGGCAACTACCCCAGATGCGGTAGAGCAATTCAGGATAAAATACCTAGGAACCAAGGGTTTGGTAAAACAAATCATGGGGAAGATGAAAAATGTGCCTAATGAGCAGAAGAAAGAATTTGGTCAAATATTAAATGCTTTTAAAATTGTAGCAGAAGAAAAAATGCAGCAATTACAAGATGCTTTGGGAGACAGTGGTGAACAAAGTGCTGCTAAATTTGATTTTACCTTACCTGGCGATCCAGTTGCTGTTGGAACAAGACATCCACTCAATTTGGTGCGCAATCAAATGGTATCCATATTTAAGCGTTTAGGATTTGCTGTTGCAGAAGGTCCAGAGGTAGAAGATGACTGGCACAATTTTGGTGCTATGAATTTACCAGAGGATCATCCAGCACGTGATATGCAGGATACTTTTTATGTACAAGCGGCTACCGAAGAAAATTCAGCATGGCTGCTAAGAACACATACATCAAGTGTGCAAGCGCGTGTGATGGAAACACAAAAGCCACCTATTCGTGTAATATGTCCTGGTCGCGTATACCGTAATGAAACTATTTCAGCAAGAGCACATTGCTTTTTTCATCAAGTAGAAGGATTGTATATAGATGAAAATGTAAGCTTCGCCGATTTAAAACAAACCTTGTATTTTTTTGTGCAAGAAATGTTTGGTAAAGAAGTGAAAGTAAGATTTCGCCCAAGCTATTTCCCTTTTACGGAGCCAAGTGCCGAGATGGATATAAGTTGTCAAATTTGTGCAGGAAAAGGATGTAATATTTGTAAGCATACCGGTTGGGTTGAAATTTTAGGTTCCGGAATGGTGCATCCAAAAGTGTTAGAAAACTTTGGCATTGATCCTGAAAAGTATACAGGCTTTGCGTTTGGTATGGGGGTTGAAAGAATCGCACAATTAAAATACCAAGTAAACGATTTGCGTTTATACTCTCAAAATGATCTTCGCTTTTTAGAACAGTTTAAAAGCGTTTGATAAAAAAATATGCTACACAATACCAAGGGGATTGTACTGCGCGTAACAAAGTACGGAGATACGAGTTTAATAATGACGGCGTATACGGAGCTTTTTGGTTTGCAACAATATATTATAAAAGGAGTAAGAACCACTAGTAAGAAAGGGTCCAATAAAGCAGTGTATTATCAACCCGCTGCCATTTTGCAAATGGAAGTGTACCATAGTCCTATGAAGGGATTGCAAATGGTAAAGGATGTAAACTGGGATACAATTTATCAAAATATTTACTCTGACGTTACCCGTAATGCAGTGGCCACCTATATTGTAGAAGTGCTACAACAAACTTTGCAACCTGAACCTCAGCCCGAATTATTTTATTTAATTGAAGATACTTTTAAGCAATTGGATAAGGGAGATGCTTCACTAGCAAGTAATTTGCCTATTTATTTTTTAATTCATTTAAGTGAAACCCTAGGTTTTGGATTACAAGGAAATTATTCTGACGCCACTTCGTTTTTAGATGTAAAAGAGGGACAATTTGTAAAAGAAAAACCCTTACATCCTTATTTTTTAGAAGGACAAGAAGCACAAACAGCTAGTACTTTTTTACAAGTTCAGTTTTACAATGATTTAGAAAATATTGGTTTAAACGGAGCACAAAGAAAAAAAATATTAGAACTATTTCAATTGTCATTAAGCTGGCATTACAAAGGGTTTAAGGAAGTAAAATCATTAGCAATTTTACAGGCAGTCTTACATTAGTTTTTTGTTATTACCGGACTCATAATTTCTAAATAGTTTATTATTTCTTTATATTTATTAATAATATTTACTTTATGGAAGTACATCATCATTCACATCACCCTAAAAAGTGGAAAGAATATATCACTGAATTTTTAATGTTGTTTTTGGCAGTAAGCTTGGGTTTTTTTGCCGAAAACTTAAGAGAACGTCAAATTGAAAAGCATCGTGAAATTTCTTATTTAAAAAATGTGCACGAGGATTTGCAACTTGATTTAAAAAACATTGATAATGTGATGAATCAAAATACGGTAAGGCTGCAAGCCATGGATACCTTATTTAAATCCATTAGTGATAATACAATTACCAACGAAGATGTTTACTATTATATTCGAAATCTTGCTTTAAGGGCTACCTTTGAAAGCTCACATGTGGGCTTGGATCAAATTAAATCTGCCGGTGGGTTACGTATGATTAAAAATCCTGAAATTATTTCTGGAATTCAAGAGTATGAACGTTCGCTGGATGCATTGGAAAAACTAGAAAATGTTCGTGAGCGAACATTGGAGCAAGCAAGATTTAAAATGGCTGCCGTTTTTGAGCCGGCCATCTCATATGAAATGTTGATACATCAAGGTACGGGCATTATGCGTTTTAATAGACCTCAAAAAGCAAATGCGATTTTACAAGAAAATAAACAGGCTGTAAAAGAATTATTAAATCTAGTTTCTTTTGGATTAAATAGTAATCGTTACCTTAATAATAATTTAGCAAAGCAAAAACAAAATGGTCAAAAACTAGACAGTGCCATTTTGAAAGAATATGGAAGTGAATTTCACTAGTCTCTATTGTTTCTGTTTCGGTAATGTCTTCGAAACATAATAATAATGATTGCGAATAATCCAAACAAAATTGGAAAGGTCATAAGGCTAAAATTGTATTACTAAGTTACGCTATTCTTTTGTACAGCTCAATCAATAAAATAGTTACATCGAATTATTTGGTTACAACATGGGCCAAGTAAAACTACTTTGCAATTTTACTTTCACTCCTTCTTTTGATGACCTTCTTGCTGCTTCAATAATTTCAAGTACATGAAGTGAATGCAGCACATGTATGCGTGGTTCAATTTGTGCAGACATAGCTCCTGCAATGCGCGTAGCACCTTCCTGCCACTGGTAGCCCTTGTCATCTGTTGCATGCACTTGTGGCGGCTCGGTCCAAGAATTATCTAACACTACACTTTTGGGTTCCCAATCATATCCAATGAGTCGCATATTTCCTTTGTCGCCAAAAATTTGAATACTGTGTAAGGTTTGGTTTTTTGCCTCATGTCCAAAGGGATCAAAATAATTAAAACCACACATGATATGACTAATCACACCGTTTGCGTGTTCTAATAAAATATGTGCATTGTCTTCCTCTTTAACTTCAATAATTCCCTTCTCATCAATTTCTCTTTTGGGATTTACAATACTGGTCATTGCCATCACCGATTTTGCCGGACCTAACAACCCTGTTAAAGTTGCCATATTATATACCCCCAAATCAGGCATACTACCGCCAAGGGGTTCATAAAAAAATGAAGACCAGGTGGGGCCAGTATGTCCATATTGTCCATGTGCACTTGCTAATTTACCAAGTTTGCCAGCTTGAATGGTGTTGCTCATGAATTCAAATTGTGGACTAGTGACTACGGCAGGTGCGCCCCAAATACGCACTCCTTTTGCTTTTGCAAATTCAACTAATTGTTTTCCCTCCGCATAGGTATTTGCTAAAGGTTTTTCACTCCATACGTTTTTACCTGCCTCCAACGCTTTTTTATTTAAGGCTCCGTGCATTTGCATGTCGGTTAATGTTAACATTAAATCAAATGCTTCTCCTTTTAATAATGCGTCAATATGATTGTATGTTTTGGCACCGATTTTATATTTTTCATTTTGTGCTATGGCACGCTCAACTTTTATATCACAAAGGCTAACTATTTTTATTAGGTTAGAACTTTGTAAATGAACAATATATCGGTTGCTAACACTACCACATCCTATAATGGCAACTCGTATAATTTTTTGTTCTGCTCTTGAAAAGCTTTCTATCGAACTCAATAAAACAGCAGCAGTTGCTAAAGTAGTTTTTTGTAAAAATTTAGCCCTAGTTATTGAATTTTTCATATTGAATAAACTTTATTTATAGAATTCTTTTCGAGCTTGCGGCGTTTAAATTTTGTGCTCCAAATATATTTTCAATCAACACTATGCCTGGTTTTTTACCTGTCTCAAAACTTCCTAAATGTTTTTCCATTTGTAATGCGCGCGCGCCATTGATGGTAGCCCATCCTAACATTTCTTCTAAAGGTATTTGCGGATGATGTTGTTGAATAGTTTTTAATTCATCTAATATATTCAAACTCCAATTACTTGCATAACTATCCGTTCCTACAATAATATTCGCTGCGCCCGTTCTTAGCAATTCAATAGGGGGCATAGTTTGCTCAATATATTGGTTCGCGTTGGGACACAAGCACCAAAAAGTATTGGGCATTTGTTTTTTCACTGAAGCAATATCATTGGCATTGGTAAAACTATTGTGTACTAAAATACTAGTATTCGCATTTTTAAAAATTGGTAACACTGATTGAAGCGAACTTAGTCCAGTGGGTTCGAAGAAATCAAGTGACACTTTTGTTCTTTCATACATTCCTAAAAAACTTCCTGTTTTTGTTCTAAAAAAATCATTCTCATCTGGTGTTTCTTGATTGTGCATGCTAATGGTATGTGCACCAAAATGTGTACTCAACAATTTCCATAAATCATTTGATACTGAATAGGGCGCATGTGGAACAAGGGAAGCACGAACACAATTTTGTTCAAATGTTTTTTGAATTTCTATACCCGCATTTAATTTATCGCCAGCGCGCGTTGGATCTAAATCATATAACTCCACAAATGTGTAATACGCTAAATTATGTTTTGCTTTTTGTGCAAGGGTATCCAAGGTGTTGCTAATATCTCCTACCGCAATAATCCCATTCGCCATCATTTCATTTTCGGCATTAACTATGGCTTCTTGGATTGCATCAGGTTCCACTTTTCTTAAGGACACAATTTTTTTTACAAATTCTTGCAAGCCGGTATGTGCAGGAATCATACCCTTCATGTGCGACAATTCTAAATGACAATGCGCATTAATAAATCCGGGTGTTAGTATTCCATCAAAACTTTGAATATTATCCCCCGCATCTTCGATACCCACGATGGCTTCAACTGTTCCATCTTTAGTGGTGATTAACACCAATTGGTCTTGTAAAAGTTCGGTACCAGTGAAAAGCTGGGTTGCTGAGAATTTTTGATACATATATATAAGTAATCCTAAAATTAAGGGTAAATAGGGGGAGATATACTATAAAACACGCAATAATCCCCAAATTTAAAATCACATTTATTTTATAACACATTGATTTTCAGTCACTATTTAGCATCATTATTATTTTGATACAAAATTATTATTGATAATCAATCACTTATAAAGATGCATTTAAAAATAGCTGCTAAAAATCCTTAAAAACATAAAATCCCGTCTTACCTTTGCCCTCCCTTCAAAAAGGGGAATTATTTATGGCTAGCGGGATAGCGCAGCCTCATTTAAACAAAGAATTATGAGTAAACTACATTTCACCACGAAGCACGCCAACGCGGCTACCGTTAAACATGGCTGGTACATTGTTGATGGTACTAATCAAACCGTAGGACGTATTGCTTCAAAAATTGCTGCTGTTCTTCGCGGAAAGAACAAAGCATATTACACTCCACACGTTGATTGCGGAGATTATGTAATTATTATTAATGCAGAAAAGGTTTTGTTAACTGGAAACAAATTCCATGACAAACAATACTTAAACTATTCTGGCTACCCAGGTGGTAAAAAGGAAGAAGCTGCTGAAGATTTAATCAAGCGTCGTCCAGAAGTAATTATGGAAAGAGCAGTAAAAGGTATGTTACCTAAAAACCGTTTAGGTCGTAAGATGATTAAGAAATTAGCTTTACTAATAATGGTTTTGGTTAAAGCGACTCTTGCTTTTTCAC
>JALQXE010000070.1 GCA_023263235.1 Sediminibacterium sp. | reverse complement strand
GTGGTAGCGATGATGCCTACCAAGAGCGTGATTAATTTTTTGCTCATTGTTTTTTGTTTTTGAGTGAACAATGAGCTTCCTGGAAGAAGTGAATTCTTTTACAAATCCTGCTTTTTACCCGAAAGCTGTTGGTTATAATTTAACTAGGCAGGTCTTCTGGCTTGTTCCAAACAATGCATCCTTCCCAAATTGCTTCAGTGGATCTTGCATTGCTGCCATTTGTATTTACCAAAGGCTTAGAACTTACAGCTACGGGAATAGCTCCAGCATTTACTGGATTCCCTTTTAATCATTTTCATGAACCTAATTCCAACACAAACATAGATATAATAATGGGGGTAGACCGTTTTAATTATCAACCCTTTGTTGAAAACTACAAGAGATTTAATATATTTATCCTTAACAATGCGCTCCATGATAAAGTAGTGCTGCGTTTTAAATTAAGATTGAATGAAACAAAAGCAAGCCATTAATTTTTTTAGCTTAACCATGATTGTGGTAAGCCTTGTTATAGGAATGGGCATTTTCAAAACCCCTGCAACCATTGCTGCTAAATCGGGCACCCCTTTTATATTTTTTGGCGCTTGGATTATTGGAGGAGCTATTGCTTTATTGGGTGCCTTAACCTATGCAGAAATTGGTCAGCGTTTGCCGGTGATGGGAGGTTATTATAAAGTGTTTGCACATTGTTACCATCCTGGAGTAGGCTTTACCATTAATGTACTCATATTAATAAGTAACGCCGCGTCCTTAGCCGTTGTGGCTTTGATTGGTGCAGACTATGTAAGTGATTTATTATTTGGACATCCTTCTAGTACTTTATTTAATGTAGGTATTGCTTCATTATCTGTAGGTCTTTTTTATATCGTTAATTTATTAGGATTAAAAACAAGTAGTAGAACACAAAATGTTTTAATGGTTGTAAAAATTAGTTTAATTCTATTATTAATTTCTTCTTTCTTTAAAGGGGTGACAGTGCCTATTCATGGTGTGAATGAAGGAGAGATAAAAGTTTACAATGGACATAATGGCGGCCTTTTACTTTTGGTAAGTTTGGTTTCTGTTTTCTTTACCTACGGGGGATATCAGCAAACTATCAATTTTGGCTCCGAAGTAAAATCAGCTAAAACCATGCAACGTGGTATTGTGTTGGGCATATTTATTGTTTTGTTCTTATACCTAGCTATTAACTATACTTATATTAAAGTAATTGGTTTTGATCAAATGAAAAATGCCAATGCCATTGGTTCATTATTATTTGAAGCTTGGTTTGGAAAATATGGTGCGAAGGTTTTTGACTTTGCTATGGTGCTAAGTGTACTTGCTTATGTGAATGTTATTTTAATGAGTAACCCTCGTGTGATGTACGCCATGAGTGAGGATAAAGTATTGCCTAAAATTTTTCAATCCAAACATCCAAAAACAGATGCACTCGTACCGGGGTTAACTGTTTTTGCAATCACCACAATTTTAGTAACCTTTTTTGGAAAGGGGGTAGATGATGTGTTAAGCTTTAGTATCTTTTTAGATTGCATGGGGATGAGCACTTCGGCGGCCACTTTATTTATTTTGAGACGCAAGGGCCAGGGCAACGAGTCGGTAACAGGGGCGCTTAAAAAATGGACACCCATTTTAGCAGGTATATTTGTAATGGCCTATGCTTTTGTGGCTGTGGCAGTGGTGATAGATAAACCTTATGCTGCATTCACTGCGGTTTGTTTAATAGTGATTGTTCTTATCATTTATCGCTTGTTTTATTATAAAAAGGGAGCATCTATCTTAGGATAGGATTATATCAGCCTTTCATCTATAAAAAAATGGCCTTAATTGGCATCCTTTTCCGTTTGTCTAATAATTCTTGAACTAGCTTTCATTTGTGTACTTTTGTAGTGTAAAATGGTACGCTAAAATAAACACATGAAATACATATTTACATTTTTATTAATAAGTTTTTCATTGGGCTTAAGTGCACAAGAAACAACCCAATGGGATCTTAAAACCTGCGTTGAATATGCTATCCAGCATAATATTTCGGTTCAGCAGGCCGATGTGCAAGCCCGACTTGCCAAATTGCAGGCAGAATTGGCTAAATCCAACCAATTGCCAACCATTAATGGTTCATCAGGTATGGGATTGAGATTAGGACGCTCCATTGATCCTACCACCAACGGTTTTACCAATACCCAGTTTTTGTACAATAACTTTGGGTTAAATGGAGGTGTTCAAGTTTTTAATGCTGGCAGATTACGTAACGCTGCGGATGCGGCTAATTTAAGTTGGCAGGCTTCCGAAGCAGATAAACAAAACGCATCCAATGATATTTCAATGAGCGTGGCTACATATTATTTACAAGTGTTGTCGGCTATTGAGCAAGCACAAATTGCTAAAATTCAAATTGATCAAACCAAGCAACAATTAGCAGCTACTAAAAAAAGAGTTGAAGTTGGATTGTTACCTGAGTTAAATTTATTAGAGTTAGAAACACAATTGGCAAACGATAGTAGTACATTTATTTCAGCAAATGCGAATATTGAACAAAGTAAAATGTTGTTAAAGGCTTTGTTGAATTTAGATGCAAGTAAACCTTTTGATATTCAAGCACAGTCGGTAGATAAAATTCAATTACAATCTTTCGCAGATTTACAACCCGATTATGTTTTTAGTGTAGCCTCTCAAAACCTTCCTGGAGTTAAGGCTGCAGCACTTCGTGTGAAAGCCGCCAATAAAAATCAAATGGCTACTAAAGCTAATTTTTATCCAAGTATAAGTTTTGGTTATAGTTTAAGTTCTAACTTCTCTAATGTATTTAATTATGTTAGTGGGTATAATTTTTCAGGATATAGTACCCCTACAGCAGCTTCTCCATTTGTAACGGTGAATAGTACAAAATACTTTATTCAAAGCCCTATTTTTTCACCGGTTACATCACAAAGAAATTGGGGTAATATTTGGAATGGTTGGAGCAATCAAGTGAATAATAACTTTGGACAAAGCTTTGGCTTCCAAATGAACATTCCTATTTTCAATGCGCATCAATCAAAAATTGCCTACGCACAAGCCAAGTTAAATTATCGTAGCGCTAGTTTGCAAGAGGAAAACACAAATCTTAAATTGAAACAAGATATTTATACTGCCTATACCAATGCGGTAGTGGCTTTCAATAAATTATCAGCTACTCAAAAAGCGTTAACAGCTGCCGAAAAAACATATGAGTTTGCAACTAAGCGATATGAATTAGGTTTATTAGGTACCATTGAATTATTAAACAATCAAAATAATTTTCTTAAAGCAAAAGTGAATTTTAAAGCGGCTCAATATGAGTATGTATTTAGAATTAAATTACTTGAGTTTTATAAAGGAGAAGCATTATCATTATAAGTTATTAGCACAATTAAATAGACAATCATGAAGAAGAAATTAATTTGGATAATCGTTGGCTTATTTGCGGTTATCATTGTATTGGTTACTTTAAAGAAAACTGGGGTTATTGGTAAAGAAACGGGCGAAGAAGTAACTACCGAAAAAGTACAATTAAGAACGATTACTGAATCGGTAAATGCAAGCGGTAAGGTATATCCTGAAATTGAAGTAAAAGTAAGCCCGGATATCTCTGGTGAAGTGGTAAACCTTTTTGTTGAAGAAGGGGATAAAGTAACTAAGGGTCAGGTATTGGCTAAGATATATGCCGATATCTATTCTACACAAAGAGATCAGGTTACTGCAAGTGTAAACCAAACACAAGCACAATACGAAAATGTAAAAGCAAGTTTAAGCGGTTTAAAAACAAGTTACGAGAATACGAAAGCTACATATGAGCGTTACCAAAAGTTATTGGCTGATAAAATTGTTTCAAGATCAGAGTTTGAGCAAACAGAACAAAGTTTCCGTTCTGCTGAATCAAATTATTTGAGTGCGCAACAGGCTATTAAAAGTAGTGCTGCACAAATTCAGGGCGTAAGAGCACAGTTATCTCGTGCCGAAAAGGATTTAGCACGAACAACCATCGTTGCTCCTATGGATGGTATTGTAAGTTCAATGGGCGTTAAAAAAGGAGAGCGCGTAGTGGGTACCGCACAAATGGCTGGTACCGAAATGATGCGTGTGGCCGATATGAAAAGTATTGAAGTTAGAGTGGATGTGGGTGAAAATGATATTACAAAAGTTAAAATAGGTGACACTGCATTAGTTGAAGTAGATGCATATAATAAAAGAAAGTTTAAAGGAATAGTATATAAAATTGCCAATCCTGTTTCTGCTTTATCTGCAACTGCAGCTTCTAGTACGGAAGTGGCTAATTATAAAGTGCATATTCGTTTAGAGCCTTCTAGTTATGCCGACTTGATCGTTGAAAATGCAAAGTTTCCTTTCCGTCCAGGTATGACGGCGAGTGCCGATATTCAAACAAAGTCTAAAGTGAATGTAATTTCAGTTCCATTAAATGCAGTAACTACAAGAGACAAAGAAGGCAATGGTAAAGACACTAAAGTTTCAGCCGCAACAGACAATAAAAATGCTCCGGCTCCAGCCAACACAGATGATGATTTAAATGAAGTTGTTTTTGTTTTACAAAAAGACAATAAAGTAAAAATGGTGAAGGTGAAAACAGATATTCAAGACCTAAACTATATTGAAGTAAGTGGCTTAAAAGTGGGAGATGAAGTGATTACGGGTCCTTATAGCACGGTGAGTAAATTATTAAAAGACGGCACTTTGGTAAAAGTAGTTGCTAAGGAAAAATTGTTTGAGGAAAAGAAGTAAATCATATTAAATAGTATAACAAGGGGCGCATCTAAAAAATGTGCCCCTTTTTTTATGTTTTCGTATATTTGAAAAATGAAGGAACAGCGTATAGGAATTATAGGAAGTGGAAGTTGGGCTACAGCCATAGCAAAAATTGTTACAGACAATGGTTTTGCAATTAATTGGTGGGTTCGTCAGGCCAACAATATTGAGTACTTTCAAAAGCGACATCACAATCCTCATTATTTAAGGAATGCTTATTTTGATGTAACAAAAATCAATTTCTCAGATAAGGTATCAGAGGTAGTTAAGGATGCACATATTGTTATCATTGCAGTTCCTTCCATTCATATTGAATCTTCTTTAGCTGGTTTGGATAAGAATGCATTGCAAGGCAAAAAAGTGGTTTCTGCTGTGAAGGGAGTTTTGCCTAAATATAATTTATTGTTGAATCAATATTTGGAACAACAATTCAACTTTCCATTAGCTCAATATTTTACTTTGTTGGGCCCCAGTCATGCGGAAGAGGTGGCAGCAGAACAATTGTCTTATCTTACTTTTTCGGGCGTGAACGCAGAGGACACATTTAGTGTTTCCCAATGTTTTAAAAATGATTACATCAATACCATTGTAAACAATGATGTATTTGGTGTTCAATATGCTGGGGTAGCTAAAAATATTTATGCTTTGGGTGCTGGTATTGCACATGGCTTGGAATATGGCGATAATTTTTTGAGTGTTTACATTGCCAATGCCGCTAATGAAATGAAGCAGTTTTTAAAAGGGGTCATGGAACAAAAGGGATCACCCTGTGATGCTGTAAATTATTCAGCGTCGGTATATTTGGGCGATCTTTTGGTTACCTGTTATTCCTTGCATAGTAGAAATAGAACTTTTGGTAATATGATTGGGAAAGGATATTCGGTTCGTGCTGCTGAATTGGAAATGAATATGGTTGCCGAAGGGTATAATGCTTGTAAATGTATTATGGCCATTAACCAAAATATTGGTGTTAATTTGCCCATTGTAACCGCCATTTATAAAATACTTTGGGAGGGAGCAAATCCTGCTGAATCATTTAAAGAACTTGAGGCAAGTTTGATTTAAAGGATCACTTACTTTTTATATCTTAAGGCTGCATTTTAAACTATAAAGAACTCGCTGGCAATACCGTCTGCCAAAAAGCGCGCTTGTTTTGCAATTGCAAAACCTTCACTCGTAATAATGAGTTTGTTTTCTTTTAACAAATCTGTAGCAATATTTTGAGTATGTTTTACATAAGCATCACCAAAACGATCTTTAATGCACTGTACTTCCACGCCTTCAATTCGTCTTAATGAAATCATCATGAATTCATTGTATTGGGTTGTTAGTTCTAAAGTTTCTATTTCAAAAGGCAAATTACCTGCCTCAATAGATTCAATATACATTTGATTATTGGCGATATTCCATTGCCTAGAATGTATATTATAAGAATGTGCCGATGGTCCCAAACCTAAGTAGGGTATGCCTTTCCAATAATTACTGTTGTGTATGCTTCTATGGCCGGGTTTTGCAAAATTAGAAATTTCATAGTGTTCATAACCATTCTTACATAAGCCGTCCACTACTATTTCAAAATGCCTTGCTTGCTTTTCTGTGTCTACGTTTTCTATCTTCTTTTTTTCAATTAAACTATGCAATGCTGTTTTTTCTTCCACTGTTAATGCATAACAAGAAATATGAGGAATTTGATATTGGTTTAAAATGTCAATATCCTTTTTTAAGTCTTCGTCTGTTAAATGGGGTGTTCCGTATATAAGGTCGGTACTTATATTAAATATACCTGCCGATTGCGCATGCTCAATTGCCTCAAAAGATTGTGAAGTATTATGTGCTCTATTCATCCAATTTAAAGCCGTTTGCTGAAAACTTTGAATACCAATATTCAAGCGATTAATCCCAGAACTTTTCCAACGTTTTGTTTTTTCAATACTTATGTCGTCGGGATTGGCCTCAAGGGTGAACTCTTTTAAGTTGTTTAAATTAAAATGCTTGTCTAAAGCTTTTGTAATTTTATCTATATGTTGTGCTTGCAGAAGCGAGGGGGTTCCTCCCCCAAAATAGAGCGTTTCAACGGGGGTGTTTAAATACTTTTCTTGCAGTGCGATTTCCTTGATGAGTGCTTCTACAAAAGCATCTAAATGTTGAATTTGAGTTGAGAAATGGAAATTACAATAATGACAGGCTTTTCTGCAAAATGGGATATGTATATAAATGCCTGACATAGTTGTATTTGGTTAACAAAGCTAACCATAAGTTACTAATTCTGATAGACTATACTTATTTTTGCAAGGATGATGTCTACTTATAAATTTGTTTTATCGGCAGTGTTTTGTTTTATTTTGCTTTTAGCGCACGGGCAAAAGGATACGCTGTCCACCAAAAAAGCCAATAAGCCTAAAAAAGAAATTAAATTTAAAAAGGATAGTGTTATCAAAAAAGTAGACACACTTAAGAAGGATATTATTATAAAGAAAGATACCAGCACAGCCCTAGTTGATAGCTTACCCCCAAAGGATACAATCCGCATTAAATACATTCCTGTTTTACCTATTTCATTTATTAAAGCAGATGCATGGTACTTTCAAAAAATACATGCAAAAATGGGAGATACTGCATTTGATATTTTTAAAGCGTATCAAAATTATTTCAAGGATAAAAAAACAGGGTACCAACTTTATATTAAAAAATTAGCGCACTCAAATGATTTGCCAGCGCTCTTTAAAATAGAGCAACGTTTTGCAATTCCAGACAAAGACCTTTTGTTTTATTTAATTATAGGACTTTTTTTACTTTACGGTCTAATTAATAATTTATTTCCGCAATACTACCTTAAATTATTTAGTCAGTTTAGTCAGTCTTCCATTAGAGATGTACAAAATAGAGAGCAGCTTATTCAAAATAGTTTTGCCTCTTTAATTACCAATATTGGCTTTATACTTAGCTTCTCATTAATGGCTACTTTGCTCATTTTTAACGATCATTTGTTACCCATTTCTTTTTGGTTGGCACTCTTATATATTTGTATATTTTTTACGCTACTTTATTTGGGAAAATTTATTTGTTTACAACTCATGGGTTATATATTTAATGTACGTGAATTGGTAAATACATATATTTTCGTAGTGTTTATGATTAACAAAGTGTTGGGCATATTATTACTCCCTTTTGTGCTTATGTTGGCCTTTTCTAAGCCTGTATTTTATTCAGTAGCTATAGGGGCTGGCGCCATTTTGACCGTATTATTATTCCTTTATAGGTATCTATTTACCTTAACATCTGTTAGGAACAAATTACATATATCTTCCTTCCATTTTTTTCTTTACCTTTGTGCATTCGAAATACTCCCCTTATTAATTTTGTATAAGTTTATTGTACATTTTTTAGGAGGAACATTTTAAAGTAGAAAAGTGTAAAATGGCAAAAGCAATGAGTGTAGAAAAAAAGACGACAACTAGTAAGTCCATTAAAAAAATTCTTATTTCTCAAGCTCGTCCAGAGAGTGAAAGATCTCCTTACTTTGATCTTGCAGCTAAATACAAGGTGGAGTTGCATTTTCATCCACTTATTCAATTGGTGGCAATTCCTTCAAAAGAATTTAGAAAATCAAAAATAGAAATTGCCAATTATTCTGCGGTAATTTTCACAAGTAAAAACGCCATTGATCACTTTTTTAGAACCTGTGATGAATTAAAAGTGAATGTAAGCCAGGACACAAAATATTTTTGTATCACCGAATCTGTTGCACTTTATTTACAAAAGTTTATTATGTACCGTAAGCGCAAAGTATTTTTTGGCGCCGACGGTTCAAATAAAAAATTGTTTGATGTTTTAAACAAACATAAAGGCAACGAGCGATTCTTATATGTATGCAGTGAAAATCAACAGGATAACGAAATAGTGAATTGGTTAAAAGACCATAGTTGTCAGTTTGATATGGCATATATGTATCGTTCAATTAGCTCTGATTTAAAAGAGGTTTTTATTCAACATAATTTTGACGTTATCTGTTTGTTTACACCTAGTGGTTTAAAAAGTTTATACGAGAACAAACCTGGATTTATTCAAAATGGTACTGCCATTTGCGCTTTTGGATCTAATACATGTAAAGCAGTAGAAGATGCTGGTCTTACCTTACATATTAAAGTGCCAAGTCCACAAACGCCAAGTATGATTGCTGGATTGGAATTATATTTAAGTCAGTTAAGCAAAAAAAAATAAATTGCATTCAATGAATGCAAATCACGCTTTTACCAACGAACTTATTCATGAAACAAGTCCCTACTTGCTTCAGCATGCCCACAATCCCGTAAATTGGATTCCATGGTCCGATTCCCTTTTTGAATTTGCCACCGAACAAAACAAACCCATCCTTTTAAGCATTGGCTATGCTGCATGTCATTGGTGTCATGTGATGGAAAGAGAAAGTTTTGAGTCGGAGGAGGTGGCTGCTTATATGAATGCTCATTTTATAAATGTAAAAGTTGATAGGGAGGAAAGGCCCGATGTGGATCATTTATACATGGATGCTTTACAGGCCATGACTGGTTCTGGCGGTTGGCCACTCAATATTTTTTTATTGCCTAATGGGAAACCTTTTTACGGCGGCACATATTTTCCGCCTATCGCAATGCAAAACAGGGCATCCTGGATGGACGTTTTAAAAGGGGTGCAAAACGCATTTGAAAATAATAACGATAAGTTAGTAGAGCAAGCCACGCATTTAGCCAACCATTTAGTGCAAGCGAATATTAAATCACTTGAAGTAGAAAATACAAATGATAATCATTTTGTTGCCGACAAAGAAGATTTTGATATAATGGCAAATCGGATTTTATTATCCGCCGATACTACCTGGGGTGGATTTGGTGCAGCTCCTAAATTCCCGCAAACCTTTTCATTGCAGTTGTTATTAAGGCATTACCATGTTTTCAAAAACGAAGCTTCTTTATATCAAGTAAAATTATCCTTGGATAAAATGATACAAGGGGGTATTTATGATCATATAGGAGGTGGTTTTTCCAGGTACAGTACAGATGCGCAATGGCAGGCGCCACATTTTGAGAAAATGCTTTATGACAATGCTTTACTTGTGGGTGTATTGGCCGAGACATACCAGTTAACGCAAAAGGAAGACTACAAAATAGTTATTTATCAAACCATTCAATTTTTAGAAAGAGAATTATCCAATGGAGAGGGTGCTTTTTATGCAGCGTTGGACGCGGATAGTGAAGGAGTAGAAGGAAAGTTTTATACCTGGTCCTATGATGCATTAAAAAACATTGTTCCTGCGGAAAGTTTTGAAAAGTTTGTAAACTATTATCAAATTAAAAAGCAAGGCAATTGGGAACATACAAATATTTTGTGGACACAATCTAATTTTTTAGAAAGTGAGAAGAATGAATTCAAAACCATTAAAGAGACTCTTTTTAAAATTCGTGAAAAAAGAATTAGACCTGCTTTAGATCATAAAGTAATACTTTCTTGGAATGCATTAATGATAACAGGTTTGTGCAAAGCCTCAGCTGCATTGGGCGACAGCAGTTTAAGGGATAAGGCCATGAAGGGTATGCAGTGGATTGAAAATAACATGTTCAACGCATCCGAAAACTATTTTTATCATACCAGCACCAATGGTATTAATAAATCATTTGCATTTTTAGACGATTATGCTTCATTAATACAGGCTTATATTCATTTGCAAGAAATGACCGGCGATTTATCCTATGCTTATAAAGCCAAGCAATGGACGGAGTATGTGCAATTGCATTTTTTGGATGAAGAAAATGTGTTTTATTATTTTACGGCTGACTATCAAAAGGATGTGATTATCCGTAAAAAAGACAATTACGATGGTGCGCAACCTAGTGCAAATGCAATCATGTCTTTTAATTTATTATACTTAGCCAATATGTTTGACCAAGCAGTTTGGAAAGAACAAACTATTAAAATGGTAAGTTCAATGCATAAAAGAATTATTCAATATCCTTCTTCATTTGGCTGCTGGGCCCAAACCTTTGCACTTATGGCTTTTGGTTTTACGGAGCTGGTTAGTGTGGGTGCAGATGCCCAAAAAGCAATATTGGAGCTTCAAGGCCCGTATTTACCCTTTAAAATGTTGTTAATTCCAAACCAATATGATGCATCCATATCCCTATTGAATGGGAAGCAACTATTTGAAAATCAATACTTTATTTGCAAACACGAAACTTGTTCGTCCCCTTACCCAAATCTCAACGATTTTTTAACAACAATCAAACAAACAAATTACTAATTTGCGTCTCTTACAATCGTCGGATTTAGTAACTTTATCCATATTCGCAAGAGTAAGTGCATGCAATGCATTAAATAAATATTAAATATTAGGTTTTGAATATTTAAAACCTGTTATAAATAAAAACTATGGTTAAGCATTTTAAAATGGCTCGTTTAAAATTTCCTTTGATGTTACTTGCAGTACTAGCGAGTTCGTTGTTATTTTTTGCATTTGAAACAAGCAATGTAACAAAGAACAAACGTATTAGAACTGATGCTCAAATGGCCTTTATTCAAGGTGGATCTTTTTTCATGGGAGCCAGCGATGAGCAAATTGATAATTCTTTAATGAACACTAAAAAAAGAATTTCAGTTTCTAGTTTTTGGATGGATCGTACCGAAATTACTAATGAACAATACCATCGCTTTGTAAATTATGTAGCGGATTCTTTAAAGTTTTTGGCATCAAGCAAAGGGACCATCAATTTTGTTGACCCATTAGATACTTTAAAAGTAAATTGGAATGTAGTAGCTAATATCAATAAAAATTTAGCCCGTCCAATTTCAGCTCAAGCAAAACAAAACAATGAAAATACGTTTCAGGAATTATGGGTAAAAACGGAGGACAGAGAATTTAAAAATGTATTTACAATTGACAACAAAAAATTAAATTTCAGATACACTTTTGTAGATTTAAAAAGAGCCGCATTAGAATCCAATTCATTTAATGGTTTAAGCAAGGATCTTAGAGATTATATTACTATTGATACCGTTGCTGTATATCCTGATACTTTAGTTTGGCAAAGAGACTTTTCATATGTATACAATGAGCCATTGGTAAAACAATATTTTTCAAATCCTGCCTTTAACGAATATCCAGTGGTGGGTGTGAGTTGGGAACAAGCAAGTGCATTTTGCCATTGGAGAACTTTGCATAATGACTATTACCAAGGAAAGCCTGGTAAAAAAGATGTTTTCATTGAAGGCATTTACCGTTTACCAACCGAAGCAGAATGGGAATATGCGGCTAGAGGCAATTCTAAAATTAATGCCATGTATCCATGGGGTGCTCCATATGCGAGAACGCGCGAAGGATTGTTGATGGCAAATTTCAAACCAGGAAGAGGTGATTACTATGGCGGCGATAATAAATACGACGACATTACTCCTGTAAAAGTAAGATCCTACACTGAAAATGGATTTGGTTTATTTGATATGGCGGGTAATGTAGCGGAATGGACAAGTTCAAGATACGATGAAGCAGTTGACAATATTTTGGGTGACTTTAATCCAGATTATCAGTACAATGCTAAAAAGGACGATCCTGTGATTATGAAAAGAAAATCGGTAAGAGGAGGTTCTTGGAAAGACATTGCTTACAATTGTCAAGTGAGTACGCGTAATTATGAATATCAATTTAATCGTAAATCTTATATTGGATTTAGATGTGTATTATCTGCACCTAAATCAAAATAATTTAACATCATTCATTTAAATAAATAAAATAAAACATGAGTCAGTCTCCAAAATCAGAAAGAGGTTTAAAATTTTACGTTGATAAATTAGTATCAATAGGTGCCGCAGTTGTAATTGTTGGTGCTTTATTTAAAATCCTTCACTGGAAGTTTGCCAACGAATTGTTGATTGTAGGTATGTTTACCGAAGCTGCTATCTTTTTAGTGTACGCTTATTTACCTTCAGATCACACAAGTGGAGAAGTAGTAATGAATGGTGCTGCAACGCTAGATAGTAAAGATTTAATAAACGCATTGAATGAAGTAAAAGCGTCTATCGAAAATACAAATGCAAGTTTAGGTGCCATTAGTTCATCTACCAATGGGTTGAAAGAATTAGACGCTAAGTTTGCTGCAATGGGTAAAACTCTTGATGAATTAAATCATTTTTATGGTGGGTTAAAAAATGTTTCTGAAACTATCACAAGTTCAGTAGGTGAGGCTGCAAGAACAAAAGATCAATTAACTGCTTTGGCAAATAACTTATCTGAATTAAATGCAGTGTACACTAATATGATTCATGCAATCAAAGGGAAATAAATAAATACTCAATTAAATTAAATATATTTTAGATGGCATTACCTAAAGAACCAAGGCAGAAAATGATTAATATCATGTACTTGGTATTAACTGCTATACTTGCCCTAAATGTTTCGAGTGAAATTCTGAATGCATTTAAAACAATTGAGGATAGTTTTGTAAAATCAAATAAAGAGTTATCGGCAAGAAGCACCAAATTGGTAGCTGATTTTGATGACGAATCCATTAAAAAACAATTCCCCGAAAAAGTGGCTTACTGGAAACCTAAAGCGGTTCAAGTAAAAGAACTTTCTGAAAAATTAGTGGCTCAAATTGAAGATATCAAAACGGCATTAAAAGCGGCTTCTAACTTAAAACCGGACGGTAGTTTTAATGATGAAGATTTGGAAGCCACAACACGTATTCTTGCACCTAATGAAAATCATAGTAAAGACAAGCAAGCAAAAGGTGAGGAGTTGTATTTATTGTTAGAAAAATACAAATCGGATTTAGCTGCCATTGATACGACTATTGCTACGCAAATCAATAAGCTTCCTGTTAATTTAGATATTCCTAAATTATACAATAAAGACAATCAGTCTATTGTTGATAGAATGAGCACGCCTCAGGAAAAGTGGTCCTATATTTATTTTCACATGACACCAACTATTGCAGGATTGGCAATTTTATCTAAGTTTCAAAATGATGTTAGAAATAGTGAAGCCCAATTAATTGACTATTGTTATTCTCAGGTAACATCTGTTAGAATGTCCACCACCCTTGCTGCCATTGCGAATGCAAGTTCAACCATGGTGATGGCAGGAGATGAATTAGTTATCACAGCAGGTTTAGGAGCCTATAATCAGGATACCAAACCTTCCATTACCATTGATGGTGCAAGCGTGGCATTGAATGCAGATGGACAAGGCGTATACAAAACAATTGCTTCAAGTGCAGGTGATTTTACAAAGCATGTAACAGTAACTTATAAAGATCCATCTTCTGGCGAAGTGAAAACAAAGTCAACAGATGTAAAATACAAAGTAGGTATACCAACAGGATTGGCTTTTTCAGTGGACTCTACAAAAGTATTTTATAATGGTATTCCTGATGGTAATCCAATTTCCATTTCAGGTGCAGTAGGTGGAGCAGGTGCTATTAAAGTGAGCGTGGTTTCAGGTTCGGCGAAAATTGAACAAAAAGGACCTGGACGTTA
>JALQXE010000067.1 GCA_023263235.1 Sediminibacterium sp. | reverse complement strand
AGAAATTTCAGATAAAATTGCACAATTAATTACGCCAAGTAATGTAAATATTCCAGTAGAAGTAATCTATCAAACTATTGAAGATTTACATGAGTGTTGCCCTACTAATACAGGGGATTGGTATTTTACAGGAAACTATCCTACGCCAGGTGGAAATAGGGTTTGTAACAAGGCCTTCTTAAACTATATTGACGGTGTGAATACTAGGGGATATTAATATAGAATTCTTATAGAAGATTAAACTCTATAACAAATAGCATTGATATTCATACCTGCACCAACAGATGCGAAAATGACAATATCTCTTTTTTCTAATTGGTGTTGTTTATAAAAACCATGCATCACTCTATCGTACAAGGTGGGAATAGTCGCTACAGAACTATTACCTAATTCATGTATACTCATTGGCATAATATCTTTTGGAATTTCTCTAATGCCATATAGTTTAAACAATGCTTTAATAAATCCTTCGTCCATTTTTTCATTGGCCTGATGTAAGAAGAATTTTTTCACCTCATGAATTTCCACTCCTGCTTTTTCAATACACTCTTTCATGGCAACAGGAACATTTTTTATGGCATATTCATAAACCTTTCTGCCTTTCATTTTAATATACCTTGTAGCTTCTTCTCCTTCTGGATGATAAGATTTACCCAAGTACAAGAAATAAGTTTCATCTTCACAATGACTTTGTACACTACTTGCTAAAATACCTGTTCCAGTTTCCTCTGAATGCTCCACTATACAAGCGCCGGCACCATCACTAAAAATCATACTGTCTCTGTCGTGCACATCAACCACTCTACTTAAAGTTTCAGCACCAATCACCAAACATTTCTTAGCCATTCCACTTTTAATAAAAGCATCAGCTTGAATTACACCTTGTATCCAACCAGGACATCCAAATAAAATATCATATGCAACACATGCAGGATTCTTGATACCTAGTTGATTCTTTACTCTAGAAGCAATGGCAGGAATCGCATCTGTTTGAATGGTACCAGCTAATACATTTCCAAAATTATGCGCAACTATAATTTGATCAATGGTTTCAGGATCTATACGGGCATCTTTAATTGCTAATGCTGCCGCTTTAGTGGCCATCTCAGAAGTGTTCTCATTGCTATCTGCATATCTTCTTTCGGCAATACCAGTGATGTCTTTAAATTTCTCTACAATTTCCTCGTTGGGTGTGGCAATTAATTCTCCATTTTCACCGTAAAAACTATTGCTAACAAAAGATTGATTGGTTTTAACTATAGATGGTATATAACTACCTGTACCGGTAATGATTGTAGACATTTGCTTGGGGGTTAAATGTATTGGTCGCCTTTATTTCTTTTTACTTCGGCAACGTATTCTTTAATTGATTGTTCTTTTTCTTTACTACAAATTAGTAAAACATCTTTGGTGTCAACTACGATAAAATCGTCCAATCCTTGCACTACTACTAATTTGTCTTTGGGTGCATTGATCATACATTTAGTAGCGTCAATGACTACTACATTGTCACACGCCACTGCATTGCCTAAATAATCTTTTTCTATATTCTCGTATGCGCTATTCCATGTACCTAAATCACTCCAACCAAAACTAGAAGGAATCACATAAACATTCTCTGCTTTTTCCATAATAGCAATATCTATCGAGATATTGACGCATTGAGGATATATTTTAGCGATTGCCTGATGTTCTTCGGCTGTATTGAAAAGTTCTTTTTGTTGATCAAACAACTCAAACATTTCTGGTTGATGTTTTTCAAAAGCAGTTAAAATAGTGGAAGCTTTCCAAGCAAAAATGCCGGCATTCCATAAGAAATCTCCACTCGCTATAAAAGATTTAGCAATTTCAAGATCGGGTTTTTCCGTAAAGGTCTTCACTTTATATACACCACTAGACACTTCATGGCCTTCGTATTGTATATATCCATAACCCGTATTAGGATGGGTTGGCTTGATACCTAATGTCACTAGTGCCTTTATGTTTTCTACAAAATCTAATGCTTGAATAGCTGTTTTTTGAAAAGCTTCTTCTTCTAAAATCAAATGATCACTGGGTGCAACTACAAATACTGATTCTGGATCTAGTTGAGCTAATTTAAATGAAATATATGCAATACAAGGAGCTGTATTTTTTCTGCTTGGCTCTGCCAATATATTTTTAATTGGTAGTTTAGGCAATTGCTCTTTAACTATTTCTACATATTCTTCTGAAGTAACAATAAAAATATTTTCTTCAGGAATAAATTTAGCGTATCGTTCATAAGTCCATTGAACCAATGTTTTCCCAGTATTCAATACGTCTAAGAATTGCTTAGGATATGCAGTTCTACTCATTGGCCAAAATCTACTTCCAATACCCCCAGCCATAATGGCTACATAATGATGCTTATTACTCATGTCCTTATAATTTATATAATCCCCTCTTTCATTAAGTCGTGAATATGTATAATACCTTTATAATGTTCTTTATCAACTACTATAACTTGACTAATATCTTTTTGCTCCATCCATTTAGCAGCTTCTATTGCTAATGTATCTGCTGTTATAGTAATTGGATTAGTATGATAAATATCTTTTGCAGTTAATTCTTGAAATTGGTTATGCGTTTCCAACATTCTTCTGATATCTCCGTCAGTAATAATTCCTAGAACTTTGTTTTCATTGTCAATCACTGCTGTGGCGCCTAATCTGTTCTTAGAAATAGTGGTAATAACTTCTTTTAAACTGGTAGTTAATACAACAGAGGGTTGCATATTCGATGCTGCTATCATGCCTGCAGTCAATGTTAGTTGTTTCCCAAGGTTACCACCTGGATGATATTTTGCAAAATCCTTTGCTTCGAATCCTCTTAATTGCATTAAAGCAACTGCAACCAAATCACCCATCACCATTTGAGCTGTGGTGGATGAAGTTGGGGCTAAATTATTAATACATGCTTCTTGATGAACAGTAGTATTAATTATAAACTGGCCAGACTTGGCTAAATAGCTATTCATATTGCCCACCATAGCAATGATAGGATTACCAAAATGTTGAATCAGTTGCACTAAGTTTTTGATCTCAGGACTTTCTCCGCTTTTACTAATTATTAAAATAATATCATCAGAACTTATCATCCCAGAATCACCATGTATAGCATCTGCTGCATGTAAATAGATGGCAGCAGTTCCAGTAGAATTACAAGTTGCCACTATTTTTTGTGCGATGATCGCACTTTTACCAATACCAGTTACGATCAATTTTCCCTTAGTTTGATAGATGGCTTCCACCGCCTTAGCAAAAAGTGGGTCTAAATAAGTTTCCAAGTTTTGAATGGCTTCAGATTCTATCGCTAAAGCCTTTCTTGCAGTGGATAAGATGGTTTCTTTCATAATTGCCTTGCAAAGTTAATGTTTCATGTACTTTTTAGCCCCTTTTTGTCAATTCCTTAAAAAAAAGGTTTTTATTAAAAAATATTGCCAAAGATTAAACAAAATCCATGTTTTTATGTTATCTTAATATACTCGTACATTTTATAAGATATTGATTATAAGTTATTTAGATAATGGGATTGACTAAGAAAGACATAAAAGCAGCATTACAGACTCATTTTGGGTTCAATGAGTTTAAAGGGACACAAGAAAAGGCCATTTTATCTTTATTGGGTGGTAAGGACACTTTTGTGATCATGCCTACCGGTGGTGGAAAGAGCCTATGCTATCAATTACCAGCAATGATGCTGCCTGGTTGTGCCATAGTTGTATCGCCTTTGATTGCTTTGATGAAAAATCAGGTTGACCTAGTGAGAGGATACAGTGAAAAAGACGATGTAGCACATTTTTTGAATTCTAGTTTGAATAAGGGACAAATCAAAGAAGTTAAAGAAGACTTGTTAAGTGGGAAAACTAAATTATTATATGTTGCACCGGAGACTTTAACCAAACAAGAAAATCTAGATTTTTTTAGTGATTTAAAAATCTCCTTTTTTGCGGTGGATGAAGCACATTGTATTTCAGAATGGGGACACGATTTTAGACCTGAATACAGAAGGCTGAAAGAAATGATGGAAGAAATTAATAATGAAGTGCCCATTATTGCATTAACTGCTACTGCTACACCTAAAGTGCAAAGTGATATTATCAAAAATTTAGCACTAAGAGATCCAGAAGTGTTGATTTCATCTTTTAATAGAGCCAATTTATATTATGAAGTTCAACCAAAAATCAAAAAAGATTTAACGGTAAAAAGTATTGTCAAATATATAAGTGGGCATAAGGGAAAGAGTGGTATTATTTATACTTTGAATAGAAAGACCACAGAAGAATTAGCGGATTTATTAAAGGCCAATAATATTAAGGCAGTTGCATATCATGCAGGGCTAGATCAAAAATTAAGGGCAGAAAGACAAGACCAGTTTCTAAACGAAGATGTTCAGGTAATTGTTGCTACCATTGCTTTTGGTATGGGCATTGACAAACCAGATATTCGTTTTGTTATCCATTATAATATTCCTAAGTCCATTGAAAATTATTATCAAGAAACCGGAAGAGCTGGAAGAGATGGCCTTGAAGGTAATTGTATATTATACTATTCACATGCCGATGTTAAGAAGCTTGAACATTTTTTAAGAGACAAGCCTTTGAGTGAGAGAGAAGTTGGCGCGCAACTTATAGACGAAACGGTTGCTTTCGCAGAAAGTGGTGTTTGCAGACGCAGAAGTTTATTGCATTATTTTGGTGAAGACTGGGAGGATAAAAACTGCGGCAATTGTGATAATTGTTTACAGCCCAAAGAAAAAATTGAAGCAAAAGCGCAATTGGTTTCATTATTGCAAGTAATTAAAGCTTTGGATGAAAGATTTGTCGCTGATTATGTGGTACAAATATTAATGGGAGAATACACTCCGCAAATTGGTTTGTATCGTCATGAAAAACTTGCTGTTTTTGGGATTGGGAAAGAACAGGATGCATTGTTTTGGAATAGTTTGGTAAGACAAGCTATGTTGGAACAAATCATTCAAAAAGATATTGAAGAATACGGACTTTTAAAACTAACGCCTAAGGGGGAGAAGTTCATAAAAAAACCTACTAGTTTTAAGATTGTATTGAATCATGTATTTGATGATGCCAATGCGGACGATGACGATTCTGAATCTGGTAGCGCAGGGAGTGCAACAACCGATGAGCCTTTGTTTGAAATGCTAAAAGAAATTCGCCAGGTAGAAGCTAAAAAAAGAAAACTTCCGCCATTTGTAATTTTCTTAGAAACATCGCTACAAGACATGGCTACCTTATATCCTACATCATTGGAGGAATTAGAAAGATGCCAAGGGGTAAGCAAAGGGAAAGCTATTAAATACGGAAAGCCTTTTGTGGAATTAATTGACAAATATGTAACTGAAAATAATATTGAAAAGCCGGACGACTTTGTAATGAAATCGGTTGCAAATAAGTCCAGCAATAAAATATACATCATTCAAAACGTAGATAAGAAAATTCCTATTGAGACCATTGCAAAAAATAAGGATCTTCGTTTAGATGAACTACTTGAGGAAATGGAAACCATTGCGGCGAGCGGTACTAAATTAAATTTAGATTACGCGATAGACGAATGGTTGGATGAATATGATCAAGAAGAAATCCTTGAATATTTTAATAATTGCGAAACCTCTTCTTTGCAAATTGCACAGCAGGAATTAAGTGATAACGATTACACTTGGGAGCAATTAAAAATTATGCGAATTAAATTTTTGAGTGTTGTAGGTAATTAAAACTACGCTTTAATGCGTTGCATTCGTTTTTGTTTTCTCAAAATAACTACTCACACGCATTGCTGCATTTTTTCTTATACTGCTATAGTAAAAGTTATAATCTGCAATATGATAGTTTTTGGTTTTAATAAAAACATTGCCTAAGAAATGAGGCTTTGGTGTCCACAACACACCCTCGTGATTAATAGCTCCTGCCACTTTTGGAATTACTTTATTAAAATTATACAGTAAAGATCCTTCGTTAAAAGTTCTATCCACTTTTGTATTTTCATTGCTCCAAGAAAGTGGATTTGTCACTATTGACTTAAATTTTTCCTTATCAACAAAGGGCTCTTGGTACCCTTCCATAAAAGTGCGCCATGCACAAATACAACCCGTCTCATTTGGCTTTTCACATGCTTTTAAGGAAGTATATGTTGCAGGATCTAATGCCATTCCTACAACATAGGCTGCAACCAATTGTTTTCCTAATGGCTTGCCATCAAAATATTCTTTTAATATTCTTATTGTATGTGTAGATCCTTGGCTATGTGATGCAATAATTATAGGGCGGCCGTTATTATAATTGGCTAAATAATATTCAAATGCTTTTTTAACATCTGCATATGCTAATTCAAATGCAGCGATTGCTTTTAAAGTGTCCGCACTATTCTCGGGTGAATAAGATTTAATATTTGCTTGTCGGTACCTAGGGGCATAAATTTTACCCACTTCGTTAAATACACTTGCTTGATATAGAATAGAAGAGTAATCGGTATATATATTTATTTTAGCGTCATTCAATTGTGCATTCCAACCTGTTGGCAAGGTCCTATCTAAATAACTTGTTGGGTATACAAAAAATACGTCTACATTTTTATTACTTGTTGTTTGTTTGTCCAACTTTTTTGGAACACTATCGGAAGGATTTTTTTTATCAGGATGTGCTGCCCAGTAGGCAAGTTGACTGTAGTCGGGGTTTTCGTTTAGAATTTCTTTCTCGTATACGGGTGCAAATTTTGCATAATTACTTTGCGAACAAGCAGTTAACAAAACAAAAGCGGCAAATACTACAAAACTTCGCATATTAGAGATGATTTAAGTATGTAAAGTTATAAAAAATTTAGGCGAACTAGGTCTAAATATGATAGTCGATTAATAATGGATAAAATATTTTAATTTTAACCTGCTTGTAACTACATGAAAATTAAAGCCTATATATCATTTTTGAAGGACGTGCTATTGCATAGTATTACTTCATTTGGTGGCCCACAGGCAAATTTGGGGTTATTGCAATCTCGTTTTGTTCAAAAACGTAAAGACTTGACCGACGAAGAACTTTTAGAATACAATGCGCTATGTCAATTATTACCAGGGGCTTCCTCAACACAAAACATTGTTTTAATAGGCTTTAAAAAAGGGGGACATTTTTTGGCTTTCATTACCTTATTGGTTTGGATGTTGCCGGCTTGTACTTTAATGACAATGATTGCTATTTTATATGGCCGACAAAACATTTCGGCTGGATTTTCTGTATACACTTTTTTAAAACCAATGTCTATTGCATTTATTATAAGTGCAACTTTGTTGTTATTTAACAAAGCAGTTAACAATACAATTACGAGATGGATTTTCATTGGAGCATCCTTTGTGGTACTCTTTGGATTTAAATCACCTTGGACCATTCCCTTGGTTATTGTGCTTGCAGGGGTTACCACAAATTTTAGCAAGAAAAGGATTCCCACTATTACAACGCCAGATGTAAAAATAAAATTCAGGTCCATTATTATTTTTTTAATTCTTTTTTTAGTGGCAGGATTTTTATCTGAAAAGGCCACTAGAAATAATTGGAAGCATCAAAAAGTTTTTAATGTTTTTGAAACCAATTATCGTTTTGGCACTTTTGTTTTTGGTGGAGGAGATGTATTAATTCCATTAATGTATGAGCAATATGTGATTAGACCTTCCTCGGAACGTGTGCTAAAAAGCAAAAGAGATGTAATTAAAATTTCGAGTGATGCATTTTTAACGGGAGCTGGAATTGTGCGCGCAGTGCCTGGACCCGTTTGGTCGGTTACCAGTTATATGGGTGCCATTGCTGTGGATGAAAAAAATGTGTGTTGGCAAATTATAGGTGCTTTTACCGCTGCATTAGGTGTTTTCTTGCCTAGTTTTTTTCTTGTTTTATTTGCTTTGCCTTTATGGCAAAATTTAAAAAAATATGCAATCGTGCTTCGATCTTTAGAAGGGATAAACGCAGCAGTAGTAGGCATCATGCTGGGCGCAAGCTTTTATTTATTCAAAGATTTAATTAATTCCATTGATGTTTTATCGATGCCCACAGTGTTTATTAACTTATTTATTTTAGGCAGCTGTACTTATTTATTGTTTACACAAAAAATAGCCACCCATTGGCTCGTTTTATCAGTGGTAGCAATAGGGTGTATTGGCTATTTATTTTAAAAGGTAAAAACCTGTTAATTTACCTGCTATAAAAGGTTTTTAGCAAATCCTTGACTAATATTGCACCTGAAATGAATTTCCTTAAAATTTTTACTACGCTATTTTGCATTGTATTTTTTACAACGCTTAGTGCACAATACACTACTATTAGTGGGGTGGTTTATGATATTAGTGGTCGCCGTCCTGTTGAGGCCGTTATAGTAAATAGCAATTCTAATGTTTCCATGACCGATTCTTTAGGTAGATACATAATTGTATTAAAGGCCAAGGATTCAATTTGGTTTTCTCTTTTTGGTAAAAGCACACCCAAGTTTCCCATTGATACCATTACGGATCCACATAATTTCAATGTTATGATTCATGTGATGGGGTATGATTTACCAGAAGTAAAAGTGCGCAATAGCAATTATCGTTTTGATTCTATTCAAAACAGAAATGATTATGCCAAATACTTTAATTACCGACCTCCAGGAATAAAACTTAGCAATAACCAACAATTATTTGGTCCTACAGGTATGACCATTGGCTTTGATTTGAACGAGCTTGTAAATATGTTCAGATTTCATAGAAATAGGAATTTACAATTTTTGCAAAATCGTCTGCTAGCCCAGGAGCAAGAGAAATATGTGAATTCAAGATTTACTAAAAAATTTGTACAAAAACTTACTCGATTAGAGGGGGATGAACTCATCAAATTCATGAATTATTCAAGGCCAACCTATGAAATGTTGGGCTTATTAAACGAGCTTGAACTTGGGGTATACATTCAAAAGCGGTTTGCTGCCTATCAAAATGGCAAGTAATCAATTATTAGCATAGAAATATCCTAGCCACTCATCTATTTTATGGGTTTAAAAAGCATTTTTTGGCTACCTTTAGACACTAAAATTGTAATGTTTTGAGAAATTTATCATTTATCACATTATTGGCTGTATTGTTGATTGGTTGTAAGGAAAAACCTAAAAGTATTGACAAGTTTGATCCTAATGCTGCTGTTTCGGTAGACGTAACGGTTATAGCAACACAATCTGTACCTAAGTTGGTAGAAGTAAATGGCTCTGTAATTTCAAGTGACTTTGTTGAGCTTCGTCCTGAAATAAATGGCCGTGTTACTTTTTTGCAAATTCCAGAAGGCAAAGTGGTGAGTGCAGGAACGGTGCTTGTTAAATTAAATGACGCCGACTTACAGGCGCAGTTAGAAAAAATAAAAGCACAATTAGAATTAGCGCAAACAAACGAACAAAGAAACAAGCAATTACTAAGCATTAAAGGAATTAATCAAAGTGATTATGATATTTCATTGCAACAAGTAAAAAGTTATAAAGCCGACTTGGCTTATACTCAGTCTTTAATTGATAAAACAGTTATTAAAGCACCATTTACAGGCCAGTTAGGGTTAAGACAGGTTAGCTTAGGCGCTTTTATTAATACCGCTACTACTGTTGTGACTTTACAAAAAACCGACGATTTAAAAATTGACTTTACCGTTCCTGAGTTGTATAAAAATATGGTAAAAGTAGGCGCTAAGGTTCAAGTTGAAAGTATTGGATCGGATACTTCAAAATTTGATGCAAACATTGTTGCTATTGAGCCTCAAATAATTTCTACTTCTAGAAACTTAAAAGTAAGAGCCGATGTTAAAGGAAAATTATTGCCAGGGTCATTTACTAAAATATTTTTATCGGATGCCGATCAAAAAGCAACATCCATTATGGTGCCTTCCAACGTAATTATTCCTGACTCAAAAACTAAACAAGTAGTGGTAGTTAAAAATGGTCTAGCAAAATTTGTAGTAGTGGAAACTGGTTATCGTACTCAAACAGCTGTTGAAATTACAAAAGGCCTACAAGTAGGGGACAGCGTTGTGGTAGCGGGAATGCTCTTTGTAAAAGACGGTTCAAAATTAAAAGTAGGGAAAGCATTGTCCAATGTTGATATTACCAAATAGATCCTAAAAAAATTAAGTTATTTAGATGAATATATCTGAACTCTCCTTAAAACGTCCGGTCCTTGCTACCGTGATGAATTTAGCCATTGTGATTTTTGGATTAGTTGGTTTTTCATTTTTGGCTTTAAGAGAATATCCAGCCATTGATCCACCTATTATAATGGTGCAAACCAATTATACGGGTGCAAATGCAGAAGTAATTCAAAGTCAAATTACAGAGCCATTGGAAAAAGGAATTAATGGTATACCGGGTATCAGAACCATTAACTCTTCAAGTTCTGTTGGCAATTCTAATATTACAGTAGAATTTAACTTGGGCGTTAATTTAGAAACAGCGGCAAATGATGTGCGTGATAAAGTTTCACAAGCACTAAGATCTTTGCCACAGGATTTAACGAGTCCGCCAGTGGTTTCTAAAGCGGATGCTAGTGATTTTATTTTAATGTTAACCATTAGAAGTAAAACAAAAGGCTTACTTGAATTAACTGAATATGCCGAAAACGTTTTACAGCAGCGTTTTCAAACCATCGACGAAGTAAGTAACGTGGGTGTTAGAGGAAAGCGTCAAAGCATGCGAATTTATCCAAATGCAAGTTTATTAAATGCATATGGGATTGCCTTTAATGATATTCAAACAGCATTGAATAAAGAAAACGTAGAATTGCCAGCCGGGGGCATTAACGGAAACAAATCTGAGTTTGTAATCCGAACTTTAGGAAGACTTACAAAAGAATCGGATTTTAGAAATGTAATATTAAAAGAAGACCTAAGTGGTATTGTTCGTTTAGGCGATGTTGCTAAAGTAGAATTAGGTCCAGAACAAGAGGATCAAGGTACTTATTTTAATGGGGTACCTGTTGTAATGCTTACTGTATCACCACAGCCGGGTGCAAATCAAATTAAGATTGCCGATGAGTTTTACAAAAGATTAGAAGAAGTAAAAAAACAAAATAAGGCCGATATTGAATTTGCCATACCCATTGACAATACTTTAAATGTTAGACGCGCTTTATCGGAAGTAAAAGAAACCATTGTGATTTCTTTTGGTTTGGTAGTTTTAGTTATTTTCTTCTTTTTCAGAAACTGGTTAATTGCAATTCGTCCATTAGTGGATATTCCTATTTCTTTAATTGCCACATTCTTTATAATGTATTTGGCAGGCTTCTCTATTAATGTATTAACCTTATTGGCTATTGTCTTGGCCACGGGGTTGGTAGTGGATGACGGGATTGTGGTTACAGAAAATATTTTTAGAAAATTGGAAGAAGGACTTTCTTTAAAGGATGCTGCTAGAGAAGGTAGTAAAGAAATTTTCTTTGCGGTTATATCTACCTCTATTACTTTGGCGGTGGTATTTATGCCAGTTATTTTCTTACAAGGTTTTGTGGGTTCTTTATTTAAAGAATTTGGAGTAGTGGTGGCTGGTGCGGTGCTGGTCTCGGCATTTGTATCTCTAACTATCACACCTGTATTGAATGTATATTTAAACAGAAAAGATGGAGCACATGGCAAATTTTATGAACGCACCGAACCTTTCTTTAGAGGCATTGAAAATGGGTATAAAAATTTATTAGCTGGATTTTTAAAAGTGCGCTGGTTTGCTTGGGTGATTGTAATTGTTTGCGTTGGTATCATATTTGTTTTAGGTAAAACTATTCAAAGTGAATTAGCGCCCTTGGAGGATAAAGGCTCAATAAGAATTACAATGACCGGTGCTGAGGGAACTAGTTATGAGGACATGCGTGGCGATTTGTTAAAAGCCATTAAAATTATGCAGGATTCCTTTCCCGAACAAGCGTTTACATGGGGTAGTGTGCCGGGTTATGGTGGTTCGAGTGGAAACAGTTCTGCTTCGGGACGTTTAGGTCTTGTAGATAAAGATGACCGCACTAGAACGCAGTCGCAGATTGCGATGGATTTGAATAAAAAAATGAAACGGTTTAAAAATGTACGTGTATTTGCTGTAGAAGAACAAACTATTTCGGTAGGTATGATGTCCAGAGGTTCTTTACCGGTTCAGTTTATTATTCAAAATTTAGATTTTCAAAAAATTAGATCCGCGATTCCAAAATTTTTAGATGCGGCAAGAAAGGATAAAACTTTCCAAAACGTAGATGTGAATTTAAAATTTAATAAACCTGAATTGGATTTATCCATTGATCGTATGCGTGTGCGTGATTTAGGTTTAACCACAGCGGATGTGGCACAGGCTTTGCAAGCTGCCTTTAGTGGTGCACGCTCTGCTTACTTTATTATGAACGATAGACAATATCAAGTTATCACACAGGTGCCAAGATCGGAAAGAAACGAACCTACTGATATTAGTAAGATATATGTAAGAAACAATAAAGGAGAGAATATTCCTATCTCAAGTGTGTTGGTAACGGAAGAAAGCAGTAATCCTCCAAATTTATATCATTACAATCGCTTTAATGCCGCAACAGTATCGGCATCACTAGCCGAAGGTAAAACTATTGGAGACGGTGTTGCAGCAATGGAGCGCATTGCCAAAGAACAATTAGACGAAACCTTCCAAACAGCCTTAAGTGGTCCATCACGTGACTTTAAAGAAAGTTCGTCTAATACTTCACAAGCATTGTTACTCGCTTTAATTTTAATTTATTTAGTATTGGCTGCCCAATTTGAAAGTTTCACCGATCCGTTTATTATTATGATTACGGTTCCATTGGCTTTAGCAGGAGCATTACTTTGCTTATGGTTGTTTGATCAAACCTTAAATATATTCTCACAAATTGGAATTATCATGCTTATTGGTTTAGTTACCAAGAATGGTATTTTAATTGTTGAATTTGCCAATAAAAAACGCGAAGCCGGTTTGCCCATTAAAGATGCAGTGCTAGAAGCAGCTGCTCAAAGATTCCGTCCTATTTTAATGACTAGTTTAGCAACAGCACTAGGAGCACTACCTATTGCCATTAGCTTGGGCGCAGCGGCGACTAGTCGTAAGCCATTAGGGACGGTGATTGTAGGTGGTTTGTTATTCTCATTGGTACTAACTTTATTTGTAATTCCTTCGGTTTATACATATGTTTCAAGTAAACATCGAAAACAAGTAGATTAATACTATCTATAAAAAAAAGGAATGAGTAGCTCATTCCTTTTTTTTATTTTGTTGGACCTCGTTTTATTTTTTCATGATAACCGTTTCCATAAATTTTTTCGTTTCATTTTCTACCGAAACAATATCTTTTGAAACAATTGGCGAAGCCAAAACATGGTTGCCAGCATTCGGAATGGCAACTTCTCTTTTTAAATTTTGAGGTGTGCTAATTTTAGACATCATTTCTTTGATGGCACTTACTTTTACAACATTATCTTGATTGGCTTCATCCTTATAGTAGTATAATGCAAGCGCTGGTTGATTTATTTTTTTAAAGGTTGCATCTGTCATCGTAGCTTCAATTAAATTTTGAAGTGCTACGGTGGACTCTAATCTATAATGTGTATTCCAGTATTTTGGATATTCAGCATTCTTAAAAGGGATTTCTGCATAATTACCACCTTTTACAAATCTTGCAATTTGTAATCCCCATGGATTGTTTAATAAAGGTGCTGCAGGATTATTGATTGCAATGTTTGGCGAGTACATAATTAGCCCTGCAATTTCAGGATAGGCTGCGGCTAATTGTAAGGACAAAGTACCTCCTGTAGAGGTACTCATCAAAATTACTTTTTTCCCTAATTTTTTTCCAATGGCATAAGCTTGTTTTGCTGATTCCCAATATTTTTCAGCAGTTAAATTCATTAAATCCTCGGTGGTATCTATACCATGTTCTGCGAGACGTGCTAAATACAAGTTACAATGATAAGCCTTTGCAACATTTTCATGTACAGGCGCACCTTCTTTTTCACTTGCACTAAAACCATGTAAATACACAATGGCATATTCGGTTTGAGTATGTGTGCTATCGGCCCAAACTATTCTAGCTTCATTATTTGCTTTTATGCGGTGTTGTTTTTCACCTGCTTGAACGAGGCTATCTAAATTGGCCATATCCGGGATACTAGGCAACGCGTAATTAAAAGTTACTTTACTAGGATGTGGACCTAAAAAGTAAAGCACAGTCAATAATAGTATAATTACAGCAGTTATTTTTAGCAATCTCATAGCTTAAATTTGCTTTAAAGCTAACTAATAAGAGTTTGATTAAAAAATATTTTGCGTACCTTGAAATACTAAAACCTTGCTATGAACAATCAAAGATTTTTATCTCTAGATGTATTTAGGGGTATGACCATTTGCTTGATGATTATGGTGAATACACCTGGAGATGGTGGTGCAACATTTGCTCCATTTTTACATGCAGCGTGGAATGGTTTTACACCCACCGATTTAGTTTTTCCTTCCTTTTTATTTGCAGTGGGCAATTCAATGAGTTTTGTTTTACCTAAATGGGAAAAGCTTTCTAATAGTACTGTACTATTTAAAATTTTGAAAAGAACTTTGCTTATTTTTCTTTTAGGTTATTTAATGTATTGGTTTCCTTTTACAGGACCTGTAGCCAATACAAGAATTTTAGGTGTATTGCAACGCATTGCTTTGTGTTATGGAATTGGATCTATCATTGCCTATTATATGCATGAGCGCGTGGTGATGATATTATCGGCCATTTTACTTTTATTGTATTGGTATATTTCAATGCATTTTGGTATTCCTGGTCAAGAGTTAACTATGCAAGGAAATGCAGGTATTCTATTTGATAAATGGTTCATGGGTGAAGGCCATATGTATCATGGAGAAGGAATTGCTTTTGATCCTGAGGGTTGGTTAAGTACTTTGCCGGCCATTGTGAATGTATTAATTGGGTTTATTGTTGGAAAATTCATACAAGAAAAAGGTAAAACCTATGAAGGCTTAACTCATTTATTAATGTGGGGGGCAGGTTTTATATTTTTAGGTTTTATGTGGAATTACCAATTCCCCATAAACAAAAAATTATGGTCAAGTAGTTTCGTAATGTTAACCGTTGGCTTGGATATGGTTATTATTGGTACTATTATTTACCGAATAGAATTACAAAGACAATTACAGTTTTCGGGCTTTTTTGAGATTTTCGGCAAGAACCCTTTGGTTATTTACTTATTTTCAGAATTGCTTTTAACTGTCTTAAATATGGTTCAAGTTGGTGACATGACCTTATTTAACTGGATTTTCACCCATGGCTTCTCCTTTTTTGCCCCTTATTGGGCTTCTTTAGCCTTTGCTTTTACTTATATGTTGGTTTGCTGGCTATTGGGTTATATATTAAATAAATATAAAATATATATAAGGGTGTAAATCTATTCAATCCTTTTTTCCCTTTTGTTTTTTTTAGGACTGTAAACGGCGTACCTTTGCAGCCTCAAAACAGTACATGGAAATAAGAAACATCGCTATTATCGCGCACGTTGACCACGGTAAAACCACCCTGGTAGATAAAATTTTACACGCAACTAAGGTATTCAGTATGGCGCTAGAGACATTTTATTTTAGTATACAGTTTTATATATATAACATTAGATCGCAACTGCGTTATAGTAAATAGTAACTGTTCCTGGATTAGCATTCCAACTGAGCGTCCAACTGCTGGCTGTAGTAGC
>JALQXE010000033.1 GCA_023263235.1 Sediminibacterium sp. | reverse complement strand
TCTAGTGATTTGTACTTATTTAATAGATAGAAGGCACTTGAAAAACCATGCGCTTCATTTAAATGGTAAACTTCTGGTTCAAAATTTAGTTCATCAATCAATTTTGCACCACCTACGCCCAATAAAATGAATTGAGCCACTTTGGTAGCAACATTGGCGTCGTATAATCGATGGGTAATGGTTTGAGATACGTAATCGTTCTCGGGTAAGTCGGTACTTAATAAGAATAAAGGGGCACTACAAAAAGTAGTGGGTGCTAAATAATAGGCCTTTACCCAAACTGGATGATCATGTATCATAATTTGATACTTGATACCCGTGTCTTCCAAGAAGCTGTATATTTTCTCCATGAAAGTAACTTGTAAAGTTTGATCCTGGTTTCTAGCTTGGTCATAATAACCATATTTCCAAAGGATACCAACCCCAATCATGTTTTGGTTTAATTCGTAAGCACTTCTTAAATGTGATCCTGCTAAAAATCCGAGTCCACCACTGTATATTTTCAAAGGTTGGTGAATGGCAAATTCCATAGAAAAGTAAGCTGCCTTTTTCTTAAACTGTTCGTTTATTTTGTAAGGCACCTGATAATTTCTAAAACTCATAGGTTAGGTCGTTTGTTAATTTGACTGCAATATAATGGTATTTACCTAAAATGTACTTTTTACACATTAAGGTGTGCATAACCTACTAATTTTAGCCTTTTTTTGTGGATTATTTCTTCCTTTTTATCCTCTTTTTACGGTTAAAATTTTCGTCAAAACTGCAATTTAAGCCCCTGTGATTACCACAATTGCCATCCTCTTTGATGGATATATTATTGCCTTGGATAGTAAATTGTATATGGCAGGCATCTCCTTTTTCTGAAAAATTGGCCACATTGTTTTTGAATTGAAGCATACCTTTTAACTCTCCAACACAACTCTCTGTTTTCTCGGTATGTAAGAAAAATTGGTACTTATCACTAGCGCCATTATCGCGTATTGTTATAAAGTTTTTTGAGTTACTTTCAAAATCGCCACTAAAAACATTATTGCTAGGCAATGTATCAATGGGATTAATGATATTCTTATTTTCTAACTTAATAACATTATCGAAATATATTAATTTAAATACCCCTTCGGAAAAGGCCCACGCCTTTTTCTCATTTACTAATACATTGTTTTTATTGTATTTATTTTCTTCTAATAAAAACGAGGGCTCATTGTTAATATACAATGACTTTTCATTGTTACTGCCTTTATCTTTATTAAATTCAATAATTGATTTATAGTCTAAGAATTTATTTTCCTTATTAAAAACCAAAATTCCAATTTCTTCTTTTTTGGATTGTTTTATTTTAATCAATAAATAATATTCAGTTTCTTTTTCAATTTTAAATAGGGGGTGAATAGTTGCTTTCTTATTTTTGGAAGCGATGATTTTTTCAAGTGTAGTATCTGGAACAATTTGACTCAAAGCTTTACGGCCAATTTCAATACTGTCTTTATACTTTGTTATACTTGTATCCGACAAGTTTACTGGAAGCTTTGCGTCATTAAATACCTTTACAAGATCATTTATTTTTATTGGGGCATCACCCGACAAGTCGGTAGGTTTGTCTCCGCAAGCATATACAAAGCAAATAAGACCAATGAGCAACAATTTACGCATGGGATGTTTTTTATAAAAATAGACTATCAATTTCAGTTATACAAGCCTTTATGATTAATTTTACGTACAATGAGACCCGAAAAATCATTAGATACTTTACACGAATCGGTGCCAACCAGCCAAAAAACAGGGTGGCGTAAATTTTTGGCTTTTATTGGGCCTGCATATTTAGTAAGTGTGGGTTATATGGACCCAGGCAATTGGGCTACCGACTTGGCAGGCGGTGCCGCTTTTGGATATCAACTTATATGGGTGTTATTATTGAGTAATTTAATGGCAGTTTTACTGCAAAGTTTAAGTGCTAGATTAGGTATTGTAAGGCGGTTGGATTTAGCCCAAGTAAACAGAGAAACCTACCCACCCGTTGTTAATTTTTGTTTATACGTTTTAGCTGAATTGGCAATAGCTGCCACCGATTTAGCCGAAGTTTTAGGTATGGCAATTGGTATTAAATTATTAACAGGGTTGCCATTAATGTATGGGACCATTATTACGGTAACAGATACTTTTTTATTCTTGTTTTTGCAACGATATGGTATTCGTAAAATGGAGGCATTTATCATTTTATTAGTAGCCACCATTGGTTTTAGCTTTTTTATTCAATTGTTTATTGCTAAGCCCGATTTGTCATATGCAATTAAGGGATTTGTACCTTCTAAATTATCACCAGAAGCTTTATATATTGCGGTTGGTATTATTGGGGCAACCGTGATGCCACATAATTTATATTTACATTCAGCATTGGTGCAAACACGTAAAATTGATCGTAACGTACCAGGTATAAAAAAATCTATTTTTTATAATTTCATAGATAGTGTAGTTGCTTTAAACGCTGCATTTTTTGTGAATGCTTCCATTTTAATTTTAGCTGCTACGGCTTTTTATGCAACGGGACATAAAGAAGTTGCCAAAATTGAGGAAGCACATTCTTTATTGGCGCCATTACTGGGCTCCAAATTAGCCCCTATTTTATTTGCCATTGCTTTAATTGCTGCTGGCCAAAGCTCTACTGTAACAGGCACTTTAGCTGGTCAAATTGTAATGGAGGGTTATTTGAAAATTAGATTAAATCCTTGGATAAGACGTTTGCTAACCAGATTGGTTGCCATTGTTCCTGCCATTTTAGTAATTGGGTATATGGGAGAGGATAGAGTAGATGCCTTGCTTATTTTTAGTCAGGTAATTTTGAGTTTGCAACTAGGGTTTGCCGTGATACCCCTTATTCATTTTGTGAGTGATAAAAGTACAATGGGTGAATTTGCTATTGGCTGGAAAGTTAAATCACTCGCATGGATAGTTGCAGCGATTTTGGTGTTCTTAAATAGTAATTTAGTATTGGATTTTGTTGTTGATTTTTTTCATGCATCAGAAAATATTTTGCTTAAAGTATTGCTCATTGTTAGCGTTTTATTTTTCATTATTTTATTGTGTTATATTGTTGTTTATCCTTTACTAAAATCTCATAAAAAGAAAAGTATCACAGATTTACATGGAGATGCGATTGAATTGGATTGGACACAGGTTGCTCCAGTAAGGAGAATTGCCATTGCAGTTGATTTTTCCTTAAGTGATCAAAAATTAATAAAAACCGCCATCGCACACGGGATACAACAAGTTGCTCCAGATAAAACAAATGAAACTCAGTTTATTTTTATTCATGTAGTGGAAAGTGTTACCGCTAATTATTTATTAGAAGCCAGTGATGACGAAGAATCAAGAAAAGACCAAGAACGGTTAGATGCCTATGTTAATGCCTTAACCCAAAAAGGGTATAATGCTATTTCAACCATTGGATATCAAAATAGAGTTAAAGAAATTGTTAGAATTGTTAAAGAAAAAGACGCACAGTTGTTAGTCATGGGTGCGCACCAGCATAAGGGATGGAAAGACTATTTTTTTGGTGAAACCATAGAGGCAGTTAGACATAGTGTTTCCATCCCAGTTTTAATTGTTAATGACTAAGGAATACCTCAATTACTGAGTATATTCATTCATTTTCTTGATACATTTTGTACATTTGCGGACAAAATTTAAACTATGGGACAAAAAATTAAAGTGGCCAATCCAGTGGTTGAATTGGATGGTGATGAAATGACCAGAATTATTTGGAAATTTATTAAGGACAAATTGATTTTGCCTTATTTAGACATTGATATTAAATACTATGACTTGGGAATGGAATATCGTGATGAGACGAATGACCAAGTGACTATTGATGCTGCTAATGCGATTAAACAATATGGAGTTGGAATCAAATGTGCAACAATCACTCCCGACGAACAAAGAGTAGAAGAGTTTAAGTTAAAACAAATGTGGAAGAGTCCTAATGGAACCATCCGTAATATTTTGGATGGTACCGTATTCCGTGAGCCCATTGTATGTTCAAATGTGCCACGTTTAGTACCCAACTGGACAGCACCTATTTGTATTGGTCGTCATGCATTTGGTGATCAATATCGTGCAACTGACTTTGTAACAAAAGGCAAGGGGAAATTAACGGTTAAGTTTGAAGGAGAGGATGGAACCGTTCAGGAATTTGAAGTGTTTAATTTTAAAGGAGATGGCGTTGCTATGGCAATGTACAATACCGACGAAAGTATTTATGGTTTTGCACGTGCATGTTTCAATCAAGCTTTGGCAAAAAAATGGCCTTTATATTTATCTACAAAAAATACCATTTTAAAGAAATATGATGGTCGTTTCAAA
>JALQXE010000029.1 GCA_023263235.1 Sediminibacterium sp. | reverse complement strand
ACTTATCAAAAACACAATCCGTTTTCCTATAAGCCAGGTGGCTTTGCGCGCGGTGCAGGACACGGAGCCACTTATCAGGATGTATTTAAAAATTGGTGGCATATTTCTACGATTGCCATTAGTGTGAAAAATAATTTTGAAAGACGCTTAGGAATATGGCCAGCACAAATTGATAGAGAAGGGGTGATGTATACCAACACTGCTTATGGGGACTACCCACATTATTTGCCAACCCAAAATGCAAATCATGATCAGTCTCAATTTACAGGATGGATGTTGTTAAATTATAATAAGCCAGTGCAGGTATCAAGTACTTTAAGTGCATTCACCGCAAACAATGCAGTAGATGAAAATTTAAAAACCTATTGGTCTGCAACCACTGGCAATAAAGGAGAATGGATACAAACGGATTTAGGAAACCTAAGCAACATTGAAGCTATTCAAATTAATTATGCCGATGAAGGATCCGATTTAATGGGAAAGTACACGGACATTTATCATCAATATGAAGTGTATGCTTCAAATGATGCAAAAACTTGGACACTTATTATAGACAAGTCAAAAAATAAAACAGATGTCCCACACGATTATGTTGTACTGCCAAAAGCCATTGAAGCGCGCTATATAAAAATGGTAAACATTCATATGCCAAGTGCAAAATTTGCGATAAGTGGTTTGCGTGTATTTGGAAAAGGAAAAGGGGAGCAACCAGGTACAGTTCAAAACTTTGTTCCACTTAGAGGGGATAGTGAAAGAAGAAATGCTTGGTTAAAATGGGCAGTAAACCCCAATGCAACAGGCTATCATATATACTTTGGATCTGATCCTAATAAATTATACAATAGTGTAATGGTTTATGGGGTAAGCGAATATTATGTAACGGCTTTGGAAAAAGATCAACCTTATTATTTTCAAATAGAAGCCTTTAATGAAAATGGTATTGGCCCAAGAACGGAAATTAGAAAAGCAGATTAGTAATCTAAAAGTTAAATAGACAAATGATCTAATTAAAATAATAAGGGCGACTCAACGAGTCGCCCTTTGTGATTACGATTGCTTGCTACAATACTAACCAAACTATAAAGCAGTATAAATGCTAAATGATTTATACTAGCCCTAAAATTATTTTTTGATAATTAATTTATCTGCGTTGCGTCTTACTTTTAAAGCACCTGATAAATAATCATTTGCTGCATCTCTGTAACCTAATGTTAAAGCAACAGTTGCATGTAAACCTTGTGCAGCCAATCCTAATTCAGCATCTACCGCTGCAGGATCAAAGCCTTCCATTGGTGTACCGTCTACTTGTTCGCTAGCGGCAGCCACTAATGCAAATCCTAATGCGATATATGTTTGTTTCGCAGCCCAAATTTGTAATTGCTCAGGAGTTTGATGTGCAATAGCACCTTTCACATACCCAGCAAAATCTTTTAAAGCATCAACTGGTACACCTCTTTGCTCAGCAATTTCTTGCATATAAGCATCTACACTAGCTTCGTTAATTGTAGTGTGTGCAGCAAAAATAATAACAGCACTTGACTCACCAATTTGTGGTTGGTTGTAAAAATGAGGTTGTAATTTTTTTCTGGTTGCTTCATCCTCTACTACAATAATAGAGTAAGGAGTTAATCCAAAAGAACTTGGTGCTAAACGGGTAGCTTCTAAAATGGTATTTAAAGTTTGTTCAGGAATTTTTGCTCCATTCATTCGCTTTACAGCATAACGCCATTTTAATGCATCTAATAAATTCATAGTTATTATTGTTTTTTTATTAATTAATGTTTGAACATCAAAATTACAAGCTTATTCAGTAGGAACCAAATAAGATTCTGATGCCCAGGCATGAAATAGAACAAAATATGTCTTAAAAAGTTCAAAATCAATTCATTATAATTTTACAAACTAATACAAAGGTATAAATACTTGAAACTGGGTTGTTCAGGGAAATTATATTCAACCCTCACCAAAATCCATTTTATGAATCCTATTCACAGTCCAATGACCCTTTTAATATTTTGTACTTTATTATTTGGATGCACTAAATCAACCCAAGAGCAGGTCCCCTTAATTGAAAGTAATTTATCTGCTGATACAAATTTTATTAAAGTAGTTGATCTTGAACAAGGGCTCAACCATTTCGTACTTCAATTGGCAACTAGTAAAGGTTTAACAATGCAAGCATTTAAAATTAAAATCCAAGATTTAAATGATAAAGATTTACATTCAACAAAGGATCATAAATTATTCAATGAATATATTGGAAGCACTAACATTGAGTATTTAAATAATTATATTAAAACTTATCATTCAACATGGTCAAAATTAAATGCTCAATACAATTACATTTCCATGCAAAATATAAACGAAGCGTGTAAGCAGTTATATGTAAAACGCTACAATAGCTATACTGGCATTGCATCTTCTAGTAGCTCACTTTCAACGCATTCTAATATTACTATAAATAGAATAAATGATTGTGGATGGAGATTTTCCTTGTGCATGGCAGCAGCTACTGCAGGTGCTATCCTGTGTCATGCAAGTTGTATTGGCGCCACCGCCGGATTAGGTACACCCGCATGTGTAGTTTTATGTGCTACATTAGAGGCAGCAGCTGGTGTTGTTTGTATTGATAATTATTGTCCAATTCCCTAAAATGTAAAAATGAAAAAAATATTTAATTATGTACTAATACTGCATGTAATCATTTCGATTTTATTTTTTAAAAATATAATACAAAACGATCTTGGTTTAATAGTTTACTTTATTGTTACTATGGGATTGCTTTATTTTGTTCTTAAACAAAAAGGCGATAAAAAAGATCCAGTATAATAAGCTGCTTTTATGTTGTAAGCACTTAATGTTTATTATTTTTAAACATAAAATTTAATGATATGCGCCCAATCCAGAGCAAAGTATTGATTATCAATACATTAATATTAATTCTTTCGGTTAATACGGTGTTTTCGCAAGTTTCCAATACGGCCAATAAGGATAATGCGCCTAATTTAATAATTATCACCACCGACGGTTATAGGTGGCAGGAGGTTTTTGGGGGTATGGACATTGCCATTGCGAATGACTCAAAATTTAATCAAGGAGATAGCGCATATATATTTAATAAGTATGGTGCCAGCACCATTGAGGAAAGACAAAAAAAGTTAATGCCTTTTTTTTGGAATCAAATTGCAAAAGAGGGTATGTTGTTTGGCAATCGTTTTGTAGATAATAAAGTGGATGTTGCTAATCCGCATTGGTTTTCTTATCCAGGTTATAATGAAATTTTAACAGGCTATCCGGACACGGCTATTAATTCAAATGATTATATGCCTAATCCGCATACCAATGTATTGGCATTTTTAAATGCACAGGTTGCTTATAAAAATAAGGTGGCAGCTTTTGGTGCTTGGGATGCATTTGATAGAATATTAAATGAAAAAGTTTCTGGTTTTCCAGTGATTAATGCATTTGAACCCCTCACGCAATTAATGCAGGATCCTGTTGCAGTAAGCATTAGCCAAGGTTTAAAAGATTCTTATAAACCATTTAAAGAAGTAGAATGTTTAGATGTATACACGCATCAACAAGCAATGCATTATTTGCAAAATAAAAAACCAAAGGCTTTGTATATAAGTTATGGTGAAACAGACGAGTGGGCACATCACGCACATTATAGAGATTATTTAGATGCCGCACATCAGGTGGATGCATGGATTGCGCAAATTTGGAATTGGGTTCAATCTACTCCTGGATACAAAGACAATACTTATTTATTAGTAACCACCGATCATGGTCGTGGATTTAAAGAAGCTTGGACCGATCATGGTGCCGATGTAAATGGTGCTTCAAGTATATGGTTTGCATTAATGGGTCCGGGGCTACAAAAAATTGGCACCATGGGTGCCCAAACGCAAAATGTACAATATTTTCAAAAGCAGTTGGCGGCTACTATGACCAAACTCATGGGCAAGCCCTTTGAAGCGAAGCATCCTATAGGCGCGCCTATTTTTTAATTGCTCAAAATTTGCACTAACTTTGCATTAACAAGTAAAAACAATGTTATTTTCAAAAACCATAAGACAATTTATTGCGCTAGCCATGCTAGTGGTTTTTGCATTTAGTATTACCCCACAAAAAAACATTCACGATTTTGTTGCAAAGCACGTTGATCCTACTTCATGTAGCGTGCACGTTAATTTACCCATTGAACAAGTAGAGCATGCGACCATACATTGTTCTTATGACCAATTAGTTGCTACTTCTCCCTTTATTCAATATAGCTTTGAATTATTTTTAATTACACCCACTACGCAAACTGTAAAAAATGAAGCCACTTTTTCATTTATACCTAGTAGTAGTATCTCTCATTTTGATTCTCGCGGCCCGCCCATTTTATAATTGAATGTTGAAATGCGTAATGAGCGCATTGGTTTTATTTTTCAATTTCAATTTATAATTATGTTAAAGCATATTTCAGTTTTCGTATTTATACTTTTATGTATAATTAAATCGGGTGCAGCACAAAGCACAAAAACAAATTTTATTGTAACGGGTAAGGTAACCGATGAATTAACGGGGCTGCCTTTGCAAGGTGCTAGTGTATATTTTCCAGAATATAAAAAAGGCGTAATCACCAATCAAAATGGTGTATATGAAATTAGTTTACCAAAGGGGGAACATATTGCCGAAGTAAGTTTTATAGGGTTTTCTATTTATTCAAAATCTATTATCGTAAAAGCCAATACCACCGAAAATTTTGTATTGGGACATATTGCTGTTGAAAGTTCTAATGTGACGGTTACTAGTTTTTTACGCGCCACGAGTTCACGTAAAACTCCAACCCCTATTACTATTTTAAAGAAGGAAGATTTTTTTAAATCGGCAAGTACCAATTTTATAGACGCCTTATCTAAAACACCAGGCGTATCTCAATTAAGTACAGGGCCTGCCGTTTCAAAACCCATTATAAGAGGATTGGGGTATAATAGAGTAATGGTTTTAAATGATGGAGTAAGACAAGAGGGGCAACAATGGGGCGACGAACATGGGATTGAAATTGATGAATACAATGTTACTCGCACCGAGGTATTAAAAGTGCCAGCCTCTATTATTTATGGAAGTGAGGCCTTGAGTGGTGTGATTAATGTAGTATCCAATGTGCCGGTGGCCGAGGGTGCCATAAGAGGAAATGTTTTTAGTAATTATCAATCTAATAATAATTTACAAGGTTATCACTTTGATATTGCAGGTAATAAAAAAGGATTGGTGTGGGGTATAAATGCTTCTTCTAAAAAAGCGAGTGACTATCAAAATAAATATGATGGCAAAGTGTTTAACTCAAAATTTAATGAGTTAAATGGGGGCGGTTTTATTGGTATAGAAAAAGATTGGGGCTATTCTCATTTTATTGTAAATCAGTTTAATCAAAAATTAGGCATGATTGAGGGTGATAGAGATGAAGCGGGCCGATTTATAAAACAAGTAAATACTGTAATCGCATCTCCCGCTGTACGCCTTTCCAGTATCGCTTATGTAAATCCAGTTGCCACCGATGCAGATTTTAATTCCACAAATCCATCTATTCCTTATCAAAATATTATACATACCAAATATATTTTAGACAATAGTATTAATTGGGGCACAGGAAAACTAAAAGCCAATATTGCTTATCAGCGCAACCAAAGACAAGAATTTGGAAATATAGTAGATCCTTCCGAGAAAAGTTTATACTTTGAATTAGGTACTTTAAACTATTCTTTCCAATATTTATTGCCAGAAAAAAATAACTGGAAGCATACCATTGGTGTAAACGGAATGCAACAACAAAATAAAAACAAAGGCGTGGAAGTATTAATTCCTGAATATACTTCAACTGAATTAGGATTGTTTTTTTATACACAGAAAAAAGCGGGTAACTTAACCATGAGTGGTGGTGCAAGAATTGATAAAAAAGGGATTGAATTTAAAGAACCTAATCCATACAGCGATCCCAATATTGCCTACTTAAATAGTTTTGTTCCTACAATTCGTCAAAAAAACTTCGGAGATATTGCTGGATCCTTTGGATTAACTTATGAGGCCGGAAAGGATTTGGTATTTAAATTAAATATTGCTCGTGGTTATCGCGCACCCAATATGTCGGAATTAGGAAGTAATGGGGCACATGAGGGTACCAATAGATATGAATATGGTAACACACAATTAAAATCTGAAAAAAGTTTACAATTGGATTTAGGTGCTGAATGGAGCGACGAGCATGTATCCTTTAATGGAAGTGTGTTTTATAATCAAATCACCGATTATATTTATTATCAAAAATTAGTAAGCGCTGCTGGGGGTGATTCCATAATTGTTAATGAAGATGGGGATGCATTATTTGCATTTGAGTATCGTCAACAAAATGCAAGTTTAATGGGTGCTGAATTTAATTTAGATATACATCCGCATCCTTTGGATGGCCTACACGTAGAAAACACTTTTTCTTATGTGAAAGGTACATTTGCCACTCCCATTGATGGCAGCAAATATTTACCAAATATTCCACCATTAAGATGGATTTCAGAATTAAGGTATGAATTTAAAAACAAACAATCTGCTTTACAAAATTCTTATCTATCTGTGCAGTTGGATAATGTGTTTGCACAAAACAATCCATTTACGGGTTACAATACTGAAACTGCTACGCCAGGGTATCATTTATTAAATGTAGGGTTGGGAACGCATTTCACAAAAAGGGGTAAACAATTATTTAGTTTATCCTTTACTGCTCAAAACTTAACGGATGTTGCGTATCAAAATCATTTAAGCCGTTTAAAATATACAGCCGAAAATTTAGCCACAGGTCGTATGGGTGTATTTAATAAGGGCCGAAATTTTAGTGTAAAACTGAATATTCCATTGGTGTTTGATTAAATACAATTTCTTACATTTATCTTATGAAAAAATTAATCCTATTTGCTTTTGCAATAACAATTGTCATGTGTTTGCATGCACAAACCAATAGTAATGCTATAACCAATACTTTAACTAAGGAGGAGCAAAAAATCCTTTCTTATATAGATGCGAATATACCAAGAGCTATTGAGCTGTTAAAGGAGTCGGTGAATATTAATAGCGGTACTTTAAATATTGAAGGTGTAAAAAAAGTAGGTGCATTGTTTGCAAAAGAATTTGAAACTGCTGGATTAAAAACGCATTGGGTGAGTATGCCGGATAGCATAAAACGTGCAGGGCATTTAGTAGCCATGACACCGATGCCAAAAAAACAAAAAGGCAAAAAATTATTTTTAATAGGCCATTTGGATACTGTGTTTGAACCAGACATGCCAGAAAATCCTTTCACCATGTTAAACGATAGCACGGCAACAGGACAGGGTGCGAATGATATGAAGGGTGGAGACGTGGTAATGATAATGGCGTTACAAGCATTAAACGCACATGGTTATTTAAAGGATGCAGCCATCACTGCTTATTTAACAGGCGACGAAGAGCATGCAGGTTATCCGCGCGAAGTAAGCAGGGGAGATTTTATTGAAACTGCAAAGCAATCTGACATTGCATTGGCTTTTGAAGGAGCGAATGGATTAAATAAAGTAGCCACTGCAAGAAGAGGTGCAAGCGGATGGCAACTAAATGTAACTGCAAAAACAGGACATAGTAGTGGTGTATTTACCGAAGGTGCTGGCTATGGTGCTATTTATGAAGCAGCCAGAATTGTAAATGAATTTAGAACACAATTAAGTCAGGAAAAATATTTAACCTTTAATCCGGGTGTATTTATTGGTGGTTCCGATATGCAATATGACGAAGCCAAAGCAACGGGCACGGCCATTGGAAAAACAAATATCATTTCACCGAATGCAGTTGTAACTGGTGACTTACGTTTTTTAACGGAGCAACAAAAAATAGACGCGCGCGCGACCATGCAAAAAATTGTGGATCAAAGTTTAACCGGTGCTAAAGCTACTATTCGTTTTGTGGATGGTATTCCAAGTATGGCACCCACCGAGGGCAATGAAAGAGTAATGGAAGTAATTAATGGTGTAACTACTAGTATGGGCATAGGTGCTACCGTTGCCGGTGACCCTGGTTCACGCGGTGCCGGTGACATTTCATATGTAGCGCAGTATATGGATTGCATTGACGGACTAGGTGCTTCGGGTAAAGGAGCACACGCTCCCGGTGAAACCATTAACCTAAAAGAGTTCCCTTTTTTAATAAAACGCGCCGCCCTTACAATTTATAGATTAATAAGGTAAGAGGGGGGGTGGTATTATAAGATTAATCTAATGCTTATAAAAACTAAAGCGCGCGCTTTAATAAAATATAATTTATTAAGTTAAACCTTTTCAAAAGAGGATTGTCAAAACTCTGATGAATTGGTTAAAAAGGGGTTTCAAGCAATTTAATGGTAGTATACTATTAAGTACATTACTACTTTTTGTAATTGTTAATGTTTTAAGTTTATTACAATTATTCATTTATATCCCAAGGGCTATATTTTATTACGAATATGCAATTGTTCTATTTATAATAATATATTTTAATAGAATAACATTAGCATATATTTTATTCCTTCTATTTTTAACACTCGATTTTTTTGATGCATTCTCAAGTGTTTATCTATTTAATTCTGTAGAATTTTTTAATAATATCGAGTATCTGGTATTATATAAAATATCTTATTTACAAATTGCTTTTACGCTTATTGCAATTATTTTATTAGTATTTATTTATAAACTAATCAAAAAAATAAATGAAAGATTAAAGGTTAATAAAAAACAA
>JALQXE010000185.1 GCA_023263235.1 Sediminibacterium sp. | reverse complement strand
TATTTTGGATTAGGTAAAATAAAACAAGACCAAGTGGAAGATTACGCAAAAAGAAAAAATCAATCTTTAGACTATATCACTAGATGGTTACAACCAGTGATTGACTAATTAAACTTTTTCAAATAACCACCATAAGCGTTTACGAGGGGTAACTTTATAATTTGTTCTTACATAAGAACTAATATGACTAATCGCTTCGTCTACACTATCAGTGAATAACACAAACTTCTTGTCTTCGGGAGAAATGGTACCAGCTTGAATCATATGATCCATCCAATGCTGGAATGGTTGATAATAAGAACGGCCCATTACCACAATAGGAAAATCATTAATCACTTTGGTTTGTGCTAAAGTAAGGGTCTCGAAAAATTCATCCTGGGTTCCAAAGCCTCCAGGCATGATAATAAATGCGTATGAGTATTTCACCAATAGCACTTTTCTAATAAAGAAGAAATTAAAAGTGATACTAGTGTGAACATAAGGATTGGGAGTTTGTTCAAAAGGTAATTTAATATTACATCCCACAGATGTTCCACCTGCTTCAAAGGCACCCCTGTTAGCTGCTTCCATAATGCCAGGACCACCTCCTGTCATTGTCACCATACCCAATTCTGCAATACGTTTTCCAAGCTCTCTTGCTTGTTTATAATACATATGATCTTCCTTAAATCTTGCAGAACCAAAAACGGTAACACAAGGGCCAATAAAATGTAATGCTCTAAAACCTTTAATGAATTCAAAGAAGATTTGCAATGCAAATTTAAACTCATTAATCCTGGGCTTTGGCCCTTCTAATTGAAAACCTGTATAGGCGGGAATTATTTTCTTTTTAGCTTTCTTATCCATAACTTGAAGTTAAATAAATAATCTATAGGGAAGCTTAAAATAGTTAATTTTGACATTGAAATTTCGGCTACCTATGAAATTATATATACCTGGTTGTGTTTTATTCCTTGCATTGTTTTTCACCAATTTAACAAATGCGCAAACACAAGTAGTACTTGAACAGATACAAACTTATTCAAGTATTTTACCTAATGCTGATTACTGGAAAATAGATAAAAATGCTTCCTTACAAATAAGAGACGCATTAGAAAAGGGATTATTTAAGAGTATGTCATTAGATCTGGTAAAAGATTTTCCAATCAGTAGAGTTGACTTAAATAAATCAAGCCAATTAGGGAAGATTCAAATTAACTGGGAACAAACATCCAAGATTCCACTTCATGCCTACGTAGAGATATATGAATTGGAGCCTAGCTTAGCTTATAGAAATAATTTATTAGATATACCAGATAGCAAAAGAGATAGTATCCGCTCCATTTGGTTTATCACATGTTCAATCATTAATCAAGAAAAGCAAGTGTCATTTAAGAAAACTTTGTTGATGAGCATTCAACCTCAACAGAGTATTGGCATAGGCTTTCCTACTATTTTTCCTTTGAGTAGTCCAAATAATATCTTTAAAGCAATAGCAAAAGGAATAGAACAAATCAGTCCAGACTTTGTAGACTTAAGTTATACGGAAGCTAAAGCACCTAATTTATTTGCTACGGATAATGTATGGATGCCCTTAGTGCACCAAGCTCCTAGAACTTTAATAGATACCACTAGAGGATTTATACAATTTACAAGAAACGGAAACAGACAAATACTAAGAGTTCCAACAGCGGGTATGCAAAAAATTAATACCAATTCAACCGCTGCTGATTATCCTTATGCAAATTTGATAGCCAATTTAAAAGCGAGTAAATGGAATAAAAGCAAGGAATTATATCAGATTGAGCAACCATTAAGAGATGTAAAAAATAATACTGATTATAGTATCTCCTCTTTTTTAGTTTTTAATCCCAATGCCACTTATGATATTAACCCAGTTAGTCCGATTAGTTTTTTGAATGATAGTTTAAATAAAATTTATGCTAACCAGCAACTTATTGGACAATTTAGTGTAGCCGAAAATGTATTACAAGCAGACGCATTAGTTAATCCAAATGAATTGTATAATGGTTTTGATTCCACAGAAAAAGTAAGCTTAAATGCCAACTATAAAAAAATCGCAGTAGTAGCTAATAAACTAATCAAAGGCGTTTTTAAGAATAGTCCATTTACTATTTTAATCAATTATGATGCAAATATTAAAACCATATTAGTAGATCAACAAATTGCCATTATCGCACAAGGTGAGAGTTTACCAACACATATGGTGATAGTTCAAAATAATATATCAGATGAATTTTTGAATTTTATGCTTTTGCTATCTTACTCCGAACTTTTTCAAATGCCCAAATCAACAGAAGAATAATGCAGATAATAAGTTATAACGTTAATGGAATAAGAGCTGCCATAAAGAAAGGATTAATTGAATGGTTGCAAGAAGCCAATATTGATGTTTTCTGTGTGCAAGAAACCAAAGCAAGTCCTGATGATATCGATATAAGTATTTTTACTTCATTGGGATACCATGTTGCTTGGTATCCTGCACAAAAAAAAGGGTACAGCGGTGTAGCCATTTTTAGTAAGCAAAAGCCCGACAATATAGTTTATGGAAATGGCTATGAAATGAGTGATGCAGAAGGAAGAGTGGTAAGAGTGGACATTGGAAGTTTAACTATTGTGAACGCTTATTTTCCATCAGGAACAAGTGGTGATGAAAGACAACAATATAAGTATCAATGGCTGAATGAATTTTACGAATACATTCAAGCCTTAAAAAAAGAAAGACCTGAAATTATTGTTGCAGGAGATTATAATATTGCACATAAAGAAATAGATATTCACGACCCTAAAGGAAATAAAAAATCTTCGGGATTCTTACCGGAAGAAAGAGCTTGGATGGACCATTTTTTAGACAATGGATGGGTAGATAGTTTTAGAAAAATACATCCAGAAAGCACTGGCGCATATAGTTGGTGGAGTCAAAGATTTCCTTCAGTTAGAGCCAATAATAAAGGATGGAGAATAGATTATTTATGCACTACGGAAGTACTTGCAAAGAAAATAAAAAACGCTTCTATTTTACCTGATGTAAAACATAGTGATCATTGTCCTATATTAGTTGAATTAAAAAAATAAACATGTCCGTTTGTAATATAAGTTTTCAAATAGAACCAAGTGCAGAAGCCATTTGGAAAGCATGGATGCAAGAACAGTTTATACCCAATTGCATGCAAACTGACTGTTTTAATTCCTTTCAATTTTATGAATTGGAAGTAGAACCAACGCAGGCGCCTACATATACCCTACAACTATTTGCAAGTTCCAAAGAGGCCATGGAGACTTATCGCGGCAAACACGCTGCAGATCTATTATACAAGCTACACCACACTTGGGGAGAACAATGTTTTCATTTTAGCAGTTTTATGCAAATTGTGAATTGATTGTGGATAGTTAATCTTCTGAAATCCTTTATAGGCTTATATTACAGCCTTTTATCTTCTGAAACCCATTAAAATCAAGGGTTTGCGTCATAAATGCTTTAAGTCATTCTT
>JALQXE010000163.1 GCA_023263235.1 Sediminibacterium sp. | reverse complement strand
ATTTGACTTACCAAAGCAAAAATCATCCATCATCAAAGTCCTAGGCGTTGGTGGTGGCGGTAGCAATGCCGTGAATTTTATGTTTCACCAAGATATTGAAGGCGTAGATTTTATAATTTGTAATACCGATTCTAAGGCGATAGAACAAAGCCCAGTACCAAATAAAATACAATTAGGGCCTCATTTGACGCAAGGTTTAGGAGCCGGTGCAGACCCTTCTGTTGGTAAATTAGCTACTGAAGAATCCTTAGAAGAAATCAAGAAAATATTAGAGGTAAATACCAAGATGGCATTTATCACCGTGGGTATGGGTGGCGGCACAGGAACAGGGGGTGCGCCCATTATTGCTAAAATCTGTAAAGATTTAGGCATTTTAACTGTGGGTATTGTAACCACACCTTTTGGATTTGAGGGACCTCGTCGTCAAAAACAAGCCGAGGATGGAATTAATCAATTAAAACCATTGGTGGATACTTTATTGGTGATCTCAAATGATAAATTACGAGTTCAATACGGTAATTTAAAGATGAAAGAAGCTTTCACCAAGGCAGATAATGTTTTGGCAACTGCTGCTAAATGTATAACCGATGTAATTAACAGCCGAGGCCATATTATTGTGGATTTTGCAGACGTTTGTACTGTAATGAAAAATGGAGGTGTTGCCATTTTAGGTAAGGCAGAAGTAGAAGGCGAGAACAGAGCACAAAGAGCTATAGAAGAGGCTTTAAATTCTCCATTGTTAAATGACAATGACATTAAAGGTGCTAAATGGATTTTGTTAAATATTAACAGTGCCGAGGGTGATTTTGAATGTAGCATGGATGAATTAGAAACCATTAGCAATATTTTAAGGGAACGTACTGGAGAGCACAGTGATGTGATTATGGGTAGCGGATATGATGATACATTGGGCGAGAAAATTGGTATTACTTTAATTGCAACTGGATTTGAAGGAAAGGATCCATTTAAGAAAGAAGAGTCAAAAAAAGCGGAGGCTCCTATTGAAGAAAAGATTGTAATGACATTAGCTCCTGAAGCACCAGAAGCCATTGCTCCAGAAGATAATTCAACAGCATTTGAAAATAGTGCCATTTCAGAAGTATACAATGAGGAGCCTGCTCAAGATATGTTGGATTTGAATATCCATGAAGAAGACAATCATTTTGTTTTAGATATTACAAATGAAGAGCCGGTAATTTATTCATTTGACATAAATGAAACAGAGGAAGAGAACGCGTTAGCGTTCGATGAAGGGAATAAAGTAAGCGCGTTCGATGAAGGGAATAATGAAGATGTGAATGATTCAGATCTTAATGTAGATGCATTTGATACAGAGGAAGCTGCAGAGTATGCAAATTTAACAGTTGAGGCTGCAGCGAGCATGGAAGCATTAAATTTAGCGCCTACTATGCACGTTGAGGTTCCTGAAGAAGCATCCAATGTACATTTTGTAACTCCTGAAGCAGAGGAGCCTTCTGAAGCGCTCTTTGTTTTGGATATGAATGAAGCACCAGCAGTGGATTACGGAAATAGTTTTGTATTAAATAAGCCTACAAATATTTATTCTGACGAGGTTGTAGAAGAAGTGGTTATAAACGAAGTGGTGGAAACTATCATTGAAGAAGTTGCTCCAGCTGCAGAAACTGAAAAGCCAGTAATTGAAACAGTTAATGAGCCAAGTTTCCAATCTTCATTTAGAGTTGCTGAGGAAGAAAATTCAGGTTTAGGGTTGGTAATGCGCGAAACACATTCCACTTCAGCGCCATCCGCACAGCATGTTGAAATGCCATTAGATGACTCTGAAGAGCAAAGAAGAAAAGTTCGTGAGCGTATCCAAAAATTAAGAAACCTTTCTTTCAATATTGGCAATGGAAATGACCCAAGTGCAGAATTTGATGAAGTGCCAGCTTATGTAAGACGTAATATGGACTTGTTTGGGAATACATTGGCCTCTGTAGAAAACTATTATAGCAAGTATACAGTTGAGCAAGACGAAAATAATAATACGCAAATTAAAACCATCAATACTTTCTTAGATGGTAAGAAACCAGATTAAGCTCGTTTTTATAGTACAGTTGATTTAGTTGTACCCCCGCCGAAAGGCGGGGGTTTTATTTTTAATTGTAAGCTATATAACATCTTTAATTTAAAACGTAAGATATTATATAGCTACGCACCCCGCCGAAAGGCGGGGGTTTTTTATTAACTTTGCTCCATGCAAACAGTATTAATCACTGGCGGAACTGGTATGGTGGGGCAAGGCCTTACTAACTATTTTATAGATAAAGGATATGAAGTAATTGTATTAACCCGCGCTGAAAAAAAATCTACAAGATTACAATTAAGCTTTGCAAAATGGGATATTGAAAAGCAATATATTGATCCAGTAGCTTTGCAAAAGGCAGATATCATTGTGCATTTAGCAGGGGAGAGTGTTGCAACAAAACGTTGGACAAAAAAAAGAAAACAAGAAATTATAGATAGTAGAGTACAATCAGGTGCTTTATTATTAAAGAAATTGTCTGAAAATAATCATAAAGTAAAGACTGTGATTTCGGCTTCGGCAATTGGTTGGTATGGTCCTGACACAGCAAGCTCTCTACAAAATGGATTTGTTGAAACAGATCCCAATGATCCATCTTATTTAGGGACTACCTGCAAACAGTGGGAGGAGAGTGTTCAAGCAATTAACCAATTGGGTATAAGATTAGTGACTTTTAGAATTGGTATTGTGTTTAATAAAAGGGGAGGTGCTTTAGCTGAATTTATTAAACCTGCTAGGTTTGGCGTTGCTACTATTTTAGGCCCTGGCACTCAAATAGTAAGCTGGATTCATCAACAGGATTTGTGCAAAATGATTGGATATGCGGCGGAACATGAAACTATGCTAGGGGTGTACAATGCTGTGTCTCCTCAGCCAATAAGCAACAAAAATTTAGTGAATGCCATTGCGGGGAAAATGAATAAATATTTCATTACTGTAAGCGTACCCGTTTTTATCCTTAAAATTATGCTAGGTGAAATGAGTATTGAAGTACTGAAAAGTGCTAATGTCTCCAGTAAAAAAATACAAGCAGCCGGCTTTGAATTTGATTATCCAACTATAGATGCTGCGTTAAATCAACTATTATAACTAATTACTTTTAGTTGCGAATTGGTCGTCCAGAAGTGATTACCGATTGTATTCTTTCCAGGGTTTTCTTTTCGCCACATAAACTTAAAAAAGCTTCTCTTTCTAAGTCCAATAAATATTGTTCATTTACCAGCGTCGCTTCACTTAAATCACCACCGCACATCACAAAAGCTAATTTTTTTGCAACCAGTTTGTCATGATCAGTAGCATAACCGCCACGCCACATGGCGTTGATACCTGCATATAATGCGCCGAGTGCGGATTTCCCCAATACTTTAATATCAGTTCTTTGTTGTGCTTGTGTGTACCCTGCTTGGTATAAATTTAATACCTGCTCTTTTGCTTTGGCAATTCTGCGAGATTGATTTAATACAATATGATCCTGTCCTTTTCTGAAAATGCCCATATCCATTGCTTCATGTGCCGATGTAGCCACTTTTGCTGTTGCTATTTGTAAGAATCTATTTTTTAAAGTAATGGTATCAGGTTCATCTATATGCATTTCATCGGATGCTCTTAATACAAATTCTTTGGTTCCACCACCTCCTGGAATTACACCAATTCCTAATTCAACCAATCCAACATAAGTTTCCGCAGCAGCAGCAATAGTGTCGGCATGTAAATTCATTTCACAGCCACCACCCAATGTTAAGCCGTGTGGTGCAATACCCACTGGAATTGAAGAATAACGCACGCGCATCATTGTATTTTGAAATGTGCGAATGGCCATATCCAATTCTTCATAATCCTGTTCAATAGCCAACATAAAAATCATACCCACATTGGCACCAGCACTGAATAAATTGCCTTCATTGGCTATAACTAATCCGTTGCACTTTTCTTCGGCCATTGCAATGGACTTATTTAATCCTTCTAATACCTCTCCTCCAATGCTATTCATTTTGGTATTCCAACTAAATCCTGCAATTCCATCTCCTATATCTACTAAATTACAAGCAACGTTTTTCCAAATAGTTTTTTCTTTTAAATCCGACAAAATGATAAAGGACTCTGCACCAGGAATGAGTTTATAATCTTGAGTGCTTACATCATAATAATAACGCTTGCCTTCAATTACTTTATAAAAAGATAACCCTTTGTTATTCATGATTTCTATCCATGGTGCAATGGCTACCCCTGCAGCTTTCATGTCGTCCACTACTTTACTTACCCCCAATGCATCCCAACTCTCAAAAGCACCAATTTCCCAACCAAAGCCTGCTTTTAAAGCATCATCTAAGCGGTATAATTCATCACTGATTTCTGGAATACGAAAACTGATATAAGAGAATAAGGCAAAATGAAATTCACGAATAAAGGCTGATCCTTTGTCATTTCCTGCATATAATGATTTTATTCTTTCTCCTAAATTTTCAATGGGTTTTGCGGCAGCTATAGATGCAAATTTGGGTTTGTTGCGCGGCTCGTATTCAAATGTTTTTAAATTCAGTGTAAGAATATCTTTACTTGTTGCTGTTTTTACTTTCTTAAAAAAACCTTGACCTGTTTTATCTCCCAGCCAATTGTTTTCCACCATTTTTTCTAACCAAGTTGGAAGCGCAAAAATATTTTTTGCTTCATCATTTGGGCAATTATCAGCTACACCTTTTGCTACTTTCACTAATGTATCTATACCCACCACATCCGCTGTTCTAAATGTTGCCGATTTTGGACGACCCATAATAGGGCCTGTTAGCGACTCAACTTCATCAATGGTCAAAGCAAGTTTTTCCATGATGTGAATTACGCTCATCATGCTAAAAACCCCAACACGATTTGCGATAAATGCTGGAGTATCCTTGCATAATACGGTTGTTTTTCCTAAATATACATCCCCGTAATGCATGAAAAAATCAATGACACTAGGATCGGTTTTTGCGGTAGGGATAATCTCCAATAAACGTAAATATCTAGGAGGATTAAAAAAGTGAGTGCCACAAAAATGTTTTTGAAAATCTTCACTTCTTCCCTCGGCCATTAAGTGAATAGGTATGCCCGAAGTATTAGAACTTACTAAGGTTCCTGGTTTTCTAAATTTTTCTACCTCGTCATAAATTAATTTCTTTATATCTAATCTTTCTACTACAACTTCAATGATCCAATCTGCTTTTGCAATTTGTGCAATATCGTCTGTAAAATTTCCTGTGCTAATTAATTTACTGGCAGTGCTATTGTATAAGGGAGATGGGTTGGATTTAATAGCAGCAATCAAAGAATCATCAACTAATTTATTGCGTTCTTTTTTAAGACCAGACTCCTCGGCCCCAGGGGTGAGTCTATCTAATAACAACACTTTTACTCCCACACCCGCAAAATGACAGGCAATTCTAGACCCCATTACACCGCTTCCAAGTACCACTACATTTTTTATAGAACGTTGCATAAAATAAGTATTTGTGTAAAATTAGTTAGTTATGCAACTAATTTCAAAAAAACTTTTTAAAAAGGTTGAATTTCTGGGACTTTTTGCCATTGATTGTTTCCTATAACCATTTA
>JALQXE010000154.1 GCA_023263235.1 Sediminibacterium sp. | reverse complement strand
GTTGTCCTGATGTTCACCAAAACGCTCCCAACCATGAATGCTATCTACCAAATGAATCATTGGTTTTTTTTCAGTAAGCGGTTCAAATGTTTTACGATCCAACTCTTGTCCATATATAGGATATAAATTACTAGAGCCATGATATATATACAAGCGGTTATCATCGTCTAAAAATAATCCTGGATCCCATGCACCTACTTTAAAACTATCCACGGCAATTTTCCATTCGTTCTTTGTTGGATTGGTGCTATACCAAAGTGTAAAGTTTTTTTCATAAGTACTTCCAATCACAAATAAACTATCGCCCATCACAAGTGTTGCAGGTGCACACAATTCATCATACACTTTATTCCATGGTCGTAAAAATTGATGCGGTAAAAATTTCCAATCCTTCATATCCTCACTCCACCAATAACCCCATTGATTGGTGCTAAACATAAAATATTTGTTGTCATAAACTGCCATCACTGGATCGGCCGTTGCTCGATGCTTACCATTTTGTACAAAATTGGGTATGGGACAAAAACCATAGTCAATATTAATAGGGTTGCAATAAGTGGCTTGACGATTTTGTGCCATGGGAACTATTAAATTGGTTTGCGCTTCCAAGCCCTGTAATGCAAAAACCATTATAAACAGTAAAATGACTCTTTTCATGTATTCCAATTTTATAAATAAATATACCTAATTATTATAACAGAAGAACTGTTGTAGATAGATATGAAAACAGCGTATAAATACTTGATTTTGACCTAAATAAAGAGGATAGATTCACCAAAACACAGCATTAAGGCTCAAATTCATTTATGCGCATAAATATAATAAATACGTATCTTTATAAAGTACTTAATATAGATACAATGAAAGCAAGATTGAATATAACCATTGAGGAATCCCTTTTACAAGAAGTGAAAAAATTTGCCGCCAAAAGGAATACAAGTGTTTCAGAAATGGTAGAAAACTATTTCAAGAACATCACGAAGCCTAAAAAGAAAACGCTCACAGAATTTTTAGACGAGCTTCCAAGGGTGAATATTCCAGACCATAAAAAGTTAAGTGATTTGTATTATGAAGAAAAATTAAAAGAATATAATAATGAGCAATAAAATATATATCGACGCAAATGTAATATTAGATTATTGTTTAGATAGAAATGAAAAAACGAATGCAAAATTAATATTGGAAGAAATAAACAAAGGAAACTTAAGAGGCTTTATGAGCGGTTCCATTATTCATATCTTAAGCTACTTTCTTGAAAAGATATATGGTGTAGAAAAAACAAAAGAAATAATTTTGGCTATTGTTGAAGATTTTGAAGTAATTGATATGCCAAAAGAATTAATCATTCAAGCATTACATTCAGAAATGAATGATATTGAAGACGCTTTACAATACTATGTTGCTTTGCATCATAAAATGGATTATTTTATATCAAATGATCAGCAACTAAAAAGTGAAAGTATAAATACGCTTCCGGTATATAGTACCGGTGAATTTGTAAAATTATTTGAACTTAGTTAACATCCAGTCTTTAAAACCTGCAAAGCTTGCTCCCATTGGAATAGATACTTTATCCTTGTCTAATAAAAACTTTACTGAATCAGGGATAGCAATAGTTTCGCCAATAGCTTCTTCTACCACTTCAGGGAACTTTACTGGATGCGCCGTTTCTAAAATAATGGCGCTAACTCCTTTTTGTTCTTGTATAAATTGCTCCGCTGCCAAGAATGCAACTGCTCCATGCGGATCCAAAATATAATTATTGGTTTTGTATACACGATGTATGGTTGAAGCAGTAACTGCGTCATCGTAACTATAACTTGTTAATCCTTTTTGTAAAGTTTCAAAATTGTTTTGCATTATTTCCATAATACGTACAAAATTGCTAGGGTTACCTACATCCATAGCATTGGACACGGTGGCTACTGCTTTATGAATTTCATAACTGCCCGTTTGTAAATATCTGGTTACTACATTATTTGCGTTACATGCTGCCACAAAATGTCCCAATGGCAATGGTAAATTGGCTCGTACTAAATAAAATATTTTCTATGATTAGTTTAAATTTTAAACCAGTTGAATCTGTTGAAATGTTTTGATAACAA
>JALQXE010000118.1 GCA_023263235.1 Sediminibacterium sp. | reverse complement strand
TCTTAAAAGGTTCGTCAAAACCAATATGCCCCAAGTCATATAAAGCCTTGGTCCACATTCTGCTATACAATAAATGACCTACCGCATGTTCTGTACCGCCAATGTATAAATCTACCTGACCCCAATAGTCGCTCACTTTGCGATCACAAAATGCATTTTCATTATGCGGATCCATATACCTTAAAAAATACCAACTACTTCCTGCATAACCAGGCATTGTATTGGTTTCAAAATGGTTCGCTTTCCAGTCTTCAATATTTGCCAATGGCCCTTCTCCGTCTGGACCAGGTCCGTAATTTTCTACAGTAGGTAACAACAATGGCAATTCACTTTCAGCTAAAGGATATGCAATACCATTTTTCCATTGAATCGGAAATGGCTCACCCCAATAACGTTGTCTACTAAATGCTGCATCGCGCATACGGAAATTGACTTTCTTTTTGCCGATACCCATTGCCTCTAATTTGTCATTCACAATCTGAATCGCATCTTTTTGTACGACGCCATTCAAGAAATCGCTATTCGTTAAGACTGCATCCTTGGTTGGATTTGCAGCTGTGCCATCATAGGCATCACCAATGATATTGGTGATTGGAATATTGAAATGTTGTGCAAATTTAAAGTCACGATCATCTCCACAAGGCACTGCCATAATCGCACCTGTACCATAACCGGCCAATACATATTCAGAAATCCAAATTGGTACAAGTTGTTGATTGAATGGATTCACCACATAGGCACCTGTGAAACAACCAGTAATTTTTTTCTCTGCAATACGCTCACGTTCACTTCTACTTTTTACATAAGCGATATACGCTTCCACCTCTTTTTGATGAGATGCTGGTGTAATGGATTGTATCAATTCATGCTCAGGTGCCACCACTAAAAAGTCAACACCAAATACGGTGTCTGGCCTTGTTGTATACACCGTTAATTTGGCGCTATGATCTGCTACTTTAAAATCAATTTCTGCACCATAACTTTTACCAATCCAGTTGGACTGCATTTCTTTCATTGCATCACTAAACTGAATGGTATCTAGTCCAGCCAATAGACGATCTGCATATTCAGTAATACGTAAATACCATTGACGTAATTTTTTTTTCTCTACAGGATGTCCTCCTCTTTCACTAAATCCATTGATCACTTCGTCATTCGCCAACACAGTACCCAATGCTGCACACCAATTCACTTCGCCAAATCCACAAAATGCCAATCGATATTGCATCAATACGTCTTGTTGTGCTTTTTCATCCCAACTATTCCATTCTGCTGCAGTAAATTTTAATGTATTGTCTGCAGGACAAACATGGTGTAGATTACCCTCTTTTTCAAATGAAGCCACCAATGCGGTGATTGGATTAGCTTTGTTTAAAGTACGATCAAAATAACTATTGAACAATTGTAAAAAGATCCATTGCGTCCATTTATAATAAGTGGCATCACAGGTTCTTACTTCTCTATCCCAATCATAACTAAATCCAATATTATCTAATTGACTTCTAAAATTATCAATATTGTCGTGGGTGCTTTTTGCTGGATGCACACCATGCTCTATTGCATATTGTTCTGCTGGCAATCCAAATGCATCATAGCCCATTGGATGTAGCACATTAAACCCTTTTAATCTTTTGTACCTGCTATAAATATCTGATGCGATATACCCTAAAGGATGTCCCACATGCAAACCTGCTCCACTTGGATAAGGGAACATATCTAAAACATAACATTTAGGTTTAGAGCTATCGTTACTTACCTGATAGGCTTTTTTTGTTTTCCAGGCCTCCTGCCACTTTTTTTCGATCGTACTAAATTGATATTCCATCTTCTATTAAGCTTAAAAAATCTATAATTTTTTGGTTTTCCTAAAAGCCTCCCCTTTTTTACCCCAATTTTGGCTAAAAATAGGCATAATTCGGCCTATGCAAATGTAAGTCATTAGCGTTCAAAACCGTACATTTGCAATGCGAACAAATAAAAAATAATGCTATGGCAGGAATTGGAACTGGCTCTTTAAAACGAAGTAAACCCAACTACATTTATAGTATCATTGGGGTGGCTATCGTTTTATTTATTATGGGCATCATGGGGTGGTTATTTTTGAATTTACACTCCATTAGCGACAATTTTAAAGAGGACATTCGAATAAGCGTTTATCTTAAAACCACCGATAAAAATGCCATTGCCAATATTCAAAAATTTATTGCAAGTAAGCCCTATGCTAAAAATGTAGAGTACATAGATAAAGAAAAAGCAAAGGCCATTTGGAACAAAGAAAATAACGAGGACTGGGCTAAAATTTTAGATGTGAATCCCTTACCCGAAAGCATCGATTTTTTTGCAAAAGCCAAATACATAAATATTGATAGTCTTAACAAAATAAGTGCCGCTATAAATGCACAGTTTAAAAATGATATCAGTGAGATTCAGTTTCCAAAAAGCTTAGTAACAAATTTAAATGAGCGCGCTACCAAAGTGGGTATCATATTCTTAGTATTATCAATTGTGCTTTGTATTATTGTCATTATTAGCATAGACAACACTATTCGCTTGGCTATGTTTAGCAATCGTTTTTTAATTAAGACCATGCAAATGGTTGGCGCTACACGTAATTTTATTGCAAAACCATTATTAGTAAGAGCCTTATTAAATGGACTTGTTAGCGCTTTTATTGCAATTTTCTTATTGTTTGGATTAATACAATGGGCAGGCACACAATTTCCTCAAATTAAAACTTTACAAGGTATAAAAACTAGTATTTTTCTCTTTGGCGGGTTAATTATTATAGGAGTAGGCATTTCTTTATTTAGCACCTACCGAAGTGTGTTAAAATATTTAAAAATGAAACTTGACGATTTATATTAACCCATAATTACTCTAAATTTAACTTAATAAATAAGCAAGATATGAGCGAACAAAACAATAAATCTTTAGCCTTTTTTGGCAAATCTAACTATATATGGATGGCCATTGGTGCCGCTTTAATCATACTTGGTATGGTATTGATGTCCGGTGGTAAAAGTGCCGACCCCAATGTATTTAACGCCAATGAAGTATATAGCTTCAGACGTATTACCCTTGCGCCCATTGTGATTATCGCAGGTTTTATTGTAGAAATTTACGCTATTTTCAAAAAAGCATAACGCAGCATTTAAACGAATTAAAAGCGATGAAATTTCATCGCTTTTTTAATAACGCTAACTTTATATATGACACTTTTTCAAACCATCCTTATTGCAATTATTGAAGGTATCACCGAGTTTTTGCCTATTTCAAGCACGGCGCATATGAAATTCGCAAATCCTATTTTAGGAATTAGCCCCAACCCCTTTGTTGATTTATTTGAAATCGTAATTCAATTAGCAGCTATTGCATCGGTGGTTTTTGTCTATTATAAAAGGTTCTTTGATTTTAAACAGTTTAGCTTTTATTTAAAATTAGTGGTAGCGGTTGTTCCAGCGCTTGTATTTGGCGCGCTATTAAAAAAACATATCGACGCAGCTTTGGGAAATTTATGGATTATTGCCATTGTAATGGTTGCGGGTGGTTTTGTTTTATTATTTATTGATAAATTATTTACGACCAATGCACATCCATCTCAAGAAATGAGCTACAAGCAATCCTTTATTGTTGGATGCTTCCAGGTTTTGTCGATTATATTTCCTGGATTAAGCCGAAGTGCGGCCACTATTATTGGAGGGATGAGTCAAAAATTAACTAAAAAAACGGCGGCAGAATTTTCATTTTTTTTAGCAGTGCCTACTATGTTGGCAGCATCTGCGAAAAGTACTTTGGACGTATATAAAGACAGTCCGGAAGTTTTCAATTCTAATAATTTATACACTCTTCTTATTGGTGGCGCAGTGGCTTTCTTCGTTGCTCTTTTGAGTGTAAAATTCTTTATTGGATTTATCCAAAAAAGAGGCTTTGCCCTATTTGGCTGGTACCGTATCATTGTTGGTCTTGTCATTATGGCTTGCTTATACACGAACCTCATAAATGTTCATTAAGATAATATAGTCTCAAACTGTTTTATTTGTATATTTAAGAATACAAATAAATTACAATGCAGACAGCACCTAAAAAAGTAATTAATGGTTGGGCCATGTATGATTGGGCCAATAGTGTTTACAATTTAGTAATTACCTCAACTATTTTTCCGGCCTATTATGAAGCCATTACTGGGGATGGAAATGACAACACGCTTGTAGATAAAATAAAAATTGGAAATATTGAGTTCTCAAATACAGCATTATATAATTATGTATTAGGTATTGCTTTTGTGGTAGTAGCAATACTCTCCCCTATTTTATCTTCTATCGCAGATTACAGAGGTAATAAAAAACAGTTTCTTCGCTTTTTTTGTACAATGGGTTCCCTTTCCTGTGCCTCTCTTTATTTTTTTGATGCCAATCATATTATTGGAGGTTTGATATCGGTAATTGTTGCATGTATTGGATTTTGGAGTAGTTTGGTTTTTTACAATTCATATTTACCGGAAATTGCAGCTCCAGAGGACCGCGATCGGGTAAGTGCTAAAGGATTTATGATGGGTTATATTGGCTCCGTATTATTGCAATTAATATGTTTTGTATTTGTATTAAAACCAACCTTATTTGGCATTACAGTAGCAAAAGCTTCTCAAATCTCATTTTTATTAGTGGGTATATGGTGGATTGGATTTGGATGGTTCTCTATTAATCGTTTACCAGCAAGCAAAGGTGTAAAAGGTGCGCATACTAAAAACTTATTTACACAGGGGTATAAGGAATTACATAAAGTATGGCAAGAACTGAAAGCACAACCTATATTAAAAAGATTTTTAGTTTCTTTTTTCTTTTACAATATGGGGGTGCAAACGGTGATGTTAGCGGCAACCTTATATGGCAAAAGCGAATTAAATATCCCCACTACAAATTTGATTTTAGCCATATTGATCATACAAATTGTAGCGATTCCTGGTGCAAATTTAATGGCCAAATTAGCAACTAAATGGGGCAATTTTAACACTTTAATGATTGCGGTAACCATTTGGATTTGCGGTTGTGTGATGGGTTATTATTTGCCTAGAAACAATATAGAATTATTTTATGCTTTAGCCATTGTAGTAGGATTTGTAATGGGAGGCATTCAATCTGTTAGTAGAAGCACCTATTCCAAATTAATGCCAGAGACCCATGATACCACGAGTTATTTTAGCTTTTATGACGTAACTGAAAAAGTGGCCATTGTAATTGGTATGTTTAGTTTTGGATACATTAATGAATTAACAGGCTCACAAAGAAACTCAGTTTTGGCATTAGGTATATTTTTTGTTATTGGTTTCGTGTTATTATATCGTACTTCAAAAATAGAAAAACATGCAGTTGCATAGTATCAACACCGGCAATTTTAAACTAGACGGCGGTGCAATGTTTGGCGTAGTACCCAAGTCCATTTGGAATAAATTAAATCCTTCCGATGAAAATAATTTATGCACTTGGGCATTGCGTTGTTTATTAATTATTGACGGGGACCGAAAAATTTTGATAGATACTGGCTTGGGCAATAAACAGGATGCAAAATTCTTTAGTCATTACCAACCTACAAATAATGTGTCATTGAATGAAGCACTGGGTAAGCTCAATTTAAAAGTGAGTGATATCACCGATGTGCTACTAACCCACCTTCATTTTGATCATGTGGGTGGCGCTATTGAAAACGTAGAAGGTGTATATAAAACTGTTTTTCCAAATGCCACCTATTGGGTTAGTGCGCCACAATGGGAACTTGCTATGAATCCCAATAAAAGAGAAAAAGCTTCCTTTTTGAAAGAAAATATTCACCCGTTAAAAGATTCAGGACAACTAAAACTAATTGAAGTGCCTGCTTTCCAAGGGAAAGAATTGCAAGAAATATATTTTAGTGAAAATGTGAGCTGTATTTTAGTGAATGGACATACCCAATGTATGATGCTTCCCAAAATAAACTATCAGCACAAAACATTAGTGTATATGGCAGATTTACTTCCCAGTATTGGGCATATCCCTTTACCTTATGTAATGGGTTATGATATGCAACCCTTGGTAACACTTAACGAAAAAGAATTATTCTTAAACGAGGCTGTGAAAAACAACTATACATTATTTTTTGAACACGACCCCATCAACGAGTGCTGCACGGTACATGAAACAGAAAAAGGCATCAGCGCTAAGGAAAGCTTTTTACTAAGTAGCTTTATTTAGTACAATTACTAATTCGTCTTTTCAATTAATGAAGTTAAAGGATAACGTAGGTTTTCAAAACTCACCATATCTACCTTAATACTTCCAACAACTAGGGGTGTTTCAATCCTTACAGGTACATGGTTAGGGTCATCGGTTACCCATACAACCATTTTCTCTCCGCCATTAAAAACATTACCCTTTACCAATAGCGGCGCCAATTTAATAACATTAAATTTTCCGTATTGCGTAGTCATTTGATACCTACCTAGGTATTTAAAATAAGAAGGGTACAATGTTTTATCAAGAAAAAAGTTGAGGTTTATTTTATCATTAATTTGAAGCCCCGAAAAATTAATATTTCGAGCAGCATAAATCGCACTTATCACATCATAAGTACAATCTGCCGTATTAAAAACTCCCGAAGCGGTGGAAGTTGTAACTGTTTTTGCTTGTTGATTAAAACTAATGGTTTCCTTTTGATGAAAGCTACCCTCATTAATTTGCCTAGAAAAAAAATAGGGTAATAAAGTTGTGGCATCTACTATACTTTCATACTTATCTCTTACTTTAAAAATCCAATCGTACTTGCTATTTGAATTACCAGTGGCTGTAAGCGTATAAGTACTTGCACCGTTGTATATACTTGATTGAGATACAAAATCGGCATTTCCAGCATTAACATACATGCCAATTACATTATAATAAATTGTATATCTCACTCTTTCGCCAGCATTAAAGGCAGTATTGGACTGATTACACAAATTACCATCTTTGACAGTGAATAAATTAGCAATTGGCAAAAGAAAATAAATGAATAAAACTTGTATTATTTGTAACATTGAATGCAAAATTATTTTTTTAATTTGAAACCTAATAAAAATATAGTACCCATGATGGCCGGCAATAAAAAGTTAATCCCCCATATAATGGAAGACAAAGATACAATGGTATTTTTATTTGTATAAAAAGGAGCTAAAATCATAATTAACAATTGCCCTCTAATTACCAATTCTGTGATACTTAAAGTGGGGAGAATACTTAACAATAAAAACATAATAGCCAAAGAAAGAAAAATAGTAAAAAAGGGTATTTGAATTTGAAGTAAATAGGATACCCAAAAATATTGTGCAATAAAAATAGAATACTTACATAAGGACCAGCCAATTAACTTTAATTTAATGCGCTTATTAATTTGGATAACGTTTAAAAAAGTAAGTCTCCCCTGCCAAGGATGCTGAAAAAAATATAAAAACAAAGAAAGTAAAAAGAGGATAGGAATAACTACTTTAAATCCAATCACCCAAAAGTCTTGCAACCAAGGATAATAGTCAAGATTAATAAATAAAGCTACCGATCCAATGCATATAGTGGCAAGTAATTGCGCATAAGAGGTCCAAGCCATTTGCGCAAGGCCCAATAGTTTATTACCCGATGACAAGAACATAGTTCTTCCCGCATATTCACCTATTCGATTGGGCGTAAAAAATGCAAAGGCTTGCCCAATCATAACACTCTTAAATGCTGTTGTAATTTTTAGTGGATTATTTTCAGCAACAACTATTTTCCATTTTATAGATTCTATCATTAAGTTGGATAGCATAAGTAAAAATAAAATAACCCAGCCCAAGGTAGGTATAGAATTAATATCTGAAACAAATACCTGCTTTAAGTTAACCCATTGCTCATTGGAAATTACTTTATTATAAATAGCAATACTGCAAACCAAAAATAAAATGAAGCCCGCACTACTTTTAGCTATGGACAATACGGATAAATGTGGGCTTTTTAACATACTATCAAAGTTCGTAATTTGGGTTGATATCTGTAACTTTATTCCAATGAGTAAGCAACCCATTATATTAGGCATTGACCCTGGAACACAGATATTAGGATACGCTATTTTAAAAGGGGGTGCGAAGCCCATTTTAATAGAAATGGATGTACTTAAACTAACCAAAGAGAAAGATATTTATGCTAGGCTCCAGTTAATTCATGCTAAAATAATTGCCCTCATTAAAGAGCATAAACCCACTGATTTTGCCATTGAAGCTCCATTTTTTGGAAAGAATGTGCAGAGCATGCTCAAACTAGGACGCGCACAAGGCGTTGCAATTGCCGCAGCAATGCATTATCAATTACCCGTTACGGAATATGCACCCAAAAAAGTAAAACAATCAATTACTGGCAACGGAAACGCCGATAAGGACATGGTATGGAAAATGTTAGAACAAATTTTGGCCATAAAAAAACAACCCAAGTATTTTGATGCAACAGATGCTTTAGGGGTTGCATTATGTCATTGGTATCAAATGAGCAGTCCAGTGTTACCCACCCTTTCAAAAACAGGTAAGAGTTCAAAGTTGGCAAAAAAATCCAACGGATGGGAGGCCTTCCTCGCCAAAAATCCAGGAAGAGCCCGCATTAAATAGATAAATCGAGTTCAAATTAATTTACTTATAATAAGCGCCTGGATTTGTTGGAACTCCTCAGTGGTCAATTGAAGTTTGGGATTAGAAAAATTAATGTCATTAGCACCATTAATGGGAATCAAATGAACATGTGCATGTGGGACTTCTAGTCCAACTGTTACCATACTCACTCTATTGCAAGGAAAGCTAGCTTCTATTGCTTTTGCTATTGGTTTTGCGAATTGCATTAATTCGTTTAAATATGTATCAGGTACATCAAAAATTTTATCTACTTCCACTTTGGGCACCACCAATGTATGACCCTTTTGCAAAGGAGAAATATCTAAGAAAGCATAAAAATTTTCCGTCTCCGCAATTTTATAAGATGGGATTTCCCCATTGATGATTTTTGAAAAAATAGTCATAAATAATTTTATAACTAAAAATAGTGATTATACAGATAACAAAAAAGCCTCCACTTAATGCGAAGGCTTTTAATAAAATTATGTGCTCTTTACACAGTGATATTGTCTACTTTAAACTTCATCACGCCATTAGGTGTTTGCACTTCGGCAATCTCACCTACTTTTTTCCCAATTAAGCCTTTACCTATTGGAGAAGAGGCCGAAATTTTTCCTGCTTTTAAGTCTGCCTCTTTCTCCCCAACCAATTGATACGTAACCGTTTTTTTAGTAGCCTCATTCGTAATGGTTACTTTGGTTAATATAGTTACTTTACTGGTATCAATAGTTTTGGTGTCTACAATTTTAGCATTTGAAATGGTTGCTTCCAATTGCTTAATTTTTGACTCTAACATTCCCTGCGCTTCTTTGGCAGCATCATATTCGGCATTTTCTTTTAAGTCTCCTTTTTCTCTTGCCTCTGCAATGGCACGTGAAGCTGCTGGACGATCTACAGATTTTAATTTTTGTAGCTCCTCACGCATCTTATCAAATGTCTCCTGTGTTACATATACATTAGTCTCGCTCATATCCTTCGTTTTAGATAAAAAAAATACAACGCCACATAGTATGTAGCGTTGCAGTGTACAAAGATATTATATTCAAATGATATTAAAGTAAAATTGAATA
>JALQXE010000099.1 GCA_023263235.1 Sediminibacterium sp. | reverse complement strand
CGGTATTTATCTTACTAACAACGTCAACAATTTTTCCTAAAGGAATACCACGACCATAATCACGAATGGTAACCGTTTTATTTTGAATCGAAATTTCAACCTGTTTACCATATCCCATGGTATGTTCATCGATACAGTTATCTATAACTTCTTTTATTAATACGTAAATACCATCATCAGGTGCTGTACCATCACCCAATTTACCAATATACATACCTGGTCTTAATCGGATATGTTCTTTCCAATCTAATGACCTAATGGAGTCTTCGTTATATTCAGCCCCTATCTTTGCTTCTGCCATAATTATCAATACTTTATGGGCTATTTAAGCCCTCGTCTAGCTGCAAATCTAATGCTCGAAGTAAGTTTTGCAATCTAAAAAGTACCAAAAATGGGCAAATGTGGATAAAAGGATTATTGCCTTATCTTTATCCCATCGAAAACAATCCATCATATCTCATTGTTGACCTTGATAACATCAAGAAAAAGGCCATTGATTTAGAAGCAGAAAACCTCAAATTCCAGGACTTTTTGAGGAATTTAGACAGTTTAAGCCTAGATAAGACCGTTTTTGAACTATCTGAAGCCATTTCACCAAAAATTGAATGTACCCAATGTGGCAATTGTTGTAAAAGCCTTATGGTAAATATAGATGAAACCGAGGCCAACAATTTATCTGCACATTTAGGACAAACCAGGGCAGAATTCGATGAAAAATACCTTGACAAAGGTGAGTCTGGACGTATGGTTGTTAATGCCATCCCCTGTCATTTTTTAGTAGGCAATAGCTGTAGTGTTTATGAGCATCGTTTTGCCGGCTGCAAAGAATTCCCTGCATTTCATGTTCCAGATTTTAATAAAAGATTATTTACTACCTATATGCACTATGATCGCTGTCCAATTATATTTAATGTTATTGAAACATTAAAAACAGAAACTGGCTTTAAACCAACTGCATCATAAATTTTTATACTAATTTAGTTTTGATGCCAATACAATTTGGGATAGATATCATTTTAAGAAACAATCCAGATTGGAAAAGCTTACGCATTGGAATGCTCACCAATGACGCTGCAAAAACCAATAAGGGTGTAATAAGTAGAATCGCTTTAAAAGAAGCAGGTTTTAATTTGGTAAAAATTTTTTCTCCTGAACATGGTATAAATGCAAATGGTACAGATGGTGCTTTCATAAAAGATAGCATTGATGAATTAACAAATCTTCCTATTATTAGTTTGTACGGTGAAAAATTTATTCCATCCAAAAAAGATTTAGCCAACATTGATATCATGATATTTGATGTGCCTGATGCAGGCACTCGCTTTTACACATATTTATGGTCAATGACATATTGGATAGAAGCTGCTGCTAAATTTAATATACCAGTATGTATATTAGATAGGCCAAATCCATTGGGTGGAAGTATATCAATGAGCGAGGGACCTATGTTGGATGAAAAATTAACAAGCTTTATTGGAAGATTTAATATACCAGTCAAACACCAATGTACTTTAGGGGAGTTAGCACAATATTTTAATGCTACTCAAAATTGGAATGCCAATTTAAAAGTGGTATTATGTGAGGGATTACATAGAGAAAAACTATTTTATGATTGGAATATAAAATGGGTAAATCCATCGCCTGCAATTCAAAATATTGAAGCAAATTTATTATACCCTGGTCTTTGTTTTTTTGAGGCTACCAATGTTTCTGTGGGCAGGGGTAGTGCATATTCTTTTGAATGGATTGGAGCCAATTGGTTTAATTTGCCTGCCATTATTATGGTTTGTCAAAATATACTAAGAGATGATATAAAAGTGGAGACTTTAACATTACCCATTACAAATAATGGGATGATAAATGATACTAAGGGGATTAGGATAAAAGTGATAGAGCCCAAGCACTACGACGCTGTCTTAAATGGATTACTATTGATGAAATTGATAAAGGATATTCATCCAAATGATTTTAAATGGATGCCTTATCCCACATCAGCAAATCCCTTAGGAGAAAACCATTTGTCATTACTCATGGGCATCCCTAATGCAGAATCAATTTTTGATTTACCCTTACATGGTTGGTTACAACAAATTAGTATCTTATTAAGAGTAGATGCTTGGAGAAATAAAATTGAACCTTATTTATTATACCAAAACCCTAATTCTATTTAGCACAAAGTAATTTTATGAGTGCAATAAATCTAATAACCCATGTTGCCTTATTAGCCAATCCCCAAGCTGGGAATGGAAAAGCATTGCACATTGCCAATTGGTTATCAAATGCTTTATGGAGCAAAAAAATTGAAAATCAGATATTCTCAGAAAAATGGCCTTCCATTTCTGAATTAGAAAACTTTTCCGACTGTTGGATTATTGGTGGGGATGGCACAATGAACTATTTTATAAATGAATACCCGGATTGCAAAAACGCTTTGGTCATATTTGATAGTGGTACTGGAAATGATTTTGCATGGAAATTATATGGCGATAGCAATTTATTGGAAAGATTTGAGAAAGTATTAAGTGCAAGTATTAGAAAAATAGATGCTGGAAAAATAAATGACAAATTATACATTAACTGTATGGGAGTAGGATTTGATGGAGAAATTATTAAGTCCATGAAAACCATTCGTTTTTTAGGAGGTAAAATTGGATATTTATTAGCCGTAATATTAAAAATATTGAGCTTTAAAGAACCACGCTTAATTATAAAATCGGATGAAAAAATTTGGGACGGTACTTTTTTATTGGCACTAATTGTAAACTCATCCCGCGCAGGAGGAGGTTTTTATATTGCACCAGATGCGAAAATAAATGACGGATATTTAGACATGGTTTTATGTGAAGCTTTGCCTGTTTGGAAACGCCTTATCTATTTGCCAATTATTAAAAAAGGCAAGCACATGCATTTACCTTTTGTTAAAAAGTACTCAGGAAAAACTTTCAATATACAAAGTGAAATTGTAATGCCTGTTCAGGTTGATGGCGAGTTGATATTTGCCAAAGACATAACTGTTCATGTTATGACTAACCAATTTAATTTTAGGTATTAATTCAATTTATTTTTACTTTTCGAACTTATCGGTTCTTTTTGTACCCGCATACAACTCGTACTCTAATAGTCTGCAATCAATTTTTGCATTTAAAAATTCTATACGCCTACTTGGCTTTAAGCGAATTTTTTTTGCTAGATCTAGGTTGCCTGTAAAAACATAGCCTGTCATGCCCTTACATTTGTTCTTCATATAATCACCTATACGTGCATAAGTGGCTTCTAATTCAATTTCCTCTCCTAGCCTTTCTCCGTATTCAGGATTAATCATAACAATGGCGCCTTCTTCTGGTTCAGGCATTTCCGTTGCCTCAAAATCGCAAACCTGAAAATCAATTAAGTCTTCTACACCCGCAACCGATGCATTTATTTTAGCAACCTTTATCGCGTCTCTGCTTATATCGGAAGCTATGATTACCAAATTGGGTAAATGTCTTACCTGTTCTTCAATAATTTTTCTTTCTTGCTCATACACTGTTTTATCATACCCAATTAAATGCATGAACGCATAATTATTTCTAAATAATCCTGGTGCTCTTTTTGTAGCTATCAACGCAGCTTCAATTGCTAAAGTTCCAGAGCCACACATTGGATTAACAAATGCTCCAAATTTATTCCACTTGGAAGATAATATAGTGGCCGATGCCAAAGCTTCTAACATTGGTGCTTTACCAGGTAATTTTCTATATCCGTGTCTTGCTAAAGAATCTCCAGAAGTATCTAAAAAGATTTCAGCCTCATCATTTTTCCAAAATAAATATACAACAGCACCAGACAGTTCAGAACCAGTGGAAGGACGTTTGCCACTTACTTCGCGCATTCGATCGACTATAGCATCTTTAACACGTAAATTGGCAAATAAATTCGTTGAAATAGTATCGTTAAAAACATTGCTAATTACCGAAAAATATCCATCTGGTTTTATCATTGTTTCCCATGGTATTGTAAATAAGTTTTTATGTAATTCATCGGGATCATTACATAAAAAAGTTTTTAAAGAGTACATTACCTGACTTGCACATCGTAAATTTAAATTAAGTCGAATGCAATCATTTACCGTTCCCGTGAGCTCCACTCCAGTTTGAAACACCCTGTCCACATCAAACCCTAAACCAATCACTTCGGCTCTTAAAGCAGGTGCTAACCATTTATTACAGGTAATGATGATTTTATTGCGGGTTGAAAATACTTGCATATGGCAAACTTAGTTTAATTATGGGAAAAGGCTTAAAAAGCAAAATCCCCAACAATCTTAATTGATATGTTGAGGATATTTTGTGGGAGCACACGGGCTCGAACCGCGGACCCCCTCGGTGTAAACGAGGTGCTCTGAACCAACTGAGCTATGCTCCCTTTTCCTTTTCAGGAGTGCAAAAATAAGG
>JALQXE010000022.1 GCA_023263235.1 Sediminibacterium sp. | reverse complement strand
GCATTGAATGACAAAGTTCATCAGCTATCCATACCTATTATTGGAAACTAATTTTCATAAAAAGAGCCTCCATTTGGAGGCTCTTTTTATTGTAGTTACTATTCAAAATCTTTGTATAGTAAATATTTCTTTCGTATTTTTTTGAAGCTTACAATTCCAGGTTCCCAAGTTTTTCTAATATCCGCTTCACTTACGCCTTCCTTCAATTGTTGCATCAAACTTGCATTGCCTGCTAACTTATTAAAAAAGAAAGCGGTAGGTTCCATAGATTTAGGCATTAAGAAAAAGCTATCTTTTTGAGGAAAGCTTTTGTACATCTCTATAATCAATGCTAAGTCAATTTTATTTTTTGGAGGTGTAACTTTTGTCAAGTCCCAGCCATAACAGGTTTGTCCATATAATTTGGAGGACATGGCGCCAACACGTGGATTAGGTACAAAACTAAATTTTTGATTGGTAATACTAGGGTGTCCAATATAAGCAAATGCATTTGGGGTTCCTCTTCCTTCACTCATTACTGTACCTTCAACCAAACAGGTTGTTGGATACCATAAAATAGCAGTCATGTTTGCTAAATTTGGAGATGGAGCAACAGGCAAGATATACATGGAATGGTGGTCATAATTTTTATTGCGAATAATTGTCAATGACCAACTTATATTCTCTTTATTTTTTGAAGAATCCATTTTCATCCATCCTTCTCCCTTTAACATTTGCGCGTATTCACCCATGGTCATTCCATAAACAATGGGAATGGCTTGCTTTCCTACACCACTTGCAAATGGCTTTTCTAAAATGGGACCGTCAACATAATGTCCATTGGGGTTAGGCCTGTCTAAAACAATTAATGGCTTTTGATTGGCCATGCCCGCTTCCATAAAGTATTGAAGTGAATTTATATAAGTATAAAATCGAGTTCCTACATCTTGAACATCAAACAATAAAATATCAATATCTGCTAAGTCGGCACTATCTGGCGCATTTTTTTTGCCATACAAGGAAACAATTTTAATACCCGTTTTAGGATCAATTTCGTCGTTCACTTTTTCACCTGCATCGGCAGTACCTCTTAACCCATGTTCAGGTGTAAAAACTTTTGTTAGTGATATGCCTTCTTTAATAAGTGTATCTATTAAATGGGTGTTTCCAATAATAGCTGTTTGATTGGTGAACAAACCCACTTTTTTATTTTTTAACAATGGCAAATATTCGCCTGTCTGATACGCGCCAGGTAAAATATTTTTTTGTGCTTGCATTTGTATGCTTGCAAGCAAAATACATACCATAAAAACAATCACTTTTTTCATAAGCATTAGTTATAGCACAATTTAATAAAAAAGCGGCTACATGGCCGCTTTCTGATTTTGTATTTTAGGTAGGTAATTGATATTAACTTAAATATTTTGCCACAATAGGAACTCTTCGACCCACGCCAAATGCTTTGGGTGAAATACGTATGATTGGACAAAACTGATTGCGTTTGTATTCGTTGGTATTGACCATTTTTAAAGTTCTGTCCACTAGCGCTTCGTCAAATCCCATTGCTTTTATTGCAAAAGGGTCGGCACTTTTTTCAATATATTGATAAAGTATTTGATCCAATACTTCGTATGCGGGTAAACTATCACTGTCCTTTTGATCGGGTCTTAGTTCAGCACTAGGTGCTTTAACAATTATATTTTGAGGAATAATTTCTTGATCTCTATTAATGTAGTTTGCCAAAGCGTACACTTGCAATTTATAACAATCTCCAAGTACGCCTAATCCTCCTGCCATATCACCATATAAAGTGCCATAACCAGTTGCAAGCTCGCTTTTATTAGAAGTATTTAATAATACATATCCAATTTTATTTGCAATGGCCATTAATATATTTCCACGGGATCTGCTTTGTATATTTTCTTCAGCCAATGAAAAAGGTAGATCTTTGAAAATAGGTTTCAAGCTACTCAAGAAACTTTCGTACACATCTTTGATTGGAATAATATCATATGGATTATTCAAATTTTTGCTTAGTTGTACTGCATCATCCACCGAATGTGATGTTGAATAAGGGGAGGGCATTAAAATAGCGTGTACATTTTCTTTGCCCAATGCATCACATGCAATGGCTAATGTTACTGCCGAATCAATCCCACCCGAAGATCCAAGAATGGCGCGTTTAAAACCCATTTTATTAAAATAATCCTTCACTCCTAATACCAATGCCTTATACACCTGATCAATATTGAGTTCAGGTAATAATGTATTTGGGTTCAATTCTTTGTTGGGTACTCTTGCAGCAGGCTCCAATATGGGAGCATTAATACTGCCATCCTCATTACATTCAAATGTTTGCATTGCAGATTCAAACATGGGTAAGGCACCACATAAATTGGCATCTTTATCAAATACATAGGATCCACCATCAAAAACTATTTCCGTTTGACTACCTATTGCATTGCAATAAAACAATGGCTTTTTGTATTTAACCACATTCGCTTTTATAGTTGCTTTTCTGTCCTCGTCATGCGTGTAATCAAAAGGAGAGGCGCTCAGATTTAATAAAATATCTGGATTTTGATCCATCATTTTATCCATTGGACAAATTCGATACAATGGGTTGTCACCAAGGTTCCAGATATCTTCACAAATGGTGATGGCTAATTTTTTTCCTTTAAAGGAAATTACTTTCCAATCGTCTGCAGGTTCAAAATATCGGTTCTCATCAAACACGTCATATGTTGGCAACAATGTTTTGTGAATTTCAGCAACAATTTGCTGATCATATAAAAAGAAGGCAGCGTTGAATAAATCTTTCCCTTTTTTATTTGGGTTGCGGGCAGGACTGCCTACAAGCACACCAATGGTGTCCGCAGCTTTTTTAAGACGGTCGATGCTCTCGTAACATTTATTGATAAAGTCGTTGAATTCAACAAAATCTCTAGCGGGATAACCGCAAACGCTCATCTCGCTGAATAAAATAAGATCCGCGCCCTGTTGTTTAGCTTCTTGAATTGCGCACAACATTTTTTCGGTGTTTTGCTCAAAATTGCCAATGTGATAGTTTTGCTGTGCGATGGTGATCTTCATGCCTCAAAGTTCGTTTTTTTAACAGAAATAAAGTTGCTTTTTTTGTATTTTCACAAATAATGAGAGCCCTACTATTTTTAATGCTTACCATGTTTGCCATGAGCGCCTGTAATTCCAAGCGCTTGGACCCTGCTGCTGCAGCAACTGCTTACCCAATTGTGATATCAAGATTTGATAGTGCTTTTTTTAATATGGACACCCTGCATGCTGAAGCTGCTATTGATAGTTTACTAGTGCGTTATCCCAATTTTGCCAACTCATTTTTTACGCAAATTTTAATGTTAAAATCGGTAAAAGATACCGCCAACATAAAATTATTCTATAAGCTCTATAAGCCTGTATATGATAGCACACAAAAAATGAATGCTATGCAGCAAGCAATGCCTAATTTATTAGAAGGATATAAGCGTTTTCATTTTTATTTTCCTAAATATAGGTTAACACAAAAGTTAACTTTATTTGTGGGTCCCTTTGAACAATCGAGTAATATTGTTTTAGAAGATGGAGTAGCTATTGGATTACAAGCACATTTAGGATTAGGATCAAGCTGGTATACCTCCGAATCAATGCAGGCTATGTATCCTAAGTTTTTAAGTATCCGATTTGCACCCAATTACATAGCAGTGAATACAATTGAAAATGTGTTAAATGACATGGAACCCTTAAAAGAACAGGGTAATTTAATTACTCAAATAATTGAGTCGGGCAAAAGACAATATATTTTAAAAGCTTGTTTACCCAATGTTGCTGATTCCTTACTATTTGGGTATACGGGAAAACAGCTAAGTGTTTTAACAAAAGAAGAGTCCAAAATTTGGGATTATATGGTAGCGGAAAAATCAACTTTTTCTACCAATCAATCTGAAATTAACGCTTTCTTACAAGAGGGGGATAACAATGAGATTTTCGGCGAATTGTTTCCAGGAAATGTTGGAAAGTTTATTGGCTATAAGATAGTAGATACCTGGATGCAACAAAAAACACAATCCAAGGTTTCCATAGAAAAAATGTTGCATACACCTGCACAACAAATATTCTCTGGAGCTGATTATGCTCCTTAAAGCTGGCTTGAAAAACTAGTTCAATTTTACGGGCGCCACTAATTTGAAAGCAGGAATATTCACTTTAATGAATTCCTTGTTTTCAATATTTTCCATGGTGTAGTAACCTTCCATTTTGCCCAATTCACTTTTTAGATGACAGCCACTTACGTATTGGTAATTTTTCCCTGGCATAATTAGTGGCTGAACGCCAACAACTCCTTCTCCTTCCACTATTCTTTGTTCGGTATTGCTATCAAAAACCTCCCAATAGCGTCTTAGCAATTTAATTGGAAATGAATTGTGATTTTCAATGGTAATTCGGTAGGCAAACATGTACTCGTTTTGTAACGGGTTACTATAGTCCTTCTGGTAAAATGTCTCGATGCTTATTTCGACGCCTTCTGAAATCTTGGAAACCATATTGTTTAAATCAATAGGTAAAATGCAGAGGATACTGCGGGATAAAAGTAGCAAAAAAAATCACGAAAGGGACAAAAATCGACCTCAATTTTTTTTATTAGACCCTTTAAGTAACATACCTTTGCGGCAACGTATGCGAAAGGCTGAAAATCACATATTTAGAACTCAAAAATTAACAAAATGAAGGTTGCAGTAGCAAAAGGGGATGGGATAGGTCCAGAAATCATGGAAGCCGTAATAAACGTGTTTAATGCTGCAGAAGTGCCATTGGAATACCAGTTTGTAGACATGGGAAAGTGGGTTTTTGACAAAGGTTTTAGCAACGGAATGACGCCGGAAGCAAAAGCAACAATAGAAGCCTTGGGAATCCTTTTTAAAGGACCTATGGAAACACCAAAAGGGAAGGGTGTAAAAAGTGTAAATGTAACGGCGCGCAAAACTTGGAATACCTATGCAAACGATAGACATTTTCAAACCTTAAGTGGCGTTGACACCGTTTTTAGTAAAGCAGGCATCCCTATTGACCTCACTATTGTAAGAGAAAATATTGAAGATACTTACGGTGGGATTGAGCACATGCTTACACAAGATGTTGCACTGGGTAGAAGATTTATTACACGTCCAGGAAGTGAGCAAGTAATTCGTTATGCTTTTGAAATGGCCAAGAAAAAAGGAGCAAAAAGAGTTACCTGTGGTCACAAAGCAAACATCATGAAATTAACGGATGGTTTGTTTTTAGAGGTGTTTAAAGAAGTTGCCAAAGAATATCCTGAATTAAAGGCCGACGATGTAATTGTAGACGACTTATGTATGAAATTGGTAAGTCGTCCCGATTTGTTTGATGTGGTTGTATTAACCAATTTACAAGGAGAAATTGTAAGTGATTTGTGCGCTGGATTAGTTGGTGGGCTTGGATTTGCGCCATCTTCTAATATTGGAGATCATATCTCCATTTTTGAAGCTGTACATGGAACAGCACCTGATATTGCAGGTAAAAATATTGCCAACCCAACTTCATTATTATTGAGTGGATTGAATATGTTAAGACACTTAGGAATGATGAGTAAAGCGGCGATGATTGAAAATGCATTATTGTTTACTTTAGAATCTGGAATTCATACGGGTGATTTTGGTGACAAATCAACTCCATCTTTAAATACTACTCAATTTGCACAAGCCATTATTGATAATTTTGGAAAATCTCCTAAGGCAAATCCTAAACCCATTTTAAATGATTTTGCTTTTGTTCCAACCAATAGTCATATTTCAGAAAATCCTATGTTGTTAGGCCAACAAAATGAAATACATAAAATTGTAGGGGCTGATTTTTTTGTTGAAAGTAATTTACAGCCAGATGCAATTGCGCAAATAGTTAGTAAGCATGAAACGGAAGATTTAAAATTAATTATAATTTCAAATCGAGGAACGCAAGTATGGCCAACAGGGTCTGTTTATACCAATTTGGTGAATCAATTTAGATTGCGTTTTGAGACGGATGCCAGTAAAGCCCTTTCTCAGGGAGACATTATTAATCTTTACAGTGCACTCTCAAAAGATTTTCAAATTAGTTCTGTTGAAATCTTGAGTATGTGGGGTGATAAAAAAGCCTACAGCTTGGCGCAGGGGCAATAATTATACTAAGTTTAATCCTAGTGGCATCGTTTTCGCAAAAATGCTTTGCTTTTACCCCCATTTGCTCAAAAATTGGCATTATGGGTGGGAAAAAAACCAATTTTGATGTATTTTCACGTCTCAATTACAAAACAGCCTTTTACTTATGGCAGAAGTTATATTAATGCCCCGCTTAAGCGATACAATGACCGAAGGTGTCATAGCAGCATGGCATAAAAAAGTGGGAGATACCGTGAAGAAAGGTGACTTATTAGCCGAGATTGAAACGGATAAAGCAACCATGGAACTTGAGAGTTATCAAGATGGTGTGTTATTGCATATTGGTACACCTCGTGGTGGAAAATTACAAGTAAATGATTTACTGGCCATTTTTGGCAAACAGGGCGAAGATATTAGCGCATTAATTAGTGGAGCTAATGTTGCGCCTGTCGCTGTAAGCGCTCCCGTTACCGAAACTTCTGCACCAGCTCATGCTTCTACAAGTGCAGAAAGTGGAGTTGATTACACAAAAATGGAAGAAGTGGTTTTGATGCCACGTTTAAGTGATACAATGACGGAAGGTGTTATTGCTGGATGGCAAAAAAAAGTGGGGGATACGGTTAAAAAAGGGGAAGTGTTAGCCGATATTGAAACCGATAAAGCGACCATGGAATTGGAATCTTACAAGGATGGTGTTTTATTATATCAAGGCGCGCAGAAAGGAGAAAAGATTTTAGTAAATGATTTGCTTTGCATTATTGGAAAGAAAGGAATGGATATAGACGCTATTGTTAAAGGATTAAAAACAGGTAGTACTGCATTAGCTGCAGCACCTGCTGCAACAGCAACAACTGCTGCTGCGCCTGTTGCTTCAACGCCAACAACATCTGCTCCTGCTCAGGTAGTAAATGAGGGACGCATTTTTGCATCTCCACTGGCTAAGAAAATTGCTGCTGAAAAAGGAATCGATTTAAAATATGTGAAAGGGACAGGAGAAAATGGAAGAATCACCAGAACTGATTTGGAAAACTATACTCCTGCAGCACCAACAGCTAGTTCTGCTGGATTATCAGCATCTGCAAGCTTTGTGCCGGCTGGTACCGTAAGCTTTGTTGATACGCCAGTTTCACAAATGCGTAAAGTAATCGCGAAGCGTTTAAGTGAAAGCTTATTTACTGCACCGCATTTTTACTTGACCATGAAAATTAATATGGACGCTGCAATCAAAGCGCGTACTTTATTAAATGAAAATGCAACTACTAAGATTAGCT
>JALQXE010000104.1 GCA_023263235.1 Sediminibacterium sp. | reverse complement strand
CTGTTTGGTAGAAGTATCAAAAGGCTCGGAGAAAGACCCTCGTCCCATGCCTAAGTTAGTAGCATCTTGTCGTACCACTGTGATGGATGGAATGGAAGTAAAAAATATTACAAGTGAAAAAGTAATTGACGCGCGCGCGGGTGTGGTAGAATTTTTATTATTAAATCACCCATTAGACTGTCCTATTTGTGATCAAGCGGGCGAATGTCATTTGCAAGATTTAAGTTTTGATCACGGCAAATCAAAAACAAGATTTGAATTTCAAAAGAGAACTTTCAAAAAGCATGATTTAGGTAAAAATATTCAACTGCACATGACGCGTTGTATATTATGTTATCGTTGCGTGTTCACTGCCGATCAATTAACCAATAAGCGTATGCATGGAATATTAGACAGAGGAGATCACGCAGAAATTGCAACACATATAGAAAAGAGCTTAGACAATGAATTTATTGGCAACGTAATTGACGTTTGTCCTGTAGGTGCATTAACCGATAAAACATTCCGATTTAAAAATCGTGTTTGGTTTTTAAAGCCAATGGATGCGCACCGTGATTGTCCAACTTGTTCAGGCCGTGTAACATTATGGAATAGAGGCGATGAAGTTTATAGAGTAACAGCACGTAAAGATGAATGGGGTGAAATTGAAGATACGCCCGATGGTAAACATGGATGGATTTGTAATACTTGTCGTTTTGATAAAAAAGAGGCTAGTGATTGGGTAATTGAAGGTCCACGTGCAATTAGCCGCGCTTCCGTAATTTCTCAAGGCCATTATGCAGGTAATGTGGGTATGACAAAACCAAATGAAACATTTTTAGCTGTCAATGGCGGAAGAGCACCACATTTATTGATGGATATTCATGATGAGAGTGAAGTGAATAAGCCTACGGTTCATTTAGGTAAAATTCAAGGTCCTTCTCATGGAGATACTTTTGAAAATTAAAATTAATAAAGCACCATCTACTAGCAAATACAACTTATATCTACAAATAATTATAGCATGACTATTCTTTCACTTGACTTAGCCTTTCTTATCGAAAAATTAATAATGATTGCCATTATTGTTTTAGCTAGTTTAGGCATTGCTTTATATACCACTTTTGCTGAGCGTAAAGTGGCAGCTATTTTACAAGATCGTCCTGGTCCGAGTCGTGCTGGTCCTTTTGGATTATTGCAACCTTTAGCAGATGGATTAAAATTAATCATGAAGGAGGAAATTATTCCCAATGCGGCCAATAAGTGGTTATTTATTTTAGGCCCAGGTTTAGCGATGACAGCTAGTTTAATGACATGTGCGGTTATTCCATGGGGAAGTGCTATTGATATTTTTGGACGGCACATTGAATTGCAAATTGCAGATGTAAATATTGGAATCCTCTATGTATTTGCAGTGGTGAGTATGGGTGTATACGGAATCATGATTGGTGGTTGGGCTTCTAATAATAAGTTTTCATTAATGTCTGCTTTGCGCGCTGCATCACAAGCAATTAGTTATGAATTAGCAATGGGATTGGCATTAATTGCTTTATTAATGACAACGGGCTCATTGAGTTTAAAAACAATTGTGGAGCAACAAGTGCAAGGAAACTGGTGGAATATTGTTTATCAGCCATTAGGTTTTTTAATTTTCTTTATTACAGCAATGGCAGAATGTAATAGAACACCGTTTGATTTACCAGAAGCAGAGAATGAATTAAACTTTGGATACCATCAGGAATATTCTTCCATGAAATTGGGATTTTATTTGTTCGCCGAATACATTAATATGATTATGAGTAGTGCCATTATGGCTTCGATGTATTTTGGTGGCTACGACTTGCCGTTCTTTAATGAATCAACTGTGGCTCCTAATATAGCAGCTATGATTGGTGTGGGTACTTTATTAATTAAGATTGTATTATTTATATTCTTATTTATGTGGATTCGTTGGACAATTCCACGTTTCCGTTACGATCAATTAATGGGATTGGGTTGGAAGACTTTAATTCCTCTGGCATTATTTAATATGTTATTAACGGGTGCCGTAATTCTCGCAAAACTATAATATTAAAAAAAAAGATTTTTAAATACCATGCAAGCATTAACCAACAAAGCACAAGCTGTAAGCCGAAAACCGATGACGTTTTGGGAGCGTTTGTATTTGATTAATATTATCAAGGGCATGATGATTACATTTAGTCACATGTTTAAGAAGCAACCTACTATTCGTTATCCCGAAGAGAAGCGTGAATTTAGTCCTGTATTTAGAGGTTTACACGTTTTAAACAGAGACGAAGAAGGCCGTGAGCGTTGCACTGCTTGTGGATTGTGTGCTGTGGCTTGCCCTGCAGAAGCCATTACGATGGAAGCGGCAGAGAGACAAGATGGAGAAGAAAATAAATACCGAGAAGAAAAGTATGCAGCAAAATATGAGATTAATATGTTGCGTTGTATTTTCTGCGGCTTGTGCGAAGATGCTTGTCCTAAAGATGCTATTTATTTAAGTGAAACTTTTGCACCAGCAAATTATACGCGTAAAGGTTTTATTTATGGGAAATCAGATTTATTAATTCCAAATCCAAAGACAGAAGCAGCTGCTTTTGCGGAGGCTAAAGGAGTAGAAGCTTAATTGATTATGAATACATTAGAAATTTTATTTTACGCATTATCGGCATTTGCCATTGTGAGTGCTGTAATGGTATTGGTAAGCAAGAATCCCATTCATAGTGTATTGTGGTTAATATTGGTGTTCTTCGCCATTTCGGGCCACTACATATTATTAAATGCTCAATTCTTGGCCATTGTAAACATTATTGTTTATGCCGGAGCCATAATGGTATTGTTCCTATTTGTAATCATGTTAATGAATGTTAAGTCAGACAAAGAACCACAGAAAAAAATGATCATTAAATTTATTGGGGTCTTGTCGGGCGGAAGTTTATTAACGCTTTTAATAGCCTTGGTAAAACAAACTACACAGCTTGAAGGAAAGCAGGTTTTAATGAAAGAAGGAACCATTGGTTTAATACATCCACTAGGTAAGGCTTTATTTAATGACTATGTTTTGCCATTTGAAATTAGTAGCGTACTATTTTTAAGTGCCATGGTGGGCGCTGTAATCATTGGAAAAAAATAATAACAAAAAGAAATTAAAAACTCATAAAAAATCTTGGTATGCCAATTCAATATTATATCTTCTTTTGTTTAACATTATTTAGCATTGGTGTGGTGGGGGTGCTTACAAGACGCAATGCAATCATTGTTTTTATGTGTATTGAATTAATGTTAAATGCTGTAAACCTTTTATTGGTTGCATTTTCAAAAATGCATAATGGTACTGCTTTGCAATTAATGCCTGGCAGCACTGCCGGCATTGACGCTCAAATTTTTGTATTTTTTATAATGGTAGTGGCTGCTGCAGAAGTAAGTGTTGGACTGGCAATTATAGTAATGATGTACAGAAATACACATTCGGTTGATATCAATTTCTTAAATAGATTAAAGAATTAATTCATTTCGCATGAAACTAATAATAGGATTTATAGTATTATGG
>JALQXE010000083.1 GCA_023263235.1 Sediminibacterium sp. | reverse complement strand
CTGCAACACCTAAGCAGTGGCGCAAGCACCTTATTTTAGGTATCAACGATTGGCAAAAAGCTTTTGAAAAAGCTGGTTTCAAAAATGCAATTGTAGGTAAAGAGTGGCCAGAAAATGACACCACCATGAGCCTAGAAGATGCGCGTTATTCTGTAGTTCGTTATTTTGCTTCTGAAACAGAAAATGCATACGGACCAAACGTACACGATCCACGCAGTGGTGAAATTTTAGAAAGCCATATTGGGTGGTACCATAATGTTATGAATTTAGTACACGATTGGTACATGATTCAAACAGCAGCGGTAGATCCTGCAGCCAGAAAAATGAAATTCGATGATGAATTAATGGGAAATTTAATTCGTTTTGTTTCATCTCACGAAGTAGGACACACATTGGGTTTAAGACATAATATGGGTAGCAGTAGCAAAACTCCTGTTGAAAAATTAAGAGATAAGCAATGGGTAGAAGCGAATGGACATACTGCATCTATTATGGACTATGCTCGTTTCAACTATGTAGCACAACCAGAAGATAATATTAGCCAATCTGGCTTATTCCCGCGTATTGGTGATTATGACAAGTGGGCTATTAAATGGGGTTATACCTACACTGGTGTTGGCGATGAAGCAGATAAAAAAATCAACAACAAATGGATAGTAGATGCTTTAAGTAAATCAGATAGAGTTTGGTTTGGTGGCGAAGGTTATAATGCCGATCCACGCGCTCAGTCTGAGGACTTAAGTGATAACGCGGTGAAAGCAAGTGAGTACGGTATTAAAAATTTGCAAGTAATCATTAAAAATTTACCAGAGTGGACTAAAGAAGAAGGCGATCGTTATGAAAACCTTAATGACATGTATGGTCAATTAGCAACTCAGTTTAACAGATACATGGGGCATGTTGTAAAAAATATTGGCGGGGTAAATGAAACATTTAAAAGCATCGAAGAAGTGGGTGACGTATACACGCCAACTCCAGTTGCAACACAAAAGGCTGCAATGAATTTCCTACAAACCCAATTGTTTGCAACACCTAAATGGTTGTTAGATAATAATATTTTAAATAAAATATCTAATCCAGTTGCCAATGAACGTTTACAAAGTATTCAAACAAATGTTTTGAGAAGTTTATTGAATAAAGACCGTCTGTATCGTTTAACAACTAGCGCTACAAGATATGGCAACGCCACTTATTCTTTACATGACATGATGGAAGATACTCGCAAAGGCATCTTTGCTGAATTATCATCTAAACAAGCTACCGATGTTTACCGTCGTAACTTGCAAAAAGCATACGTAGCACAATTAGAAGACATTATTCATCCTGATGCAAATGCTGCAGCAGCTGCATCCGCAATGGGCAGAATGGGGTTACCATCTGTAGATGTTGAAAATACCGATGTTGTTTCTGAAGCCAAAGCGCAATTGAAAAAATTAGCGAGTAGCATACAAGCAAGTAAAGGAAGCTTTACTGACGCAAACACTGTAAACCACTTTGATGATTTACAAGATCGCATCAAGCATATTTTAGACCCTAAGTAATTTATTACAAAGTTCTAAGCAAAAGGCCCGCATTGCGGGCCTTTTGCTTTACTGGCTTAACCTGAAATTGAATGGGATTAAAAATGAATACAGCTACAGCGTTTTAAGATCGAGAGGCTGTATGTATTAATTTCTAATTGTATGAATAAAGTCTATTCATACCGCAAGGCGTTAATCGGATTCAATGATGCGGCTTTCATAGCTGGGTAAATGCCTGCAGCCAAACCAACTATAGAGCAAATTACAATACCTGTAATTACCCAGAACCAAGGCACTACAAAACCAGTGCCTAAAATTAAGCTGAATAAATTTCCTACGCCAACGCCCAATATAATACCAAAAAATGCACCTAATAAACTAATGCAAACACTTTCAAATAAAAACTGACGACGAACATCTTTTTTCTTTCCTCCAATAGCTTTAATCAAACCTACTTCTCTTGTTCTTTCACTCACTGCCACCAACATAATATTCATAAGTCCAATGGCAGCACCAATTAATGTAATCATACCAATCGCACCCGCTGCCCCACTTATTCCCGCTAAAAAGCCAATAAACATTTCAGCGAATTTGTCACTTTTATCAATCACAAAGTTGTCTGCTTCTGTTGGTATTAACCTTCTTGCTTTTCTCATTTGCTCAATGGTCTCTCCAATGGCAGGGTCCAACTCTGTTACATTATTAACCATGACACCTATAGAATAAGAAGGATTGGCATTTTCGTATTGTCTTACATTTTTAATAGATGTAATTGCAATATCGTCCTGACGCAACATCGCACTAGAACCTTTTGATTTTAATAATCCAATGATACGGTATGGCTTGCTTTGTATTAATATGATTTTATCTACACAAGATTCAGGCTTACTGGGGAATAATTTTTCTGCAACATTACTTCCTATCATACAAACATTACGACCCGATTCAATATCTACATTATTTAAATTACGTCCAGTAGATAAAGAGTACCCATTTACTGCCAAAAAGTTTTCATCCCCACCCATTAAACTTACTTGAGGATTTGTTTTTTTGTCTTTATAATGTAGCTCATTATTTCCACTTCCTCTTCTTGAAATACTAACCATAGCGCGTGAAAAACCATAATGCTCTTTAAAATAAGTTGCTTCTTCAATTCTAATGGGCTTGCCTAAGTTTGATTTTTTTTCTTTTTGACCCTTTTTTGTTTTCTCAAAATCGTCACCTTGATTAGGGCCTCCCATTCGGGCATTTAATTCCTTATAGCGCACGCTAAAGGCATTGGCGCCCATAAATGAAAAGTTTTCCTTTAAACTTTGATTCATTGCAGAAATAGCAGTAATAATTCCAATCAAGGCCATGATACCAAATGCAATAATGGCAACCGTAATGCCGGTTCTTAATTTATTGCCCTTTACTGTTCTCCATGCCAATACAAATGAATCCTGAATAGTCATTATTTGGTGTTTATAAGCCTAAAGGTAGGGCAGATTAAACAAATAGTGCCTTGAAGGCGCTAGTATTTGAAGAACGGCTAAAAGTATAGATAATTGAACAATAAACCGGGAAATACACCAAGCACCAATAAGATGATTGCTATTACCCATAGCTTTCGTTCATAATTTTTTTCGATAGAATGAATTGCCGGTGTTCCATCTACAAAATACATTGCTTGCACTACTTTAAAATAATAGTAAACACTCACCGCAGCAAATAAGATAGCTATAATTAATAACCATATGCCTGCACCCGCAGTGAATATTGCATTTAACATATAATACTTGGCAAAAAATCCAGCAGTTAACGGAATACCTGCCAATGAAAATAAAAATAAGGTAGTAAGGAAAGCCAATACAGGATATTGTTTTGCAAGTCCATTAAAAGATTCAATACTGTAATCTTTCATTTTAATTAAAACAGCAAAGACACCAATGGTGGCTAAAGAATAAGCAACGATGTATAAAATAAGTGCTTCATTGTTGAATATAGAATTCCCGTATAAAGCAAATAACATAAAACCTGCTTGCGCGATACTAGAATAGGCTAACATTCTTTTTACGCTACGTTGAAACACCGCGGTTATATTTCCTACTAATAAGGTTGATATGATTACAAAAGGCAAAATAATGATCCATGTTGTATATCCAATGGCAATTCTTTGCACTTCAAAAACTTTAATAAAGGCAACAAATCCAGCCGCTTTTACCACTGTTGCCATAAATGGGGTAAACACGGTTGGAGCTCCATCATACACATCGGGTGTCCAAAAATGAAAAGGAGCAGCCGATACTTTAAAGTTCATGGAGACAAACAATAACAATAAACCTGCAGACATCAAGAAATGCTGAACCGGCATTTTATTTACAGGATTTAACACTGGCATCGTTAAATGAAAACTTCCTGTAGCGCCATATATAAATGCAATGCCTAATAATAAAATGCCAGTAGAAAATGAGCCCATTAAAAAATATTTTAAAGAGGCTTCATTGCTAAATAAATTCTTTTTGTCGGCACCCGTTAAAATATACAATGGTATAGATAAAATTTCGATACCAATAAATAACATTAATAAGTTATTAAATGAGGTTAGAATGCTAACACCACACAAAATGAAAAAGAAAATGGCATAATAATCGGCTGTATGCTTGCCTATTTTATCTAACTCTTCTCCATTAATCCACAAATATATAAATGTGATTAAAAATAAAATTGTGTTTACAAATAAACCAATGGGATTAAATGCCAACATTCCTTTGGTATCAAAATTAACAGACAACCATCCATTTAATTGTGCAACATTTGCTGCAATTAAAATGAGCATGCCCACTAAGCCAATGTTTCTTTGCAATTTTTGACTGCTTGTTCCCCAAGAAACAAACATCATGATAACCCCCAATAAAGTAGATACAATTATAGCATTCATTACTAATTCATTTAATTATTTGACAAACAATTGTTGTAAGGTATCCGATGTGATATTAAATAACACTTGAGGATATACTCCAGTTACAAAAACAATACTCAATAAAACAATTAATACAAACTGTGCACTTTTATTGGGTGCTTGCATTAAATTAGTAGCATCACTTACATTACCATATGCTACCTTTTGAACCATGTTTAAAGTATAAATAGCAGCCAATACTACACTCACACCTGCAAAAGCAGCCATCCAAGGATTGAATTGGAAAATTGCATTAAACATTAAAAACTCTCCCACAAATGCATTGGTTAAAGGCAATGCTATATTAGCAAAAGCAAATCCAACCAATAAAATTGCTAAGGTAGGTTGCTTTTTAGCAAGACCTCCCAAAGTATTCATTGATCTAGTGCCTGTTTGTTGCTCAATTACATCTGCTATAATCCAAAGTCCTAAAACATTTATACCATGTGAAAATAATTGAATGAAAACACCTTGCATTCCAACTGTAGTGTTAGTAAATATAGCCGCACTCATTAAACCAATATGCGCTATGGAAGAATAAGCAATTAATCTTTTTACATCGTCCTGACGAATGGCAATAAATGATGCATATATCACGCCTATCAAAGAAAGAACGACAACGAATTTTTCGTGACTTGCAAATGCAGCAGGAAACAATGGCATTAGCCATCTAATAACTCCATATAAACCCATTTTTACCATTACTGCACTTAATACCATTGTAACCGCAGTAGGTGACTGTTCATAAGCATCCGGTTGCCAAGTATGTAAAGGGAAAATAGGCATTTTAATTGCAAAGGCTGTAAAGAAAAGAGCAAAGGCAGCCAATTGTTGACCATTGGTTAAACTAGCGTGCTTAAATGATTCAATCAAAAAACTATGATCGGGTGTATTTGAATATACTAATATGATACCTATTAGCATAAACAAGGAACCTAGGAAGGTATAAATGAAAAATTTAAATGTTATTGCAATACGTTTTTCTCCACCCCAAATAGAACATAAAAAATAAACAGGTATTAAAGCCAGTTCCCAAAAGAAATAAAACAATAAAGCATCTCCTGCTAAAAATACACCCAATAAACCTGTTTGGGTAAATAACATTAATGACAAAAATTGATTTCTATTTTTTATCTCATTTTTTGAGGTAGCAATTAAAATAGCTGGAAAGCTAATGCCAGTTAATAAAACTAAAATTTTAGCTAAGCCATCAACCGATAATACAAATCTTGCATTAATACTTAAAATCCAATCTGCATCAAAATTCGCTGCACCGTTATATGCTATATTAAATGCAAGCGCCATAGTTACACCGCTACTTGCAATAGCAACGTAATTTGCCTTTTCATTATGTTTAACAAACAGCAAGATAATGGCTGCGATAAACGGAATACATAAAGTTGAAAGTAATAACATTGTTGCTATAAATTTATTTAATCAAATTAGTAAAGAATCGGGTGATGGTAATATCATTGAACCAACACAAAAAAAGTACTATGATACCCAAAACAATAAATAAGATATAATAACCAACCTGACCATTTTGTACCAATCTTATTTTTCGAGCACTATATTGTACAATTTTACCTGTGCCATTCACCGCACCATCAATTATATTTTTTTCAATAACCTCTTTTAAGAATCCTGCGAATCTATTGAGTGGTTGAACAATGACAGCATTGTACAATTCATCAACATACCATTTGTTGTATAAGAATTTACCCAATGCAGTTTGCGGCATTTCGTCTGCTTGACGCTTGTAACGGTTAATTGCAATTAATAATGTAATAATAGCAATGCCTACCGAAGCACCCATTAATGCCCATTCTGTTGAATGTGACAAAGCCACTTCTTTCGTTTCACCAATAATAGGAACTAATTGATGTGACAACCAATGATTTCCACCCATTAATGCTGGGATACCAATGGCACCCGCAATGGCACTCGCAACAGCTAGTAAAATTAATGGCAATGTCATTGCGCTTGGACTTTCATGTAAGTGATGTGCTTGTTCATCTGTGCCTCTAAACTGTCCTAAGAAAGTAGTTGCATATAAGCGGAACATATAAAAAGCAGTCATTGCCGCTCCTATTACCCCTAAACCCCAATAGATTGGATTTTTTGCAAAGGCAGCAGCTAATATTTCATCTTTAGAAAAGAAGCCACTAAACGGAGGCACACCAGCAATGGCAATACAACCAATTAAGAAAGTAATATGCGTAATAGGTAGTTTGGATTTTAATCCGCCCATTTTACGAATATCTTGCTCATGATGCATAGCATGTATAACCGAACCAGCTCCTAAGAATAATAAAGCTTTAAAAAAGGCATGCGTTATAACATGAAAAACAGCACCGGAATATGCACCTACTCCTAAACCTAAAAACATATATCCTAGTTGACTTACCGTAGAGTATGCCAATACTTTTTTAATGTCATTTTGTTTTATTGCAATAGTTGCTGCAAGCAATGCAGTACTTATACCCACAATGGCAACAACATGTTGCGTTAATTCACTCGCGCTAAATAAAATATTAGAACGCGTAATCATATAAATGCCTGCCGTAACCATGGTGGCAGCGTGGATCAATGCTGAAACGGGTGTTGGGCCAGCCATCGCATCGGGAAGCCATGTATATAATGGTATTTGAGCACTCTTACCCATTGCACCAACAAATAATAACAAGGTAATTGCCGTGATGTCGGTAGTAGACAATTTAGCCAAACTCTCTGCTGTTAAAACACTACCATAACTTACAGTTCCAAGTTTAACAATTAACCAGAAAATGGCTAATAAAAACCCAAGGTCGCCAATACGATTCATGATAAAGGCTTTCTTTGCTGCATAATTATAAGTCGCATTGGTAAACCAATAACCAATTAATAAATATGAACAAAGTCCTACGCCTTCCCAACCAATGAACATAATTACATAGTTGTCCCCTAACACTAACAACAACATGCTAAATACGAATAAATTTAAATAGGCAAAGTAACGTGCGTAATGAGGTGCTTCTTCGTCCTTCATATACGCTGTAGAATATAGATGAATTAAAGATCCCACACCTGTAATGACTAATAAAAACAAGCTTGAAAGCGCATCCACTTTCAAGTCAAAAGGAATTTTAAATCCTGCAGTATTAATGAAATCAAAGTAATGTACTGTAATAGCACCTTTAGATTGTACATTTAAAAATGTAAGGATGCTAAAAATAAAAGACATTACTATATAGCCAGTTGCTTTATATGCAATTACTTTCTTATTCCAAATGTTACGTCCCAACCCGTTGAATAAAAATCCAATGAGTGGCCATAATACTATAAATCCTATTATTAGTTTCATGCGAAATGAATTAATTCTTTAATCGATTTAAGAAATTGATATCTGTAGAATGTGTATTTCTATACATCATTACAATAATTGCTAAGCCTACACTAACCTCTGCCGCTACTACCACCATGATAAAAAATACAAAAATTTGAGCGTCGATGCCAGCAGTACTTGTCGGTGATAATTGCAACGCAGCACCATGATGCATTTTTGAAAAGGCCACCAACAATAGGTTTACTGCATTCAACATTAATTCAATGCACATAAA
>JALQXE010000189.1 GCA_023263235.1 Sediminibacterium sp. | reverse complement strand
ATACTTTCCATATTTAGCTACTCCCCAATTAGCATATTCCCAATTAAAAAAATGTCCAGCCATAATTTGTACCGATTGGCCGGTAGCATATAAATCATTTAAGACTTCTACATTGGAGGTAAATCGTTTTTGAAAAGTTTTATCAGAAATGGATAGCAATTTTATGGTTTCAATAAATGAATCGGTAAACTGCTGATAAAAGCTATTTGCAATTTGCCTTCTTTCTTTTTCAGATTTTTGTGGGAAAGCAATAGCTATATTTTGATGTACTACATTAACTCTGTACTGTATAACATGCTTTAAGAAAAAAGCTACAAAATCGCTAAAAAAATATAGCACACGCCAGGGTAAAAGCGAAACTAAATAAAGCAAACTATAAACAACAAAATACATAATTAAATTTTATTCCATTATTGAGGATCCACCCATACTTCATTGTCCTTTAACAATTGGATGAGCTCGTCCACGGCCACCTCACTATCAATATTACGTTTCATTACTTCCTTTCCTTTATACAAAGTAATTTTTCCTACCCCACTTCCCACATAACCAAAATCCGCATCAGCCATTTCACCAGGGCCATTTACGATGCAACCCATAATAGCTATTTTCAAGCCTTTCAAATGATTGGTTACTTTTCTAATTTTAGCAGTGGTTTCTTGTAATTCAAATAAAGTTCTTCCACAACTTGGGCAAGAAATATATTCAGTTTTAGATATCCTAGTCCTTGTAGCTTGTAAAATTCCAAACGCGGTTGCATTTAAAAACTGCTCTAGTGAATTATTTTGAACATAATTTCTACCGGAAACCTGTCCAAAATCTTTTGACAAAGCTGGATATAAAGTAGCATCCACTCCTAAACAAATACCATCGCCCATTCCATCTAAAAATAATGCACCGGTTTCAGTTGCAAAGTGAATTAAATGCTCGTCGGTAGTAGTCCCTTTACTATCGGTTACTAAAACAACAGGATTGGTAACTTGTAATTCATTAAGTTTTACAATCATACGTCTTACAGCCTGCATTGCGTTTACCAATTCACTACTTATACAAAATACAACGGTTTTATCTTTTGCAATTTGTAGTATTTGCTCATCCGAAATATTTGAATTTGTACTATAAGCATCTAGCGCAACAAAGTTTATAGTATTACTTTTGCCGCTTGCATTTATGAAAACATCAGCATTAAAAATGGGCGCATATTTATGATCATCTCCTACTTCCAACCATTTTTCATGATGCAAAATTCCTTTCAAGGTACCTGGTATTTCAAAATCCAACTTGTGGTTTCCAAGAAAAATATAGTCAGCAGCCGCATCTGCGATATTCCACTTGTCGGTAGATTCATTGTATTGATATCCTATTGCATTTAAAGAAGAAGCATTTACACCTGTCAAATGACTCATATCGGCTATCACAACAGGCACGTTATTGCCACCTATATTGGATACTGTATGCGTTTTTCTTTTTTTGTACTCAAAGGGATTATAATTTAAATGTACAATTGGAGAAATGCTAGAACTTGGTTCACTATCACGTCCATTGTATCTTTTCACAATATCTCTACACACGGGAATTTCTAATTCCGGATCCTCCGTTAAACTTACCCTTATAGTATCACCAATACCATCTTCTAATAAAGTGCCAATACCAATTGCACTTTTAATTCTACCATCCTCTCCGTCTCCAGCTTCTGTAACGCCTAAATGCAAAGGATAAGATTCACCGAATTCATTTTGCATTTGCTGTATTAATAATCGGTATGCATGTACCATTACTTGCGGATTACTGGATTTCATACTTAAAATAATTTGATGATAATCCAATGATCTTGCAATACGTAAAAATTCCATAGCACTTTCAACCATCCCATTCGCTGTATCACCATATCTACTCATAATGCGATCGCTCAATGAACCATGATTGGTTCCAATACGCATAGCCGTTCCGTGTTCTTTACAAATGAGCACAAGGGGCGTGAATTTTTCTCTAATCCTTTCAATTTCCTCAAGATATTCAGCATCGGTATATTCAATTTGCTCAAACTTTTTCTTATCTACATAGTTGCCGGGATTCACCCTAACTTTTTCAACAATTTTAGCAGCAATTTCGGCAGCATTGGGTGTAAAATGAATATCGGCTACTAATGGTGTGTCATAACCTTTTGCACGTAGCGCTGCTTTTATATTGGCTAAATTTTCCGCTTCCTTTTTACTAGGTGCGGTAATCCTTACCAACTGTGCACCTGCCTCTATACATTTAATTACCTGAGCAACTGTTTTGTCGGTATCCATGGTATCGGTGGTTGTCATGGTCTGTATTTTGACAGGGCTACCTCCTCCAATAATCAAATTACCCACTTTTACCGCTCTTGTAACAAAGCGATTATAAGCAGTTAATGAATTACAGTATTGTTGCATAATGCTAATGATGTGCTTTTATCTAACCCCTTTTAAAAAACCTTGTTGCAATAAAATTGTTTTTAATAATGCCCCATTGTCATTCATTACAGCGTTAGATTGAATTGATTTTGTATATAAAACAAAAAAGTAAGGATGTTTGTTCTCTTCCACGTACCCTAAATACCAGGTATTTCCTTTTGTGGTATCTAACCCTTTAATATAACTTAATCTATAATTTGTATTATCCTCTCTCAAGATCATTTTTTTATACATATCCTGAGAACGTTTTTGAAATGGCAGTTCATTAAAATATAATTTTTTAATAAAGCCTAGTTGTTCGTCTGGCGTAATAAGTAAACTTCCATTGTTCCAATATTTAGTACTATCTGCCGTCATAATACCTTTACCATAACGTAAAGAGTCTCTTGATTTAACAATACTTTCTCTTCCTAGCTTAGCAATTAAATCCTCATAATAGTTTACTGAGTCAAATGATACCCATGTTTTAGCATCATGACTTATTAAACCTTTATCCAATGCCAACAATGCTGGCAATGCAAAAAAAGTATGTAAAGGAGCATATGCCGAATCTTTGTAAGCAGCTAAATTGGTAATGGTGAATTGTCCCGATCCATTTTCCATCAATGCAAAAACGCCAGTAACCTTTGCGCTATCCATTATTTTAACAATGGCAGGATCGGTTTTTACGTTGTTAGGAGAACAAGCAAATAGAACTATACCAAATGCCAATAAAAAGGAAGCTATTTTAAACATAATTGTTGCTTTAATGAGAAGCACAAAATTACCACATAATACCAATAAAAACACCCCCAATTTTGGGGGTGTAATTACTATTTTAACCGCTTTTATTCAATTCCTAAAAGCTCTACATCAAATATTAGGGTAGAACCTGGTCCAATCATAGGACCCGCTGAACGCTCACCATACGCTAATTCACTTGGGATAAATAATCTCCATTTAGCGCCCACTGTCATTAATTGGACAGCATCCTGCCAACCTTTAATTACGCCGTTTAATGGAAAAGTAATAGGCTCCCCTCTTTGCACTGAACTATCAAACACACTACCGTCAATTAAAGTGCCATGGTAATGGCATTTAACTTTACTTTTTAAAGTAGGATACTCAGTTCCTGTTCCAGGGGTTAATACTAAATACTGCATGCCATTTGTCATTTTTACAACACCTGGCTTTTTTGCGTTTTCTTCTAAGAACGCTTTTCCAGTCGCTCTGTTGAATGCGATTTTTTCTTGACTCATTTTATCTTGGTAGTTTTTAATACATACATCTAATAAGCTATCTGGGATATCGGTTTTGGCGATTTTTCCCGCAGCCATTCCTTTTATAAATAATTCAAAATTTACATCTTGCAAATCCTGACCCTTTAAACTTTGTGCAATTCTATATCCCAAAGCATAAGAAGCGCTATCCTTGGTAGTTTTAAGGAACTTAGCTGCGGTATAGGTTAAAGCTAACTTTGGCTTAGTAATTGGAGCACCTTTGGCAGTTGTCTTTGTTTGGGCCATTGCGCTTATACTTACTATCATCCCAATAAATATTAATCCTTTTTTCATATTCGTTTCAATTTGTCTTTTTTATATTCTTGCGTACACAATGTAAAATGAATTGCGTTGCCAAAAATACAATTAGCTATTCAATAAATGATTTATTTGTTGCTCAACTTTTTCGAAATTCATGCTATTTAACACTTTATGCATGGCAGCTGTAATTTCGGCAGTACAAAGATTACCAATACTACCCTCATGTGTGTGTGCCACTTTAGTAGCATATGTATAAGTACCATTTTCAATATCCAAGCCCACCTTTTTGTATGCATCCCTAAATGGCACCCCTTCATTTACTAATTTGTTTACTTCCTCCACGCTAAATAAAAATTGATATTTGGGATCTTCCAACAACCCTTGTTTCACTTCCATATTTTGAATCATCAGAGATGCCATGTCCATACAATTTTTTAACTGTTGAAATGCAGGAAATAAATGCTCTTTTAATAATTGTAAATCGCGGTGATAGCCTGAAGGTAAATTAGTAGTCATCATCATAATTTCATTAGGCAATGCTTTAATTCTGTTGCAATAGGATCTGATGAGTTCAAAAACATCGGGATTCTTTTTATGTGGCATAATACTAGATCCAGTTGTTAGTGCTTCTGGGAAATTTATAAACCCAAAGTTCTGATTCATAAATAAACAAGCATCCATACTTAAACGAGCCAATGTATCTGCAAAATTTGCTAAAGCCATTGCAGTGATTCTTTCCGCCTTGCCACGACCCATTTGCGCATATACCACATTGTAGTTTAAGGTTTCAAAACCCAATAGCTCCGTGGTTCTTGTTCTGTTAATGGGAAAGGATGAGCCATAGCCAGCTGCAGATCCCAAAGGATTTTTATTCACAACATTGTAAGCGGCTTGCAAAACGGTCATATCATCCACTAAACTCTCTGCATATGCACCTAACCACAATCCAAAAGAGGAAGGCATGGCTAATTGTAAATGCGTATAGCCTGGCAATAAATCATTTTTATGCAGTTCACTTTTTGCTTGCAATAAACTAAATAGAGATTGAACAGATTCGGCTAAATCCATTAATTCGGCGCGCAAAAATAATTTTAAATCCACTAAAACCTGATCATTTCTACTTCTTGCACTATGAATTTTCTTTCCAATATCACCCAGCTTTTCTGTAAGTAGCATCTCTACTTGTGAATGGATATCTTCTACCCCTTCACCTAATTTAAAATCACCAGCTTGTATTAATGTATAAATTTCAACCAAGGCCTTTTTTAACTGTACTTGTTCCTCTTTGGTTAACAATCCCACTTCGGACAACATGGTAGTATGTGCAATAGAACCCAATACATCATAGGCCGCCAAGTATATGTCCATCTCTTGATCCTTGCCTATTGTAAACTGTTCAACCGAACTAGCTACTTGATTATTTTTTTGCCAAAGCTTACTCATGTGTAGTCATTTTTTCAATTAGTTGAATATAGGTATTTATGCCCTCTTCTATTTCATTTACAAAGATAAACTCATCGGCAGTATGACTTCTTGCCGAATCACCAGGCCCCATTTTTAATGTAGGGAATGGCATTAATGCTTTATCCGAAGTAGTCACAGAACCATAGTAGCCTTTTCCTAAAGCGGTACCAGCTTGTATTAATGGATGGTTCAAGTCGATGCCTGTAGAACGCATTCTTAAACTTCTTGGCGTCACCGTCGCATTTACATGATTGCTAATGGTTGCTAAAATTTCTTCAAAAGTATATAGCTCATTCACACGTACATCCACTACAATTTTACAACTTGACGGCACTACGTTATGTTGTTTGTTTTCAGTTTCAATAATCGTCACCGTCATTTTAACCTTGCCTAATAATTCAGATACTTTTTCAAATTCGTAATTTTTGAACCATTCAATATCTGGCAATATTTTGTACAATGCATTCTCCCCTTCTTCTCTTGCCGCATGCCCCGATTTTCCGGTCACCACTGCATCCAACACCAACAAACCTCTTTCTGCAATAGCCATTTCTAGTAAAGTAGGTTCTCCTACAATTCCAAAATCAATCTTTGGCAATAAAGGTAAAATCAACTCAACACCATCTACTCCAGAAATTTCTTCTTCAGCAGAAGCGAGTAATATTATGTTAAAAGGCAGGTTGGTATGTTCATAATAGTATAAGAAAGTGGCAATCAAACTCACCAAACATCCACCCGCATCATTACTTCCTAATCCAAATATTTTGCCGTCTTTTTCAATAGGCGTAAAAGGATCCAATGTAAAGCCTTTGTTGGCTTTCACCGTATCATGATGAGAATTTAATAATAG
>JALQXE010000162.1 GCA_023263235.1 Sediminibacterium sp. | reverse complement strand
TTGCAACTTTGATGGCAACAATAAACTCTTTACGACTATCCCAATTAAATAGATTATGAACTGCAGCATAAATTGGCTTGAACCAATTCATCCAATGCACGTTGATCGCCCATTTTAATTTGTTGCGCCAATGTGGTTTCCCTTTCAGGATTAATCATTGAAATTTTAGAAATCTCTTGTAAGTACTTTTCAACCGCTTGAGAGTCTCTGTTGGTAATCTGTGTAGCAATTTTAAGCTGCCTCATGCAAAGAATTTATTTAAGTATATAACGAAAGAAACACTAAAATAGTATAGTGTTGTCAGTCTGCAAAGGTACTATTTTGTCCTCAAATTTACAAATATTGATTGTGAAGGACTTAAACCTAAAAAATAGGTTAAAAATACCCCATTTTGTGGACAATATTTAGTCATTTTAACGCTTAAATATAAGGTAAATCCCCCCTCTCGATTTATCTTCGCCATATGATTGACTACCGATCCGATACCGTCACTAGGCCAACGCCTGGTATGTTGGCATTTATGCATTCTGCACCAGTTGGGGACGATGTGTTTGGTGAAGATCCTAGTATTAATTCCCTAGAAAGAATAACAGCTGCAAAATTTGGGATGGAAGCAGGCTTATTCTGTCCTAGCGGTACAATGACCAATCAATTGGCTATTAAAACCCACACACAAGCGGGAGGTGAAGTAATTTGTGATGAATTGTCACACATTTATCAATATGAAGGTGGCGGTATTGCATTTAATTCAGGTTGTTCTGTCAAACTATTGCATGGCAACAGGGGCATTTTAAATGCAGAAGATATTTTAGCTGGAATAAATCCCGAGGACGTTCACAAGCCAATTACAAGTTTAATTAGTTTAGAAAATACCAGTAACAGAGGTGGAGGTGCTTGTTATGATTTTGAATCCTTTAAAGCTATAAAAAAAGTAGCCCAAGACCATAATTTGCCTTTACACTTGGACGGAGCTAGATTATTTAATGCGATTGTTCATAAAAAAGAATCCGCCATTGAGTATGGTAACATATTCGATTCTATTTCAATATGTTTGAGTAAAGGCTTAGGGGCTCCAGTAGGCAGTGTTCTAGTGGGTTCGGCAACATTTATCAAAAAAGCAAGACGTTGGAGAAAGGTTTTTGGTGGGGGCATGCGTCAAGCTGGATACTTAGCAGCGGCTGGAATTTATGCATTAGACCATCATATAGAACGCTTGGCAGAGGATCATAAAAATGCATTAATACTATCTGAGCTGTTAGAGAAGAAGGATTTTGTAGCTTCCATTTTACCTGTGGAAACCAATATAGTTATAGCGACAATCTCGGGAAAATACACTGCCACAAGTTTAGCTAATACATTAAAAGAAAAAGGGATTTTAGCCATTGCGATGACCCCTACTCAAATAAGATTTGTATTTCATTTAGATATCACGGAATCAGATTTATCAAAGACAATTGATATCATAAATACATTATAATTACTAAAGCAATCATAAACAATAATAAGAAGAAGACATGTTAGAAAGAATTAACCCAACTACGACACAAGCCTGGTTTGTTTTAAAAAAACATTATGAAGATGAAATGAGTCGTAAGCACATGCGAGATTTATTTGCGGCAGATGAGAAAAGATTTGATAATTACTCCATTTCTACAACCGATATTTTATTTGATTATTCAAAAAATATTATTACCGATAAAACAAAACAGCTTTTATTACAACTAGCAAATGATTGTAATTTAAAAGAAGCAATTGATGCACAATTTTCTGGACATGCAATTAATGAAACAGAAAATAGAGCAGTTTTACATACCGCTTTAAGAAATTTTTCTGATGCTCCTGTTATGGTGGATGGTGCAGATGTAATGCCAGAAATTAAGCGAGTTTTAAGACAAATGAAAACTTTTTGTACTTCTATTCATAGTGGAGAACATAAAGGATATACAGGTAAAAAAATAACAAGTATTGTAAACATTGGAATTGGAGGAAGTGATTTAGGTCCCGTAATGGTTACAGAAGCATTAAAACCTTATTGGGTACAAGGTATCCAAGTACATTTTGTAAGTAATGTAGACGGTACGCATATAGCAGAAACTTTAAAAAAAGTAAACGCTGATGAAACTTTATTCTTAATTGCTTCAAAAACATTTACAACGCAGGAAACCATGACCAATGCTCATACTGCGCGAAATTGGTTTTTAGAACACGCTAAGGAGGAATCGCATATTGCTACTCATTTCGTGGCATTAAGTACGAATGAAAAGGCTGTTAATGCCTTTGGAATTAGTAGTAAAAATATGTTTGAATTTTGGGATTGGGTGGGTGGAAGATATTCTTTATGGAGTGCCATTGGTTTATCAATTGCTTTAACAATTGGGTATGACAATTTTGAACGTTTATTAAAAGGAGCACATGATGCAGATAATCACTTTAGAATAACATCATTTGATAAAAATATTCCAGTGATTATGGCTTTGTTAGGAATATGGTACACTAATTTCTTTGGTGCACAAAGTGAGGCAATTCTACCCTATGACCAATATATGCATCGCTTTGCAGCCTATTTTCAACAAGGCAATATGGAGAGCAATGGTAAATATATTGACAGAAAAGGTACTGCTGTTAATTATGCAACAGGACCAGTAATTTGGGGAGAACCAGGTACCAATGGTCAACATGCATTTTACCAATTAATTCACCAAGGAACATTGGTGATACCATGCGATTTTATTGCGCCTGCACAAACCCATAATCCAATTGGGGATCACCATGATAAATTATTAAGTAATTATTTTGCGCAAACAGAGGCATTGCTTAATGGCAAAACACAAAATGAAGTTATTGCTGAATTAACTGCAGCGAATAAGTCATCTAAGGAAATTGAATTTTTAGCACCATTCAAAGTATTTGCAGGTAACAAACCCACCAATTCTTTCTTGTTAAAAAAAGTAACTCCCGAGAGCTTAGGTTTTTTAATAGCTTGTTATGAACATAAAATTTATACGCAAGGTGTAATATGGAATATCTTTAGTTATGATCAATGGGGAGTTGAATTAGGTAAACAATTAGCTAATAAAATTTTACCCGAACTTGGCAATGATGAAATAGTGAAAGGTCATGATGCATCTACCAATGGATTAATTAATCAATTTAAAATTTGGAAAAAGGCTTAATCAGCGCTAAAAATCATGACAGCTAATATTCAAATACGACCTATTGCACCCAGTGATAATATTGCTTTGGCAAAAGTAATAAGAGATGCTTTGACCGAATTTGGAGCCAACAAACCTGGAACTGTATATTTTGATCCTACTACCGATGCTTTATATGAGTTATTCAGATCGCCAGGAGCCTTTTATTTTGTAGCCACCATAAATGAGGAATTAGTGGGAGGTTGTGGTATATACCCTACTGCAAATTTGCCTGAGGGAACTTGTGAACTTGTAAAATTATATTTAAAAGCGGGTGCACGAGGAACTGGATTGGGAAAACAATTAATGGAACAGTCAATGCATTGGGCCAAGCAAAATGGATATACACAGGTGTATATAGAATCCATGCCAGAACTTGCAAAAGCGGTTTCAATTTACGAGAAAGTAGGATTTACAAGAATATCTGCACCATTAGGAAATAGTGGTCATTGCGGATGTGATATATGGATGACCAAGCAGCTATAAATTACAAAAAAATTACCATAAAAAAGCCCGTTCAAATTGACCGGGCTTTTAATTATATACATATTTGTAATTAATACAATTAGTTACCATTTATCAACCTCTTCGCCACTTAAATTATCTCCCTCACTGGCAGGTGTGTCTCTTGCTTCAAGAGGTTTCTTTTCTGTAATTGTTGAAGGATCAATTTCCTGTTCTGGTGCTGCAATTGGAGTGCTGTTTACTATTTGCGATACTTCCGTTTTTATTGTATTATCTTGTGTTCTTGGCACAAAATTTCCATCTCCATCAAATTCAGCATCATCATGGTTGAATGCATCAAAATCAAAGTCAGGCATTAATTCTGTTTTCACATAATCAACGGCTTCAGTTATCGCTTTTAAGAATTTATTAAAATCTTCTTTGTACAAGAAGATTTTATGGCGGTCGTAACCATTGTTGTCAAAACGTTTTCTACTTTCCGTAATTGTTAAAAAATAATCATTACCTCTAGTAGCTCTCACATCAAAGAAATAAGTTCTTCTTTTACCTGCTCGGATTCTGGTGCTATAAACACTCTCCATTTTCTTATCCTGCTGTTCAAAATTCCCGTTGTCCATAAAAATTATATCATTTATATCTCTAAAATATAGAAATTGATTGAAAAATAGAAATTTTGAAATTAAATATTTCTATTGATCTGTTTGGGTTTGCTGGATTCGGTATAATTCGGCATAAAGTCCATTTTTAGCTAACAAACTTTCGTGGGTGCCCAACTCTGCTATTTGGCCGTCTTGTAAGTACACAATTAAATCAAATTTAAAGCTATAAAATATCCTGTGGGTGATAAAAATGGCTGTTTTATCTTGGATGTATGCACTTAAATTACTCAAAATAGATTGCTCGGTCTTTGCATCTACTGCACTTAAGCAATCATCAAATACAAAAATAGATGGTTTCTTAACAATGGCCCTTGTTATGGCAACACGTTGCTTTTGTCCTCCACTTAAAGTAGTCCCTCTTTCTCCAATGAATGTTTCAAATTTATTGTTAAGCTGTTCAATTTCATTGTACACATTTGCTGTTTTTGTAGCAATGATGAGGTCCTCATTATTGGCTAAATTTTCCAATCCAAATTGAATATTATTATGCACCGAATCGCTAAATAAAAATACATCTTGTTGTACATAACCAATAACCTTACGTAATGATTGAACATTTAAATCTTTAATGTCTACTCCATCAAGTTTTAACAATCCTTTCGTTGGATCATACATTCTTGTAATTAGTTGCGCAATAGACGATTTACCTGAACCAGTTTTTCCTAGTACGAGTACTTTTTGTCCAGCTTCAATATTCAAATTAAAATTAGATAATGCTTTTACACCGGAGTGAACATAAGTAAAATCAACATTTTCAAAATTTATGGAACCTTTTATATTATCTAAATTTTTTGCATTGTCTTTTGTTTTAATCGTTGGTTCAATGGCTAAAAATTCATTTAATCTTTTTTGGGAAGCTGCTGCTCTTTGGATCATGCTTGCTGTCCAGCCAATTGCACTCACTGGAAATGTAAGCATGTTAATATAAATGACAAATTCTATAATTGTACCAACTTTACTAGGATCATGGTATGCTTGCATTCCACCTAAATAAATTGTAATTAAAGTACTTAGTCCTATCATTAAGGACATGGTAGGGGTATAAAATGCTTCTACCCTAGCTAAACTCACTGCATTTTTACGATAGCGTTCACTGTTCTTTTTGAAAAATCCTAACATTGCCGACTCTTGTACAAATGATTTAATAACTCTAATGCCTGAATAAGATTCTTGCGCATTGGTTGTTAAATCAGACAATTGACCCTGAATTTCTTCACTTTTTTTATTAATAATGCTATTTACAATATAAATAGTCACCGCTAAAATGGGTAAAGGTGCCAGTACATATAAACTTAAGAGAACATCTTTACTGAACATATTGAACAAACAAAATCCAATAAGTGAAACTAAATTTATAAGATACATCAATGATGGCCCGGTATACATTCTTACTCTACTCACGTCTTCTGACATTCTATTCATCAAGTCGCCAGTACTATGTGTTTTGTAAAACTCAGTATCAAGCTTTTGATAATGCGCATATACTTGATTTTTTTGATCAAATTCAATATGTCTACTCATTACAATTATGGTTTGACGCATAAAGAACATAAATACGCTTCTTATAATTGCTAATGCTAAAATGGTGATACTGCAAAATGTTATTAGTGCCGAAAAACTAAATTTATTGTGGTCACTTAATTTTGAAATGAAGGATACAATTACATCCTGGTTTTGACTCGTAACAGCTTTCCCCCCTGGAAGTTTTGCTTGTACTAAACTCACTACATATCCTGTGATTTGTGGAGCCAAAACAGCAAGGTAATTGGTTGCTATAACCAATAAAATACCTGTGAAAAATCGGAACCGATATTTCCAAAAAAATACATTTAAAGCCGATAGTTCTTTCACTTGCTCCTTTTTTGTAAAGATAGTTAGTACTCAATTAATTAGGCGAATTGTTACCTATAATAAAAAGGCAATATTTTTTGCATATTTGGGTTTCCTATCCTACATTTGCCGCGGAGAGATGGCAGAGCGGTCGAATGCGGCGGTCTTGAAAACCGTTGACTGTTACAGGTCCGGGGGTTCGAATCCCTCTCTCTCCGCCAACCCGTTTAAAAACCACGATTTTTCGTGGTTTTTTTGTTTCCCTTATGCGCCAAGCTTGCTTTTTCGAATAGATTGGAAACAAAAAAGGCCACCCTTAGGATGACCTTTCAATAATATAATTTTATACGCTATGGTTGAACCCCTTCGCCATGAAAACTCACTTGCTTAGTGAGGTTACCCGAAAAGAAGATAGTTGCACTTTTAGTAAATGCCCCTAATGCACTGCCATTAAATCCGAGAACCACAGAAGCTTTTGTACCAGGTGCAATAACCTGACCTTTAGTATATTTTGGACTTGTACAACCACATCCTACCATCACATTATCTAATGTTATTGGACTAGCACTGATATTTTCGATTTCAACAGAAAATTCAGTGGGTTTTCCGGTAATAATTTTACCCATGTTATAATTGTCATTGGTAAACTTTAATACTTTGGTTATATCGGTTTGTGGATTAGTAGTTTGTGCTTTACAACTGATTAAACCAAAAACAACGAATGATGCTATTAAAAAAGATCTCATTTTTGTTTATTTATTTATACAAATATAATTATTTCATGTTGAATCTTAGTCCTCCAAAACACCGAATTTACCTTTTTCATAGTCTTCAAAAGCCTGCATTATTTCTTGTCTTGTATTCATTACAAATGGTCCATGAGAGGCGATGGGTTCATTCAAAGGTTCACCAGATAAAATTAAGACAATACTATTTTCGGTTGCTTTAACAGTAAATGATTCACCGTTTTTAGCAAATAAAGCAAAATGATCCAATGGAACATCGTCGGTATCATTAACAATAACAGAACCTTCAATTACTAATAAACACGTATTATAATTAACTGGAAAACTAAAACCTGCCATTCCATCTTTATTCAATTTTGCATTCAGCATATTTACAGGTGAAAATGTGATAGCTGCGCCTATATTTCCGTCATGTAAACCAGCAATTACTTCCACAAATCCACCATTGTTAGGAACTGGAATTTTAGGAATTTGAGCATTACTAATTGCTTGATATTTTGGAGTAGACATTTTATCCTTCGCTGGAAGGTTTACCCACAACTGTACCATTTGAAAATCACCACCGGTTCTACTAAATTCATCACTGTGGTATTCTTTATGCAAAACACCGCTGGCCGCTGTCATCCATTGAACATCTCCTTCTGATATGACACCACCGCCCCCACCACTGTCATGGTGTGCAACACTTCCTTTATATGCAATCGTAACTGTCTCAAAACCTCTATGTGGGTGAACACCAACTCCTTTTGCCTTTATTGGACTTGGGGGAAAGTGAAACTTTGCAGCATAATCTAAGAATATAAAAGGATCCATCCTTTGCATGGATAATCCATATCCACTTGGTATAAAATTATGTACTCTAAATCCATCACCTACATAATGTGGTTCTCTGGGTGCCAACACCATTTCAACCTGTTTAATTGACATAAAAAGACTTTTTAATTAATGTTTAAACTTCAAATATCGTGCCAAAATTATTGCTATAGGCTAGATTTAATTTTCATCACCACTTTTCTTATTTTCCCTTCTCCGATCATTGGTGCATGTACATCGTCTGGAAAGTAGATTCCAAATTGACCAGGGTAAAGTTTAAAAAAGAAATCTGGAGCATCCTCGTAAAATAATACGTCCTTTTTAGCATCATATGCTCCTCTTGGTTCCACACATGTTAAACGAGATTTATAGCCTACCGTTTCAACCCCTCCAAAAACATATTGTATGTCAATATAATTATTGTGACATTCAAATTCAGCCGTGGAATTCAACATTTCAACTGCATCATCATTTACTACCATGGCAAAAATTTGATCACCATCAATTTCATATTTACCTGGTTTAATAGCTTCAAAATTAGTTTTGGTTAAATATTCAAAAGCTTGCTCAAATCTTGGGTGAACACTCGTATATTTTTTAATATTTTCTAAATCGTCTAGAATCATTTTAATTCTTTTTATTTTTTATCAACTTATCTCCTTTTATTTTTTGCTGATCAGAAACTTCAATTTTTTCCACAACCAGTAAATCTACTAAATCTATATTCATTGGTAACTGGCCTACTTTTACAATTGCACGCTTCCCTTTTATTTCTAACACTTCCCCTACTTGGTAATTTTTTTTCAACTTTACTGTTGATCCAACTATGATTGGTGCATTGGTTTCTTTAAAATTTTTATCTACTTTTTTTGCTAATTTATTAATAACAATCGCATCATTCTTTTTAAATAATAAATTATACAAATTTTTCATTACCTCTTCTTTCTTTTCACTTTTCTTCCAATCCAACGCAATTTGTTTTAATTGGCGTTCCATATCCTTATTATAAGCAAATTTTTCCTCTGCGACTCTGTTTTGTTCCTTAAGTAAGGTTATTTGTTGATAATGTTTTTCTTTATCTAAAATTTGTTGAAGGGAGTTTTTTAAGGCATCATTTTCTTTTAACTTTTTATGCAATTCCTTACGCTCCTGTTGTACCAATTGTAAATCCTGTTCCGTTCTATTTAATAATTTATCTAATTCAAAGTGATGTGTGTCAACCAACTTTCTAGCCCGATTAATTAAGTTTTTAGGCAACCCAATTCTTTCTGCAATAGCAAAAGTGTAAGAACTACCTGGCTTTCCAATCACCAATTGATATAAAGGTTCTAATTTTACCTCATCAAACTGCATTGCGCCATTTACAATTCCTTTATTGTGGTTTGCCATTACTTTTAAATTCAAATAATGGGTGGTTACAATGCCTTGTGCATGTTTATGCGATAATTCTTCTAAAATAACTTCGGCAAATGCACCCCCTAAATGTGGATCTGAACCACTCCCTAATTCGTCAATAAAAAATAAGGTTTTACCATTGGCATTTTCAATAAAATGCTTCATATGCATTAAGTGACTTGAATAAGTACTTAATTCAAAAGCTAAATTTTGAGTATCTCCTAATTGTATAAATAACTGCTTGTAAATGCCCATTTGAGAGGTTGGATTCATGGGAACCAACAATCCACTTTGCATCATTACTTGGTTTAACCCCAGAGTTTTCATGGAAACTGTTTTTCCACCTGCATTGGGTCCACTAATAATTAAAATCCTAGCCTCATCGTCTAAATGTAAATTAACTGGTATTGTTTTTTTGCCAGAAACCTTATTGTATAAATATAATAAAGGATGATAAGCATCAACTAATTGAGAAGTGGCATTGTTTTGTACGATTGGCTTATTAGCGTTCATTTCAATCGCTAAAATTGCTTTGGCTCTAATAAAATCAAATATTCCCACTATTTGTAGGTAACCTAATAATAAAGATGAATATGGAGAAAGTTGTGCTGTGAGTTGTCTTAAAACTCTTTGCACTTCTCTTAATTCTTCCTGCTCTAATCCATATAATTCATTATTAAGTTCTATGGTTTCTTCGGGTTCAATAAATGCTGTTTTACGACTATCACTTTCACCATGTAAAAAACCTTTTACTTGTCTTTTATATTCCGAAAAAACAGCAACAACTCTTCGACCATTACTAAAACTTTCATCAATATCTGCAGTGTAGCCAGCTTTAGCTAGCCTATGAATTACTTTATCAAAAATGCGTCTAAGTTCCTGACGCTTCTTATACAATTGCATCCTGATTTTTGCTAAGTCATCCGACGCATTGTCTTTTACATTTCCTCTTTCATCAATAATATCATCAATACTTTCAATGATCGACTTTTCATAGTAGCTTTCACCGATTACTTCATATAAATTGGCATAAGCATGTTTACGTTCAGCATCAAACCATTTATAAATATTCCCAGTATGTTCTGCTAGTCGTCTAACCAATAACCATTGTTCACCAGTTAATTGCGCACCAGGAATACCCAAAAGTTTAAGATCTTTTCTAATATCTAATACAAAATCGGATGGGAAATATTGATTTGCTATTTTAATGTACTTAAACTCCTCTGTTTGGCTTAAAGCTGATTGAATATATTTTAAATGGGTATGAATGCGCATTTCTGCTACCAATTCTTTTCCAATATTGGTTTGACAATGCCCCAATAAAATAGTATTTATTTTATCAAATTCAAGTTGGTTTAAGGCATTATCGGGGTAAACTCTCATAATTCTTAGTAGGCAGCAAATTTAGTTAAATTAACATTAACAACATTTGAACAATTATAGAACTAGATTGTTTAATATTACACAGCAATTTTATTTATGAAACCATTATTATCAGGATTATTAATAATTACAGCCTTTATGAGTTTGGAAGCCTGCGCTCAATCCAAAAAGAAAAACAATAACAATACAAATAATATAAATATGACAAATACCGAAACCATCACCTTAGGATCAGGCTGTTTTTGGTGCACAGAAGCCATTTATCAAAGACTTGAAGGCGTAGTAAAAGTCACCAGTGGGTATAGTGGAGGTCATATTGAAAATCCCACTTATGAGCAGGTTTGTGATAAAACAACAGGACATGCTGAGGTTTGTCAAATTGTGTTTGATACCACTAAAATAAGCTTGGATGATATATTAGCAGTATTTTGGAAAACACATGACCCTACCACTCCAAATCAACAAGGTAATGATGTAGGACCTCAATACAGAAGTGCTGTTTTTTATCATAATGATCATCAAAAACAAGTAGCTGAAAAATACATTGCGGAACTGACTGCAGCAAAAGCTTGGGATAAACCAATTATTACTGAAGTAACCCCTTTTACAAAATTCTATTCCGCTGAAAGTTATCATCAAAATTATTACAATAGCAATACCTATCAAGGTTATTGCCGCTATGTAATTGGTCCAAAATTGGAGAAATTTGAAAAAGTATTTAAAGACAAGTTAAAAAAGGATTAGCGTTTTATTGACTTTATAACAGATTTAATTATTTCTTATTTTTATAAGATATATCAATTTGTATTTATGAAATATCTTACTTTCCTTCTTCCAACCATTTTCTTAGGTTTAACTACCTCAGCGCAATCTACTTTTTCAAAAGCCGACACCTTACGCGGAAGTCTCAATGAAAATAGAGATTGGTTTGATATTCAAAAGTATGCCATAACAGTATTACCAAATTTTGAATCAAAAACAATACAAGGAACAGTAGTTTGGGAAGCAAATGTTATAAATTACAATAAGCAAATTCAAATTGATTTACAACAGCCATTAATTATTGACCAAGTTGTAATTGTTTCAAATCCACTTGGGGCTTTTAAAGTAGACACTTTAAACTTTAACCGCAATGGTAATATAGCTATTGCATATGTAAAGAACCCTTTAAAAAAAGGAGAAACTTTTAATTTATTAATAACCTATCATGGTACTCCTCAAGAAGCTATAAGACCGCCTTGGGATGGTGGATGGATTTGGAAAAAAGATATAAATGGCAACCCTTGGGTTTCTGTTGCTTGTCAGGGTTTGGGTGCTTCCGTATGGTATCCATGTAAGGATATTCAATCAGACGAGCCTGATAAAGGCGCAAGATTAAGCATTCAATTAACTAAACCATCAAATTTGAAAGCAATAGCAAATGGAAGAATGTACAACCAAGAACAAATTTTAGCAACAAATACAAAAACATTTAATTGGGAAGTAAAAAATCCAATCAACAATTACACCATCATCCCCTATATTGGTGACTATGTGGGTTGGAGTGAAAATTACAAAGGTTTGAAAGGCGACTTAGATATTAATTACTGGGTTTTAAGAGAAGACTCTGCAAAAGCGAGAAAGCAATTTACCCAAGTACCTGAAATGATAAAAGCATTTGAGTATTGGTTTGGCCCCTATCCATTTTATGAAGATGGATTTAAAATGGTACAAAGCCCACATTTAGGAATGGAACATCAGTCGGCTATAGCTTATGGTAATAAATTCGCGAACGGTTATTTAGGACGTGATTTATCGGGTTCAGGTTGGGGTTTAAAGTGGGATTTTATTATTGTACATGAAAGTGGACACGAATGGTTTGCTAATAATATTACCACAAAAGATATAGCAGATATGTGGGTGCATGAAGGTTTCACTAATTATTCTGAAACCTTGTTTACCGAGTTCTATTATGGAAAAGAGGCTGGCAATGAATATAATTATGGCAGTAGAAAAAATATTCAAAACGACAAGCCCATAATCGCACATTATGGGGTTAACCAACAAGGTAGTGGCGATATGTATCCCAAGGCATCAAGCATGATACATAATATCAGGCACGCTTTGAACGATGATAGCTTGTTTAGATCTATTTTAATTGGGCTTAATAAAGATTTTTATCATCAAACAGTCACTTCGCAACAAATTGAAGATTATATTTCAAAAAAATCAGGTATTAATTTTAGCAAGGTATTTGATCAATATTTAAGAACTATTCAAATCCCTAAATTGGCATTACAGTATGATGTAAAAGAAAAAGTATTAACTTATCAATGGAAAAATTGTGTTACTGGATTTGACATGCCACTACACTTTATCTTTAACGGAAAACAATTTGATTTTTTACCATTAGATTATCAACCTCAAAAAAGACTCATCCAGTTAGATCAGTTTGATATAAAGGATTTTGCAGAAGCAATTAAAAAACAGTTCTATGTGGAAGTAATTGAGGAAAAATAAAAACTTATTTATTGTTTTCATCTATTCTACCCATACTAAATAAAGTACGTTGGTAAAAAGGTTCTGACAAATCGCTAATTGTTACACCTTTCTTTGAAGAGGCATGTACAAATTTATTATTTGTTAAATAAATACCTACATGAGAAACTTTATTGGGTCCTTCGGTTTTAAAAAATATCAAATCTCCTTCTTTTAATTCGTCCCAATTAATTCTTTTACTTTGTAAATATTGTTCGGCTGCAGTTCTATTTAATTTTTTATTAAATGTACCTTGCATTACGTCTAAAGCAAAATAGGAACAGTCTACCCCATTTTTTGAACTACCCCCATACACATAAGGTGTACCAATCCATTCATCAATTTTCTTTAATAATGCAATATTAGATATAGACTCTACAGGAACATCTACAATTATTGAGTATTTTAATTGCAACCAGTTGGCTTTTTCAATTTCCGATAAATTATCAGGCATTTTATCCAAGGGTTTGCTATCAGAGGGGTCAACCTCTTCTATGCCTAAAGAAGCATTTTTTAAATAAATTTTGCCCGGGGTAACCGATAAATTCTCTAAAAATTCAATTTTGTCATTTTTTGTATATGCAGGTCTAGCACTAGGCTTTACTTTATTGGTTATATTTTGTAAGGTTGTACAACTTCCAAAAAATAACACCAGGGTCATAAAACTGAGGTTATATAATAAAGTTTTTATTTGCATAGTGTGCAAGTTAAGTCAAGAAGCTCGAAATAAAGTTAAAACGGTCATTTTTAACCATTTTTTGTGGAAAATTAGACCCCAAAAAAACCCTCATTTTGTCGATATTTGCATACTTAGTCCCTATCCATTTATGCCAACTTTTTCGCATTTACACGTTCATACACAATATTCTCTTTTAGATGGCGCTGCTTCTATTGATAAATTGTTTCAAAAAGCAATGACCGATAATATGCCAGCCTTGGCGATTACCGATCACGGAAATATGTTTGGTGCATTTAATTTTGTAAATCAAGCTTGGAAAAAAACCAAGGTTGTAGGCAAAGATAAAAATGGAAAAGACATTTTAGAGCCAGTTGTAAAACCTATAGTGGGTTGTGAGTTTTACATGGTTAAAGACAGGCATCAAAAAACATTTACCAAAGAAAATAAAGACGACCGTTTTCATCAAGTTTTATTGGCTAAAAATTCCATAGGATATCAAAATTTAATCAAGCTTACCTCACTTGGTTATATTGAGGGCATGTACAGTAAATACCCAAGGATTGATAAAGAACTAATTTTACAATACCACGAAGGTATTATTGCTACTACCTGTTGTATTGGAGCACATGTGCCTCAATATATTTTAAGACATGGCGAAGAAGCCGCAGAGAAAGAATTTAAATGGTGGTTGGACATTTTTGGTGAGGATTATTACATAGAATTACAAAGACACCAAATACCAGAACAAGAAACCATTAATACAACCTTGCAAAAGTTTGCTAAAAAATATAATGTACGGGTCATTGCTACCAATGATAGCCATTATGTGAATGAGGATGATGCGAATGCTCACGACATTTTATTATGTGTAAATACAGGCGAGAAACAATCTACCCCTGGGTTCGATGACTTTATAAATGATGAGCTACAAATTAAAAATCGACGATTCAAATTTCCGAATAATGAGTTTTATTTTAAAACGCAAGATCAGATGATTGAATTGTTTAGCGACATTCCAGAAGCTATTGATAATACCAATGCAATTGTTGACAAAGTGGAAGTGCTGAACTTAAAGAAAGATATTTTACTACCCGCCTTCCCTATTCCCAAAGAGTTTAAGATTCATAAAGATGCAAATATGAATCAATGGGAGTTTTTAAAACACATTACTTGGGAAGGTGCACATAAAAGATACCCAGAAATTACTCCAGAAATTCAAGAAAGAATTGATTTTGAATTATTCACCATTCAAACCATGGGATTTGCTGGATACTTTTTAATTGTAAGCGATTTTATTAAGGCGGGACGTGAGATGGATGTTTTTGTTGGACCAGGTCGTGGCTCTGCTGCTGGAAGTGTGGTTGCTTATTGTATTGGAATTACCAATATTGACCCCATTAAATACCAATTACTATTTGAGCGTTTCTTAAACCCTGATAGAAAGTCCATGCCCGATATTGATACGGACTTTGATGATGAAGGCCGTCAGAAAGTAATTGATTATGTTGTTGAAAAATATGGAAAAGAACAGGTAGCACAAATTATTACCTATGGTACCATGGCT
>JALQXE010000101.1 GCA_023263235.1 Sediminibacterium sp. | reverse complement strand
GAGGTATGTCATGAATGCTTCTGCAGAGCCGTGCATGGCAGCCAACTCCTGTCTGTAAATGTGCAGGCACGCGACACCCGCGCGTCGACGGAGAAAGCGCGTCTCATAACGCCGTTGACAGGTAAATTTCTGCCTATTGTTTGCCAATACGGGTAGGATCAAATGGGGCCAATAATTCAACGTAATCATTTTGTACCACGCCAGCTAGTGTACTCTTGTCGCGATAGGTAATTAAATAGGTAAACATTTTAGTGTTGTCTGTAATGGCTAAGTCCATATTATAATAATAGGTACCCATCAACTGTGGTCCATGACTTAAGATGGAGCCACTTTTAGGAAAAAATAAGCGCGTAATAGAGGGTGCAATTTTGATATAATTATTACGGGGTACATAACCTACCTCTGCATTAAAATTATTACCTACAATTTCATGTTGCCATGAAATAATCCATTTCCTATTGCTATACTGCAAATTACCTGCGTTTAAAAAATCTTTATTATTCGGTTTATTAGAAGAGAATGATTTTATAAAAATTGTTTTACCAGACCATAAATTATTTGAAGGGGCGATTAAATATTCAAAACCCAAATTTTTATTATAGGGAGAAACATAGTTTACATATTCACAATTAAAGCAATTTGGATTTGCGGCGATAGGAGCTTTATCATTTAAAGCTGTTTTATCAATATAAAAAAATTCAATGCTTGATTTTTTAAACAATTTTCTTTGAACAGCCAATACTGCAAAATTTTGAGCCCATGTATTGTCGTTCAGGTTTTCTGCTGTCTTCATATCCATCACTCCAATGCGCCAATTTTTATCTAATCGGCCACTCATTCTTGCGCCAAAATCAATACGCGTATTTAAACCAATACGTCGGGAAAAAAATGGACGCACATTATTAAATCCTAAATTAGAAAACAAATCTGCGTTTTCTAAAAAGAACTGTCTACGTTCTGGAAAGAATAACTCAAATCTGCTCAAGTTAGTTACCTGTTTATCCACTTCTACTTGAGAAAAATCGGAGTTAACGGTTAAGTCTAAATTCAATGAAGAAGAAAGACTAATTTTTGCATCCATACCTATTTCCTTTCCGCTATAGCCATTTGGAATAGCAACTTTACTTCCATCCGCATTCACATAATCCTTGCCCATATTTGTTTTAAAATAGGGAATCAATGAAAAATTATTTTGATGTGCTGGCAAAGTGGTATCCCAAACTAAATTTCCAGTATAGGATAAAGAAGCTGTTGGGAAATTTCTTGGCATACTTGCCCAACTTGATTTTTCGGTGGTCTTTAAATCGTTTCTACTAAAGTTAATGCCCCATTCTTTTACGCCATATTTATATCTTATGGAAGTGAAAGGAATTGCGGCTTCCCAAACATATTTTTCATTATCATTTGCAACTGCACTGGTCCAAATATTATCCCAGTTTAAATCAACACTTCCTCCATCAAACATGGTACCATCCCACTGTGCCCCCACCGCATTGGTTCCAAAAGCAAAACCATTGGTTAAATCACCATAGGTATCCATGAATACAATAAAATTGTCGTTTTTCCCAAAATTCCAATCACGCTTCAGTGATTCAACCATATCCTTTCCTACTGGTGGTTTAAAGCAGGTAGCAATGATGTAAATATTTTTTTTATCGTAAGTCATTCTTACTTCGGTAGCTACATTGGCCTTACTTGTATCCATCGGCAATACCATTCCAAACTTATCAGCTACTTCTGCGTTCTTCCAACTCGTCTCGTTCATTTTTCCATCTATAGTAATACTATCGGTTGCTGGATGTATATGATACTGAATATGTGCATTCTTTTTTTGAGCCTCCGTACGTGAACTACTGGTAAGAAAAATTAAAAAAAGTACAAATGGTAAAAATTTCAAAGCATTGTTAGTTTAATAGGTAAATAAACCCTGTTGGATTTTTCAATGGTTAAATTTAAAGTTTTATGTGTAATTAAATTAGTAATATCTTTAAAAGGTAAAACTTATCATATGTCTTATAATCGTCGAAAATTTTTAGGATTGGCTACATTTAGCGCAGCGAGCATTCCCTTTGGTCATACATTATTAGCACAAGCTTCAAATAACCTAGTAAACCTGTCACAATTCAAGCCTAATATTGTTCCTATTTCAGTGGAAGAAAGAAAGTTAAGAATTGCAAAAGCACAGGAGTTAATGAAGGAACATAAAATGGATGCCATATTTTTAGAAGGCACAACCTCCTGTTTTTATTTTACCGGTATGCGTTGGGGACAGAGCGAAAGAACATTTGGAGTGGTGATACCTGCCAAAGGGGATATCATTTATATAAGTCCAAAATTTGAAGAAGATAGAGCTCGTGAATTAATTGTAAAAGATTTTGGAACCGAAGTTCGTTGTTGGGAGGAGCATGAGAGTCCATATGCATTAATACTCAATGCAGTAAAAGACAGAGGGGTTGTACATCATAAAATAGGAATGGAAGAAAGGGTAAGATTTTTTATTGCCAATGGTGTTCAACAATTGGCCAAAGGCTTTGAAATAGTTGATGCAACACCTGTGACTGCTGGATGCAGAATGATTAAATCCAAGGCAGAAATAGCTTTGATGCAAATTGCAAATGATGCAACCATTGAAGCCTATAAAATTGCACTCCCTACTTTACAACCAGGAATGTCTCAGTCTGAATTTTCAAATAATATAAGCAAGGCATTCAGGCAGGTTGGATTTCCGGGCGGGGCAATGGTAATTGTTGGAAAGTACTCGGCCCTTCCTCATGGCAGCATAGTGCCCCAAACTATTCAGGAGGGAGATATTGTTTTAATAGATGGTGGAACAAGTTGCGAAGGATACGCTTCAGATATTTCACGCACTATTGTGTGTGGAAAACCATCGGCAAGACAAATTGATGTTTGGAACTTAGAAAAGAAAGCACAGGATGCAGCTTTTGCAGCCATTAAAATAGGGACTCCTTGTGAAGTGGTGGACGCAGCTGCAAGGGCAGTCATTGAAAATGCAGGATTTGCAAAACAATATAAGTTACCAGGATTACCGCATAGAACGGGTCATGGTATTGGACTGGAAGGCCATGAGTGGACCAACTTTGTAAAAGGAAATAAAACACCTATCCAAGTGGGCATGTGTTTTAGCAATGAGCCCACTATTTCCATTCCCGGTGAATTTGGTATTCGTTTAGAAGACTGTTTGTATATAAGTGAAGATGGTCCTCATTTCTTTACTCAACAAAGTACTGCGATTGATCAGCCCTTTGGATAGAACAAGCATAATTTAATTTATACTGTATACGCAAATAACTGCTGAAGGTGTAGCGGGCCTCGATGGCGTTGTGTTTGATGAAAGTGTTCCTTGTAAATAGGTATTTGCATTCCTAACGCTAAAGAAAAGTTCGATATAATCGTTTGCAGCAAGTTCCATTAAAAAATTTTTTGCAATATTATTTTTTACACCCAGTCCTTGTATTATATAAGTGTTATTAGAATTGGCCAATGCAGAATTATTTTTTCTAATCCAAACAATTAATTCATCAGTCCCTGCATCCGGCTTTATGTATTGTAAATGATAATTTAATTGAAAAATACCCGCATTTAAAAAAATTATTCTTGTAGGCATACTAGTAGTATTATTTACCACTGAAATAAAATTGTTTGCTTGTTGAAAATTAAATTTAATTGCTGTAGCCGTTGAAGGCAGGGTAGCTTGCTTAGAGGTATCATAAAATATACCATAACTTTTTTGCGGTATTGTATTACTTAATTGGTTTATTCTATCCGATAAACTAATGGTATCCCTGCTATTTAATTTCAATTGAATTCTGTTAGATAAATTAAGTGTATCCAAAACGTTTAACTTCTGGTTTATTCTGTTTGATAATTTTAAAGTATCGGAATAATTTAGTTTTTGATTAATTCTATTGCTTAAATAAACAGTGTCCACTTTTTTTAACTTTTCATTTAACGCGATATTCATTGGGATACTTATTGGCTTGACGGTATCTGCCGTGTTGTTTACTTTTTCTAAATTCAATCCTTTTAATAAATCTACTTTATTGTTAACACCTGTTCCTCCTAATGTGATGGGTAAAACAGTGGTTATGGTTTTTGCCTGTGTTGCATAAAAAGCAAAGGGTACGTAATTTATTTTTTCAAAACCCGCTTTCAAAAAATGTAAACTATTATTGGGATCAATTTCTACCAAAAGATATTTTTCGCTTTCTTGCCATTGTATACTATCCAAATTGCCAATTGTAATTATTTTTCCTGCTTCTTGTACACCAATATCTGTGTAAAATAAACCTAACACATTGGTGGTTATTGATTTTATTTCTTGATACTCAATATTGTTTGCAACGGTATCTGTTATCACAGAAATTCTTAAAGTAATTTGCTTTTTTGCTATAATCAACCCATTTTCGGAACGTGCAATTCCTTGAAAATGAATACCCTTTGTGTTTTGAGCTATTACTCTATTGCAAAAGCAAATAGCTAACAGCATTAAATATTTAATCATTATAAATGTTGTAAAAGTTTATATGTTTTTTGAAAGGTAAATTCATTAGCAACTTTATATTGCACTTGAACATAGCATATTGGGGTAATTAATTTTTGAATTTCAAAATTTTGTTCAAAATACAATCCAGAAAATGGGCCCAATATATGTTTGATCATAAATCCATTGCTGTTAAAAAATTTAATGGCTATAATAACTAAGCCGTCTTGCGCACAATGAATCCATACTTTATTTTGAAATGGGTTGGGCCCCACTTTTATTTGTAAACCAAAACTTTCAATTTCTTGATACAACGCTAAAACATCGGAACTATTTTGTAAATAACCAGTTGACACTATCATTGAAGGACGAGTAGTATATGAAATCGTGTTTCCCATATTTCCTAAAGTCCAGTCGAACAGTAGTTGGTTCAATATTTTAGTTCCCCCATTTATGCTTATATCATAAGGGTCTAAATGCTTTACTGCAAATGAACTTTGAAACTGCCCAAAATTTTTAGATGAAATGAAAAGTAAAAATGCCAATATTATTTTGCATACTTGCTTATAAAATAAGCCATACATTAAAAATTTCATTTTCAAATGTATGGCTAACAAAAAAAGTGTTTCCCGAATTTGTATTATTATTGAAAGGAAACAAAAATGAGCATCAATTATTTTCCTTTTTTAGCAATGGAATCAATGGCCATTACTAATTTATCTAATTCTTGAATTCTTGTATACACATGGGGTGTAATACGCACACAACTAATATTTTCCCAAACAATACCAACTGTATGTATTTTATAATTTGAAAAAAGTGCGCTATCCAATGCACCTGGCGTCATACCTTCAACACTCACACCGCATATAGCACATGCATATTCATCTTTAAAAGAGGTATGAATTTTTACTTTTGGAATATTTTGCACACGAGTGGCCCAGTAATTTTTTAAATATCGAATGCGCTCCTCCTTCCTTTTACTACCCATCCCATTTTGAAAATTTACTGCTTCGCCAATTCCTTGTTCAATGGGAAAGCTTCTAGTACCCAAAGTTTCAAATTTTCTTATATCAGTACCTCTTGGTTTATCGTTGCAAACCAAGGGCCAAATTTTTTCAATCTTTTCTTTTTTAATCCATAACATCCCACTACCAATAGGGGCTGATAAAAATTTATGCAACGAAGTGCCAAAATAATCGCATCCCAATTCAGGCACATTATAATCTAATAATCCAAAACTATGTGCTCCGTCTACAATGGTTTCTATACCATGTTTCTTGGCCATTGCAGTAATTTTTTTAACTGGTAAAATTTGACCTATCCAGTTAATGATATGCGTGATATGAATGATTTTGGTTTTGGGTGTGATGGCTTTTTCAAAACCAGCAACAATTTCATCATCGTTTTCTATAGGAAACTGAAAACTTATTTGCTTGTATACAATACCTTCTCTTTCTGCTCTTTGTCTCCAGGCATTTATCATATTGGGATAATCCTGTTTGGTACCAATCACTTCATCACCTGCTTTTAAATCCAATCCAAAAATTACCGTATTTAAAGCTTCGGTTGCATTTCTATTCACTGCAATTTCTTCGGGATCAGCACCTGCCAATTGTGCTAGTTTGTATCTTAAGGGTTCACGTCCCTGATCCAATATGCGCCACATATAATAAGAAGGCCCTTCGTTGGTCATTTTATTAAAACGTTCCACTGCGTCTTGAACAATGCGTGGACTTGGGCTTACTCCACCATTGTTTAAATTAATGATGGCTGGGCTTGTGGTATAGCTTTGTTGGATAATACTCCAATAATCCTCGTCCATGGCAAGGTCTTTTGCACTTACATCTTGTTTTAATAAGTTAAGATGTTCAAATTCGGCGGCATGTGCCTGATTAAATAAACTATTTGCAGAAAATGCACCAGCCATTAATCCTAACTGCTTTACAAAGTTGCGTCTATTTGCCATAGGGTAATTATTGTTAAACTAAGTTAACTATAATCAACTATTAAAAAAAGGGATTTTATAGCCTTACGTTAAATTATATAAGTGTCACCAAACCAATTAAACCAATGAGATAAACAATGAGTACTATAAATGAATCCAAGCCCATTCTAAATATTTGTTTTTTTGAATGCACAATCATGCCAATCATATAAATACCAGTAAGTATAATTCCTAAAATTGTTAAATAAATATCGGATGGTTTAAGATCGGGTAAAATTGCATCTCCACCAATGAAGGATGCCATTAAAAAGAGTACTGGTAAAAATGCATTGCCCCCAAATATGTCGCTCACTGCCATATTATAATCTCTAATTTTAGCTGATGCAATGCCTGTTGAAATTTCGGGCAAGGCTGTGCAAAGTGCTAAAATAGTTCCTCCAAATAATATCCCACTCATTCCCCATCTTTCTGTTAATTGTTCTCCTGTAGCAACTAATGCCCAACCGGCAATGAGTGTAATCATTGCTCCCAAAACAAGTACCAGTATGGCTTCACGAATAGTCCCTTGAAATTTAGATTTTGGTAATCGAATGCGTAAGTTTAAGGGAGTTGCAACAATATTTATTTTTTTAGACCTGCTCATACGCGTAGTAAAATAAATTGTTCCCAGCCAAATAAATAAAATCATCCATTCAAAGGGAGTGCTTCTTGCTAACATGAGTGTTGATGGAAACTGACTTCCAATAAGTACGATGCTCAAAATAAAAATAACTGAAAGTCCTTCGATCATTAAAATTTTTGAATGCCCTTTTTCAGTTAAGGGTGCAGCACGACCCACACCAAAAATATCAATCAACACAAGAACAACAGTTTGAATAGCAATACCACCTAATAAATTACTAATAGCAATATCATATTCTCTATGATATGCTGCCACACCTGTAATCGCAATCTCAGGTAAATTGGTGACAATGGATAAAAAAACCATCCCACCGAATGCTTCCCCTAAATTAAAATAGCTAGTAATTGCATCAATCGCCTTCGTAAGTTTGATACCACTTACCCAAATCACTAAAGTGGAAAATAAAAAAATTATGAGGAGTACATTGCTAGAAATGGTTTGAAAATTCATGAAGGGCAGTTTAATTAGTGGACGCTATTGCTAGCCTCAAAGTTAAGGATGTGTTTTTAAGCTGCGTTAATCAAAAAACCACTATTTAATCTCTAAAATCACCACATTTAATTAATATATAAAATGTTAATAATCAGCATATAAGAGAAAAGCCGCCAATTTTTTCCTAAAAGTCTATAAAAATAGTAGACAATGTAAAATTATATTCTATATTTGTTCTGTCATCAAGAACCCTTAAATGGGTGCCAACCGAGAGATTGTTGCTCCGCGGTGGTAATACGATGAGGTAAAGTCAAAATAAAAAACATGCAAGCATTTAATCTTCTTTTTCCTTCCTTCTTTATATCAAATTTAAATAAACAATATTGTCATGTGGCCGAGTGGAGAGGCAAGGGTCAGCAAAACCCTTAACGATGGTTCGATCCCATCTATGACAGCTGGAACATTCATAGGCAAGCAATCGTTAAAACGGGCGGTATTTCTATACTGCCCTATTTTTTATATAACATTTAAATAAGTTCGTACATTTAATTTACTTAAAATTTTATGTATGCGTCTTCCTTTTTTAATGTTAAGTGGAATCGTGCTTATTGCTTCCAATATATTTTCACAAACCAATACTATTGCGCCCCGTAAATTAACACCCAATGCAATTTATGATATAAGTAGTTTAGGGAGTCCCTTGGTTTCTCCCGATGGAGATTGGATTTTATATTCAGCTTCTAAAGCAGATGCCAAAAAGGATAAAAATGTTGGAAAATTATACATGGTTCATAAATCAGGAAAGGAAACGGTTACTTTAACAGAACAAACAAAAGGTGTTTCAAATTATCAGTGGAGCCCTGAAGGAAAATATATTTCTTATTTAGCTGCCGGTAAGGATGAAAAAGAAGAAACGCAACTTTATGTATTGGATCGTAGAGGCGGAGAACCTATACAGCTAACTCATATTAAAGGAGAAATTTCAAATTATCAATGGTTTAAGGATGGTAGTAAAATTTTGTTTGAAATTAAGGATCCTAGTTTTGCGGATACTGCACAAACCAATGTGAGACAACCTTATGAAATAGATCGCTATCATTTTAAAGCCGACTATGAAGGCTATCTAGATAATCGCAAAACGCATTTATACGCTTTTGACATAAAATCAAAAACATTAGATACTTTAACTAAAGGCATCAATAATGAAACTGAAGCTGTTGTTAGTAATGATGGCAATTGGGTTGCTTATGCAAGTAATGTGAGTCTTGATTTTGACCAAAATGTAAATGCAGATATCTTTTTATTGTCCTTAACAAAAAATGCAAATCCTATTCAGCTAACTTTTTATAAAGGAAATGATCATAAACCTGTTTTTAGTCCAGATCAAACTAAAATTGCATTTTTAAGAAGCAGTTCCGAAGATGCCTATGATATGTACGATTTACAAAATGTGGGAATTATTGATATTGCTACAAAGTCCGAAAAAATAATTACCAAAAAATATGACCTTTCCATAGATAATATTTTTTGGGCACTTGATGGTAAAAATATTTTTGGAACAGCCGAGGATGATCGCAAGCAAAATATCATTCAAATTAATGCGACAACCGGCGCAGTCCTTCCATTTACAAATGAAGTAGGGGTTTACAATGGTATTCATATGAATGAGAAAGGTAAAATGGCAGCACTTTTTAGTACTCCAAATCAACCTAACGAGGTTTACTATAATGATGGAATTGGTTTTAAACAAGTCACACATGTACAAGACGCATTTGTAAACAGCTATCAAAAAATAGTAGTGAAAGGATTTACTGCCATTGCAAGCGACAATAATAAAGTAAATGGTATTCTGTACTTGCCGGATAGCAGTGCAAAAAAATTACCCCTTGTTTTATTTATACATGGTGGACCAGTTGCACAAGACGAGTATTCATTTGATTTAACGAGACAAATTTATGCAGCAGCTGGTTATGCTGTAGCAGCAGTAAATTACAGAGGTAGTAGCGGACGTGGAGCAATTTACACTAAGTGTATTTATGGTGATTGGGGGAATAAAGAAGTTAAAGACATTATAGGCGTTGCCGATTATTTGATAAAAACAGGAGTAGCCGATGAAAATAAAATGGCTATTGCCGGATGGAGCTATGGTGGAATTTTAACCAATTATACTATTGCCACAGATAAACGTTTTAAAGCAGCTGTGAGTGGTGCAGGAAGTTCCTTAATGCTTTCGTTTTATGGTACCGATCAGTATATAAGTCAATACGAACCTGAGTTGGGAAAGCCTTGGGAAAATTTACAAAAATGGTTAGACGTTTCTTATCCTTTCTTTAAAGTAAAAGAAATAAAAACGCCTACTTTGTTTATGGCTAGTCAAGCCGATTTTAATGTACCAGTAGTAGGTGCGGAGCAAATGTATCAAGCGTTTAAATCGGTTGGTATCCCAACACAACTTATAATTTATCCCAATCAAAATCATGGCATACGTGTACCAAGTTATATAGTGCACCGTTACAACAGCCATTTGGAGTGGTTTAAAAAATATTTAAACTAATAAATTAAATGGATACGATTCGATGGGGTATGATAGGTTGTGGAAGTGTCACTGAATTAAAAAGTGGCCCTGCATTTAATAAAGTGCCCCAATCAAAATTAATGGCGGTGATGCGAAGAGACGAGGCATTGCTTAGAGATTATGCAAATCGCCATCAAGTGCCTCATATTTTCACAAACGCATCTGCATTAATAAATAGTAATTTAATTGATGCAGTATATATAGCTACACCTCCCAATGTGCATGAAGCTTATGCCATTGAAGCTTTAAAGGCAAATAAATTTGTGTATGTAGAAAAGCCAATGGCTACAACTGTTAAAGCATGCGAGCATATGCATGCAGTGGCGAATGAACTAAATGGCAAATTAACCATTGCACATTATCGAAGACAGCTTCCTTTGTTTTTAAAAGTAAAAGAATTATTAGCACAGGAACTTATTGGTAAAGTGACCGATGTAAAAATTATTATGCATAAAAAAGCTGCTCCTAAAAATTATTATGAAAATAATTGGAGGTTGAATAAAGCAAGTGCTGGTGGAGGCTTGTTTTATGATTTGGCCCCGCATCAATTGGATCTTGTTTTTTATTTTTTTGGCAATGCGATTCAATACGAGGGTACCGCAAGCAATAATGCTGGTTTATATTTGGTAGAAGACTGTGTTCGTGGAACAATGCAAATGGAAAATGGCATTGAATTTACGGGGGATTGGAATTTTGCGATAGATGTGCAAATGCAAGAAACGGATGCTTTTATTATAATAGGCACAAAGGGAAGAATTGAATTTCCGGTATTTGGACACACAATATATTTAGAGCGTAATAAGATAAAAGAAGAAATTCATTTTGATCCACCTTTACACAATCAACAAAACCTAATTGAAAAAGTAGTAACTTTCTTTTTAGGAAATGGAAAGAACCCATGTTCTGCTTTAGATGCTTTACAATCCATGCGTGTGATGGAAGCATTTGTTTATGGGCCTAAAAAATAATTTTGAATGAAAAAGGTTTTTGTAACAGGTTGCTTTGATTTATTACACAGTGGGCATATTGCCTTTTTAGAACAAGCAGCTTCATTTGGCGATTTATATGTTTGTATTGGTTCCGATAAAACAGTTTATGAATTAAAGGGACGTTATCCTATTATCACACAGGACGAGAGAAGATATATGATACAAGCATTGAAATGTGTTAAAGCGTGTAGAATAAATAAAGGATCCGGAATTATTGATTTTGACCAAGAAATTAAAATCATACAACCAGATATTTTTGTAGTTAATGAGGATGGAAATACCCCCGCTAAAGCAGCATTATGCAAATCCAATGGAATAGAATATAAAGTCCTTGAACGTATTCCATCTGCAGGATTACCCGCGCGCTCTACCACCAGTTTACGTACCAACTCTATTATTCCATTTAGGATTGATCTTGCTGGTGGATGGTTGGACCAACCTTATGTGAATGAAGTGCATCCAGGCCCTGTACTAACAATTTCGATAGAACCTACTGTTGAGTTTAATAACCGAAGCGGAATGTCAAGCAGTACGCGCAACAAGGCTATTGAATTATGGAAAGCACAATTACCTGAAGGAGACAATGTACAAATTGCTAAAATTTTATTTAGTTATGAAAACCCTCCAGGTACAAAAAGTGTTGCAGGTTCTCAGGATGCATTGGGAATTGTGTTGCCGGGTTTAAACAAATTGCATTATCAAAATTCATATTGGCCGCATAAAATTGAATCCGTTGATACAGAAGATGTGTTATTATGGTTGGAGCAACACTTATATTTAATTCCTTTAGATCCAAGGAACAATGAATATGATGTGCTAAGCAATACCAATATAACCCAAGAAGGTGCTAAAGCATTGGCCGATGCGGCAGATGAATGTTGGGAGAGTATTTTGAAAAAGGATAAAGTGGCTTTTGGGAAATCTTTTTTAGCGTCTTATAATGCACAAATAGCAATGTTTCCAAATATGGTGGATGAAAATCTACTGTCTACAATTAATGAATTAAGCAAGGGAACCTTAGGGCATAAATTATCAGGTGCCGGTGGCGGTGGTTATTTAATATTGGTAAGTGATTGTCCTATTGCCAATTCGATTCAAATAAAAATTAGAAGAAAAAATTTATTATAATGCGTTATTGTTTAGCACTTGATTTAAAAGATGATCCTCAACTCATTGCCGCTTATGATGAATACCATCAGTCGGTATGGCCTGAAATAATTGAATCAATTAAATCCTCGGGCATTACTGCTTTAGAAATTTACCGTGTATCTAATAGGTTGTTTATGATTATGGAAACCAACGCAGCATTTAGTTTTGAGCAAAAAGCACTGCAGGATGCTAAAAATGAAATTGTACAACAGTGGGAAAAAACAATGTGGGAATATCAACAAGCTTTACCTATTGCTAAACCTGGTGAAAAATGGGTATTGATGGAAAAAATATTTACGTTGTAAACATCATTGTGTTTTCAATGAGCTATGTACTAGATAAAAAACTGCTCATATAAAATAACCAGTGCCATTGTTAAGACAAACCACCCAAATCCTTTTTTAAGTTTGGCCCCATCTAATGTTTTGTTTAAATAATTTCCTGTAATTATTCCTAAAGTTGCAAGTGCAACTATGATGGAAAGAAATTTCCAATCTACCGTAACATGTAATATATCGCCACCAAAGCCCACCAAAGATTTTATAGTAATAATAAATAACGATGATGCAATTGCCGTTTTCATGGATAGTTTTCCTAAAAGCACTAAAGCCGGTATAATTAAAAATCCTCCGCCTGCTCCAACAATACCAGTAACTATGCCCTCAATAAGTCCTACCATTCCAAGGGTAAGTCCGTATACTGGTTTATGAACTGCTACTTCTTTTGAATTTTTTCCTAAAATCATAGATAAAGCAGAGACTAGCATGAGTGTTGCAAAAAACAACATAATAAAGCTGCTTTTGCTTATAAGCGTATTAGGCAAAATTGAAAATTGTGCAGGGATGGCATTTAAAATAAATTTGCGCGCGATAAAAACGCCCAAAATAGAAGGTGCGCCGAATACAAGAATTACTTTAATATCTAATAATTTTTGTCTTAAACGGGAAATTACCCCTGCAATACTACTAACCCCTACAATGCAAAGGGAATAGGTGGTTGCTAAAATAGGATCAATATGAAAAAGGTATACTAATACTGGAACAGTTAGGATTGAACCTCCGCTACCAATTAAGCCAAGTGAAATTCCAATTAATATGGAAGCCAAATATCCAATCCATTCCATGCAGTTATATTTTAAGCAAAAATCTCGTAAATGCACTACAATTTATGTACTATTTGTCACTTAATTAATAATTTTGTCCGAAAGTGATTTTTGTCACTTTTAAACTTAATTTTAGTACTGAAATTGTGGACTCAAATTAATCCATTCGTTATGAAAGTTGAACAAATATATACCGGTTGTCTTGCACAAGGAGCCTATTATATTATGAGTGAGGGGGAAGTAGCAATTATAGATCCATTGCGTGAGGTGGATGCGTATATTCAAAAAGCATTGATAGATAAAGCACAGATAAAATATGTATTAGAAACACATTTTCATGCCGATTTTGTTTCTGGCCATATTGACCTAGCAAAAAAAACGGGTGCTAAAATTGTATATGGTCCAACCGCTGCACCTGCTTTTGATTTTTATGCTGCAAAAGACGGAGAGCTTATAAGTTTAGGAAAAGTAAAAATTAAAGTAATACATACGCCGGGTCATACAATGGAAAGTACCTGTTATTTATTAATAGATGAAACAGGAAAGGAAGTAGCTTTATTTAGTGGTGATACTTTATTTATTGGAGATGTAGGCCGACCTGATTTGGCTCAGAAAGTAAAAGAAAATTTGACACAAGATATTTTAGCAGGTCATTTATATGATTCATTACGCAATAAAATTATGCCACTTTCGGATCACATTATTGTTTATCCGGCACATGGAGCGGGCAGCGCTTGCGGAAAAAAAATGAGCAAGGAAACACAGGATACATTGGGAAGCCAAAAAGCAACGAATTATGCGTTGGCTGCCGATATGACAAAGGCCGAATTCATTGAAGCTGTTTTAGATGGTTTAGTAGCTCCTCCGGGATATTTTCCATTAAATGTGATGATGAATATTCAGGGATATGATAGCATCGACGAAGTACTTGCAAGAGGACAGCATGCATTTACTCCTGAAGCTTTTGAGGCAGCTGCCAATGAAACAAGCGCATTGATTTTAGATACCAGAGATGCCCAAACCTTTGCACAAGGATTTATTCCCAACTCAATTAATATTGGTATTGACGGAAGCTTTGCTCCTTGGGTAGGCGCTATGATTCCAGACATAAAACAACAAATATTATTAGTGACCGAACCAGGTCGTGAAGCGGAAGTAATTACCCGTTTAGCAAGAGTGGGTTATGATTATACAATTGGTTTTTTACAAGGTGGGTTTGAGGCATGGAAAAATGCCGGCAAAGAAATAGAACAAATTAAATCCATTGCTGCATTAGAATTGGCTGCGCACAAAGAAAAGGATGCAAACACTTTGATATTAGATGTGCGCAAGGCATCTGAATTTAAAAGCGAGCATATTAAAGATGCAATAAATGCTCCATTGGATTTTATCAATGATAGTATGACTATGATTGACAAAGACAAAACATATTTTGTGCATTGTGCGGGTGGATATAGGTCAATGATATTTATTTCTATTTTAAAAGCGCGTGGTTTTGACCATTTAATTGATGTAAAAGGCGGCTTTAAGGACATAAAAGATTTGGGTAAGTTTAAGATTACGGAATATAAAGCACCTACTACTTTACTTTTATAAGAGCAGTTTGCATTTAATTACAAAGTTCACTAAGACCACCTTACCTATTTAAGGTGGTTTTTTGTAAATTATGATTTAATTTAATGTTGTAAAATTATATATTATGAAACTTAAATTACTTCTTGCATACAGCTGCTTAATTATTTTTGGAATCCAAAATAGTTTCGCACAAACACCCAAAACTGAATATGTAAAAGGGATTAAAGAAACTGTAAAAGTAATTCGAGATCAATGGGGTGTAAATCACATTTATGCAAAAAATGAAGCTGATTTATTTTTTACGCAAGGATATTGTGCAGCAAAAGACAGACTGTTTCAATTTGAAATTTGGCGCAGACAAGCAACTGGAACTACAGCGGAAATATTTGGTGTAAGAGAATATAAAAGAGACTTAGGGGCTAGGTTGTTTAAATTTAGAGGAGACTTACAAAAGGAATTAAATCACTATCATCCCCGTGGACAAACGATTATTGAAGCCTATGTAAAAGGAGTGAATTCTTATATTGACGAGGTAAATGCGGATTCAACCTTATTACCCATTGAATTTAAATTATTAAATATAAAGCCTCAAAAGTGGACTGCAGAGGTAGTTGTATCAAGACATCAGGGTTTACTTGGCAATAGCACACAGGAATTAAATATTGGCAGAGCTGTTGCAAAAGTAGGTGCCGAAAAAGTAAAGGATATTATGTGGTTTCATCCAAAAGACCCTAAAATACAATTGGATAGCACAATAGATGCTAGTTTATTAAATGATAATATTTTAGAATTATACAATGCATACCGAAACGAATTAGAATTTACGAAGAGTGATATTACAGAAATTGATGATGATGATGTGATGATATTGCCCAACAATAAATTAAAAAAATTAGAACCTTATTTATCCGATCAGGAAATGGAGGGAAGTAACAATTGGATTGTAAGTGGTACAAAGTCGGAAAGTGGATTTCCAATGCTCGCAAATGATCCGCATCGAAAAATAGCACTTCCCTCATTGCGTTATATAGTTCATTTAAATGCACCAGGATGGAACGTAATAGGTGGAGGAGAACCAACTATACCAGGTATTTCCATCGGGCACAATGATTATGGCGCATGGGGGTTAACCATTTTTGAAACGGATGGTGAAGATATTTATGTGTATGATTTGAATCCAAATGATTATCATCAATATTGGTATAATGGTGCTTGGAAACAAATGGATAGTATTAAAGAAAATTTTCTTATAAAAAATGCACCCTCACGGTCTAATATTTTATTTTATACAGTTCATGGACCAGTTATGTATATTGATAGAATACATCATAAAGCCTATTCCATGAAATGTGCATGGATGGAACCTGGCGGCTCACCTTATTTGGCTTCCTTAAGAATTGACCAAGCAACTGATTGGGAAAGTTTTAGAGATGCATGTAGTTATAGTAATATTCCAGGTGAAAATATGATATGGGCCGATAAAAAAGGAAATATAGGATGGCAGGCTGTTGGCATTGTACCTATTCGTAAAAATTTTAGTGGGTATGTGCCTGTACCGGGTGATGGAAGATATGAGTGGCAGGGATATTTACCTATAAAAGAAAGACCACATTTATACAATCCTGCAAAAGGATTTTTTGCTACAGCCAATAATAATGTAACCCCCCCTGATTATAAATATTGGGATGCTATTGGATACACATGGGCGGATGCATTTAGAGCAGATCGAATTAATGCTGTTTTAGCAGCCAAAGAAAAACTTTCATTACAAGATATGGCTGCTTTACAAACCGATTACTTCTCTATTCCTGCAAGTAAAATTGTCCCCTTGCTTAAAAATATACAACTCGCTACTCCCCAAATGCAAATGATGCTTGAAAATTATATATTAAAATGGGACTTCACTTTAAAAAAGGAAAGTGTTGCAGCCGGATTTTATGTGATGTTGGAAAAAGAAATAATAAATGAATCGAATAAATTGTTTATCCCTGAAAGTATAAAAGGTATGCTTACCATGCAACTTGGGAAAGTAATTGAAAGATTAGAAAATCCTGAAAAATACTTTGTTCCATCTGCGCATTCAAATAGAGATTTATTTTTGACAAAATGTTTTGAACAAGCATTTAACAAAATGAATAATAAATTTAAGACCGATGAAAAAAATTCGGTTGATTTTTCAAAATGGCAATATGGACAAGCCAATTATAAACATATAAGTTTTGATCACCCACTTGCACATTTGGTAGACACTACTAAAAGAAAAAAATTAAACCTTGGACCCTTGCCAAGAGGTGGAAATGGCTACACCGTTGGTTCCACGGGTAGTGCCGAAAACCAGTCGAGTGGTGCAAGTTTTAGAATATTGATGGATACAAAAGATTGGGATAGCGCATTAATGATTAATACCCCCGGTCAATCCGGAGATTATAAAAGTCCTTATTATAGTAATCTATTTCCACTTTGGGCTAATGATAAATATTTTCCAGCTTATTTTTCTAAATCATTAATTGAAAAAAATAGCGATAATATTATTTATTTAAGTCCACACAATACATCTCAAAAAACAAGTATTAACAAAAAGTAATCTACTTATTAAACTGAATTGTATACTCTGAAAAATAATAGGAGGTGTCTTTTGTTTGCACTTTATAAAATAAACGGGCTTCTTTTCCCATAGACAAACAAGTGTATTTATTTTTAATAGCATCTTTGTCGCCAACTGGTTGTAGTGAAGGATACCAAACAATGTTATTGGGTTTATTTAATAATAAAGTAGGGGGGCTCCAGTTTTGGGATGTTTTTTCATCCAGCACTTTGTTTTTATTAAATGAAATATAAATACTACTTCCTTTCCAGGAATTACCTTCTGATTTTGCCATGAGCATTACCCAGCTTTGTAAATAATTATTCCAGCTTACCGAAGGACCCCAATAAAATTTGCTGTTTACATTTGATGCAGGTCCCCCACCATCCTTAATGGGAATTTGTAAACTGGTAATGGGTTTTCCAATACCATCATAAGGAATACTAAAGGATTTCCCATCCCATCTAAACGCTTTACCAGAGGGATTTTCAAGATCACGTAATGCAATACGAGCAATACTAATACACTGTCCATTGTATTCTTTAAAGCCATCATATTTTAAGGAGTCATAATTTCCGGGATATCCATATTCTCCATAAAATATATATAAATAATCTCCACTTGCAATAGCAGAAGGATCTCCTACACCCCCTGCAAAAGTAACTGC
>JALQXE010000008.1 GCA_023263235.1 Sediminibacterium sp. | reverse complement strand
TTCATATTATTTCTAAATTCTCGATATTCCATTAATTGACCGTTTGGATATTTTTTCTGAACAATAACTAACTTACCCTCTAACAGATCACTTTGTTGGCAGGAAGTATTAATTATAATAAGAAAAAATATAAAATTAACCAGTTTCATTATTGAGAGATAGTTCCGGGTGTTCCATAAAAACCACTACCATTTAAGTAGGGAGCCTCTGTCGTAAAATGATAATGATAGATGCCACTAGGATAATCAATGGTTTTATGCGTATGCCCATGATAGGCGTCTAAAATACTATTGGTAACTACAGTACCATCTTCCTCTTGTGGCCCATATACTGGAAATCCATCTAATAAAAAGCCCATTAATCCAGATTTCGTTGATTTTACTGTAGTTAAATACAATGGTTCAACATGATAATGATACATACCAGACTGTTGGGGATGCCCATAGTATTTATCAAAGCTTACAATTTCGTTAGTCAGTGGCTGGCTTGGTCCTGCGTATTGGTTAAAAAAGGCAACCCCATTTAACGCTATACCAATTGGGCCAAGGGGTGTAGCTGAATGATTTGGATCTATTTTGGGATTTACTGGTATTTTAACAGTGCCAGATTGTTCAATAATACTATTAGGATTCTTTTGAAAAGTAACTCCACTAAAGGTAGTCCCACTATATGCTTCATATAAAGCATTATTTGTTGCATAATAAGGACTTTTATGGTCTGGCAAATCTTTAGTTTTAATAGTAATGTAGGTGCCGTCATTCGTAATACTTGTGGCCCCGTATATTTTATTATAAACCGCAGGGACTGCAATACTTGTATTATTTGTATCAGTACTCGTGGTAGTAGAATCATTTTTACTACAACTAGTAAATATAATGCTTAGAGAAAGTAGACTGAATAACTTAAAAATGTGCATGATATATTGATTTAAAGTACTATTTAGATGCTCCAAACAAAAGTTTCCTTCGAATTAATAAATGTTTACCGAAGGATTTAATGAATAAATGCATCTAATTATAAAAATAAGCGTAAAATGACATACTTAAAGAGTTTCACAAATAGAATTATTTTATTATCTGTCTTATCGTTAATGCTAGCATCATGCAGCAAATCTAGCAATGTGTCTCCTGAAACTGATGCAGTGGTAATTGAAGTAAACCCAGACTTTTTTGTAAAAGCCGGCTTGGCCGAAAGTATTACTAAAGTGAACAAGACATTGTCTAATGGATCAACCGTAGAATGTTATAAAATTGTTTCCAATAATACCCCAACTGATCATACACAAGGCCCTTGGTGTCCAACAAATATTAATGACGGTATAGATAAAGGAGGAGTTTGGTTTGAAGGCGGAAAGATATATGATGTAGATGGACCATTTATTAAAAACCTGGCAAGCTTTTATAATAACACCACTTGGAAATTGTATAATAGCACAACAGGTGCAATTAATGTAACAAATACAAAAGAAGCCTGTCAAGCGGCCGCTAGACCAGATGTTGATCCATTGTATAAAAATTATTGTGTGGAATGTTTGCCTTCCTATTTTCCAGGGATTAAAAAAATATACTATATCCCAGTTAAACCAATTAAAGCAAGTAGCTCTACTTCAATAATGGGCATGATGGGGAGTACTATTGGAATAGCATTCAATGGTATTAATTTTGATCCCCCGGCACCAACCCAAGCAATTTTGGGAGCGTATACTTTAGCTCCAATGGATGATGCAGGTGGACATGTAAATGGTGTAACAGGCTATCATTATCACGCAGCGACGGGTAAATCAACAAAAATTAAACAAACAGATGGTCATGCTGCCATGATTGGTTATGCAATGGATGGA
>JALQXE010000157.1 GCA_023263235.1 Sediminibacterium sp. | reverse complement strand
TACATCGGTGTTTGCTTCGGATTTAAGTTTGGATGCGATGTATGAATTATACGAGAAATATTACTCAAGTCATCCGTTTACACATGTCTCTAAAAATAATATCGATTTAAAACAAGTTGTTAATACCAATAAGTGTTTAATTCATATTGAAAAACAAGAAAGTAAAATTGCGATACATTCGGTAATTGATAATTTATTGAAAGGGGCAGTAGGACAAGCGGTGCAAAATATGAACTTGCTATTTGGATTAGAAGAGGGGACAGGGTTACAATTAAAAGCCAATTATTTTTAAATCAATAATCTAAATTCAATAACAAAAATACTTAGTTGTAACTAAGACCTATAAACATCTAAAAGACTTCATTTAAAAATATTCATCATGTCATTATTCAACGTCTATCCTTTAAATCCAATTGCCATTACTAAAGCAGCAGGCAGTCGTGTGTGGGACGATAAGGGACAGGAATATTTAGACATGTATGGTGGCCATGCTGTTATTAGTATTGGCCACACGCATCCACATTGGGTTAAACGTATAGAGGATCAATTACATGCCATTGCTTTTTATTCTAATTCGGTAATTATGCCTATTCAATCAGAGTTGGCAAATGCATTAAATGAAATTAGTGGTAAAAAGGACTATCAATTGTTTCTATGCAATAGTGGAGCAGAAGCCAATGAGAACGCCTTAAAATTGGCGAGCTTTCATACAGGCAGAAAAAAAATAATTGCTTTTAAGAAAGCATTTCATGGCCGTACTTCTTTGGCGGTGGCTGCAACAGACAATCCAAGTATTGTTGCGCCAGTGAATGAAACCAATAATATTATCTTTTTACCATTCAATGATATGGATGCATTAAATACTTGCTTTGCTAGTAATGGTGCTGAAATTGCAGCAGTGATTATTGAAGGTATACAAGGTGTTGCTGGAATTTATGAGGCGAGTGATTCATTTTTGCAAGCCATAAGAAAATCCTGTGATGCGCATGGCGCAATTTATATTGCAGACAGTGTTCAGTGTGGGTATGGTCGTTCTGGTCAGTTTTTTGCACATGATCATGCAGGTGTAAATGCAGACATTTATTCAATGGCTAAGGGTATGGGCAATGGTTTTCCTATTGGTGGCATTTTAATTGCCCCACATATACAAGCTAAATTTGGAATGCTGGGTACTACATTTGGTGGCAATCCTTTAGCTTGTGCAGCAGCATTAGCAGTTATTGAAGTAATGCAAAAAGAAAATTTAATGAAAGCGGCTCAAGAAAATGGAGCATACTTAATAAGTGCATTAAAAAATACAAAGGGAGTGAAAACGGTTAGAGGAAGAGGCTTAATGATTGGATTTGAAATGGAAAATGGATTACAGGATATTCGTAAAGTATTATTAAATGATTTGAAAATATTTACCGGAGAAGCAAAGCCCAATGTGATAAGACTATTGCCATCATTGGCGATAAGCAGGGAGGATATTGATTTATTTATAACCGGGTTGAATAGTGCCATTCAACTTTTGACGCAAAAGAAAGATTAAGCCATGAAGCAGTTTATTTCAGTGAAGGATGTGAAAGATATAAATGCATTGGTAAAACAAGCATTACATTACAAGGTGAATCCATTTGCCGATAAAACATTGGGTGCCCAAAAAAGAATTGGCTTGTTATTTTTAAATCCAAGTTTAAGAACACGGTTAAGTACGCAAGTAGCTGCTCAAAATTTAGGAATGGAGCCCATTGTATTTAATGTAGATAAAGAGGGATGGGCATTGGAATTTAATGATGGCGCTATTATGAATGGAACAACAGTGGAACATATTAAGGATGCTGCTCCCATATTGGGTAATTATTTTGATATACTATGCATAAGGACATTTCCTGGCTTACAAAATAAATCGGATGACTACGGCGAAAAAATAATCAACCAATTTATAAAGTTTGCTGGAATTCCTGTAGTGAGTTTGGAGTCGGCGACTTTACACCCATTACAATCATTAACCGATATTATTACAATTCAGGAAGCAATAGCATCAAATAAAAATTTAATAAACAAGCAACCTAAAATAGTACTATGTTGGGCGCCTCATATCAAACCTATTCCACAATGTGTGGCCAATAGTTTTAGCGAGTGGGTAAATGCATGGGGGGAAGCAAACTTTGTAATTACGCATCCTGTAGGGTATGCATTAGATACGCAATACACCAATGGTGCAACAATCACTCATAATCAAGCAGAAGCTTTAAAAGATGCTGATTTTGTATATGTAAAAAACTGGAGTAGCTATAGTGATTATGGAAAAGTTCTTTGTACCGATGAAAATTGGATGTTAACCAATCAAAAATTAGCTACTACCAACAATGCAAAAGTAATGCACTGTTTACCTGTAAGAAGAAACGTGGAATTGAGTGACGAAATATTGGATGGTGAAAATAGTTTAGTGACTAAGGAAGCTTCTAATAGGGTGTGGGCTGCGCAAGCCGTATTGGCTGAAATATTAAAAAATGCATAAATAAATATTGTGCAATTAATAAAAGAATAAAACATTGGATATTTATATCCATGTAAGCATAAAATGGAAAAATTATACGTCATTAAAATTGGAGGCAACATCGTTGACAATCCGGCATTGTTAACGGAATGCTTAACTGCTTTTTCAAATTTGAAAGGTCAGGCTATTTTAGTGCATGGTGGTGGAAAATTAGCCACAGAAATGGCTACTAGTATGGGTGTTGATCAAACCATGGTGGAAGGGAGAAGAATTACAGATGCTGAAACTTTGAAAATTGTAACCATGGTGTATGCAGGGTACATTAATAAAAATATTGTTGCGCAACTCCAAGGTTTGGGTGTGCATGCCTTGGGATTAACAGGTACTGATGGAAACTTAATTAGTGCACACAAGAGAACTGGAACAAAAATAGATTATGGATTTGTGGGAGATGTAGATAGTGTGAATACGAATTTGCTGAAAAAATTATTAGGAGATGGAATAAAATTAGTAATTGCACCCATAACTCATGATGGGTATGGGCAATTATTAAATACCAATGCAGATACCATTGCACAAAGCATTGCAACGGGAATGGCAAAGGAGTATGAAGTGCATTTAATTTACGGATTTGAAAGAGAAGGGGTATTAGCAGACATTAATGATCCTAGTTCAGTCATCGCGTTTATAGATCGACCGGTTTACGGTACTTTAAAAGATCAAAAAGTCATTTTTGAAGGAATGATTCCTAAAATTGACAACGCGTATTTGGCTTTAGAAGGTGGTGTACAATCTGTCATCATTGGTAAAGCCGAAAAATTGAACCAATTAATTAACGGTACAGCAGGTACCACAATCAAAATATAATGTCACAGACAAACAACATACATAACAATAGTGCTCAAATAAGTTTATTACAACAGGACGCAAAACAATTATTATCACAATTAATTGCCACGCCATCCTTTAGTAAAGAGGAAGATAAAACGGCCGATTTAATACAACATTATTTACATCAGAAAAAAGTAAAAACGGAAAGAGTTAAAAATAATGTTTGGGCGATCAATTTGCATTTTGATGTGCATTTAATTTATGGATTCGAAAGAGA
>JALQXE010000110.1 GCA_023263235.1 Sediminibacterium sp. | reverse complement strand
AGGAAGTGCATATGGCAATATGGCTGGATTAACAAGTGCGACATTGCCATTTGGAAATATCTTAACCAATGTAGCAGGTACTACAACATATAGAGCGCAAGTAACGAGTGGAATGTGTCCTGCAATTTATTCTGAGATTGTATCCGTTCAAACAGATGCCGCTACGGTTGCAGGAGACGCTTATTACTTAAAAGGTAGTTCTCCAATTTGTAACTTAAGTGAGAAGCCAACCATCTCAATAAAAAATAACACCGGTTCAAATATTGTATGGCAAATAACAACTGTTTCAAACAGTTCATCTGTTATTGGAACGGCCAATTCACTAAATTATACAAATACAATAAATACAGGTAATTTCTTAAATAGTGCTATAGATAATACAGCACCAGGTGCTATTTCATCCTTTAAGTATTATAGAGCTTCTGTTAGAAATGGTGTTTGTAAAACGGAATATACCGCACCTATTGAACTTGAAGTAATACCTACTCCATTAGTTACAAAAGTGGTGCCTGCGGAAAGATGCGGACCTGGTATTGTTGAATTATATGCTGAATCTAACCTAGGTATTCCTAATTGGTATGAAGCAAGTACTGGAGGATCTGCTGTAGGGGGTGCTAATAGTTTTACAACTCCTTTTTTAAATTCAAGTACCAATTATTATGCAGGTGCTATATTTAGAGGATGTGTTTCTTTTGATAGAACAGCTGTTTTAGCAAAAATTAAACCAATCCCTTCAATTACAAGTGTTACCAATGCAACTTATTGTGGACCTGGCTACTTAGAATTAAGCGCAACTACTAGTGGAGGTGTAATTAACTGGTTCACCAATGCATCTGGCGGCACTTCATTACTAACAGCATCAAAATATACTACACCATTAATTAGAAACACTACCACTTATTATGCCGAGGCTTTGCAAGATGGTTGTACGAGTGCACCAAGATCGCCAGTGGTTGCAACGATTTTTGAAGTACCTACAGTAACACCATTACCTGATTTATTTAGTTTATGCGCTGGCTTAAGAGTGAGTTTGAAAAATAATGCTGCTTTAGGGGTGCCACCTTATAGTTATACTTTTTATACTAATAACGCCAATGTGTTGGGTCAAAAAGATGGCTACTTATTAGGGGTTAAAGGCGGTGTGACCAATGTATATTTTAATGTAAAAGATATGAATGGTTGCGTTTCACAAAATACAAATACATTCCAGGTTAAAACTTACGATCCAGTATTGCCTCAGCGTTTTAATTATCAAGCATTTTATAAAGATAATTTTGTGATACCCACTAAATTGGATTCAGGATATGTTATTTACAATTGGCAACCAGGGTTAAACTTAAATTATTACGACAAGCCTAACCCAATTTTTAATGGTGAGAATACAACAGATTATGTTTTAGTTAGAACCGATACCACAAGTAAATGTACGGTTGCTGATAACTACCACATTGATGTTACAAGAGATTTCATTTTTGATTTACCTAATGCCTTCACTCCAAATTATGACGGTTTAAATGACGTGATTAAGAGTATTAAAAACGCGGGAATAGACAAAGTAACTAGTTTAAGTATTTTTAATAGATATGGCACCAAGGTTTGTTGTACGATGAGTGAGATTGAAAATGGATGGAATGGCGCTGTCAATGGTAAAGTGCAGGATTCAGATGGTTATTTCTGGATTGCTACATTTGAAACCAAGGATGGCAGAACATTAACAAAGCGAGGTTCTTTCTTGTTAATTAAATAAATCTTTTTTGAGGAAACGAATTATTATATTATTGGTTATATTTTGTGCTAGGACTGCGGTTAGTGGTCAGGAAATTATTTTGTCTCAACCTTTCTCTGCAAGTCAATATCAAAATCCTTCGTCAGCTGGTGGTGGAGCATATGATCAAAGGTTTCAATCAAATTACAAGAACCAATTAATTGATGGCAATACCGATTTGTTTAGGTCTTTTTTATTTTCATATGATACGAGGCTTAAATATGATTTAGAAGAAAGTTATAATTATTTTGGAATAGGTATTCAGTATATTGATGATGAAGTGATGCAAGGCGCTTTAAAAAATAATTATCTAACCTTAAATGGAGCGTATCATATTTTTTTAGATAGAGAATTGTATAGTCATTTGTCTTTAGGGATAGGGATTACATATGCTTTTACCAATATTGATAGGACTAAACTAAGATTTGGAGACCAGTATGATTACAGAGGTGTATTGTCTTTTCCTACATTAGAGAACCTTCAGTCTTATCCAAATAACATAACTACCAATGCGGGCGTTATGTATACGAAGCATGATGAATCTAAATTTATTCAAGCAGGATTTATGACTTATTTATATGACAAACCAAATCTTACATATTCTCCTTTTAATAAAGCGGAAGGATTAAGATTTAGGGCTTTTGTAAATAGTGAGTTACCTATGTATAATCATAATTCATTCCTTTTGTATTTGAATTATTTAAATAGGCCTTCTCAGAGTCAATATATTGTTGGGGGCTTATTTGGATTGAGTGTAAGAAACGATGAATATGATTACAATAAGTTGTATGTGGGTTGTTTGTACAGGTTGAATGAGGCTTTTATACCTACAGTAGCGTACATTAGAAATAAATTTACGTATGGGTTTAGTTATGACGTTTTCTCGTCTAACTTAACTGCTTCCAATTTAAGAATGAGTTCTTTTGAATTTACACTATCTAGGAAGTTTGGAGAAAAAAGAAAAGAGAACAGATATCGAACACTTTTTGACTAATATTGGTATTAAAAATCAATGGAGCAGTTTACCCATTCAGGATCAAAACCACTATTGTATTTTCTGTAAAAATTTAATGCAGGTTCGTTCCAATCTAGTGCCTGCCAGTTCATTCCAATAAAGTGCTTTGCTTTTGCTTCAAGGATTAAGGCATCAAATAATAGACTGCCTATTTTATTTCCACGCATATTTTCGGCTACTACTAAATCTTCTAAATACATTCTTTGTCCTTTCCATGTGGAATAGCGAATATAATATAATGCCATCCCTTCCACTTTGCCATTTACTTCGGCAACCAGGGCCCACCAAACAGGTTTTTCTCCAAATCCACTTTCAACAAAATGCTCAAAAGGGACTACTACCTGTTCAGGTGCTTTTTCGTATACGGCTAGTTCATGAATGAGTTCCATCATTCGGGCACAGTCTTCTTTAACAGCTTGTCTAATTTTAATTTCCATGTATATTCCTAAGTGAAATTTATTTATTTGCTTTAGCCAAAGCTTGAGCTAAATCTGATTCTAAATCTTCGATATTTTCAATGCCCACACTCATTCTAATTAACCCATCGGTGATGCCATATTTCTCTCTTTCTGCTTTTGGAATAGACATATGCGTCATACTTGCTGGATGCGAAACCAAGGTATCTACGGTACCTAATGAAACAGCACGTGTGCAAATTTCAACTGCGTTAATAAATTTTTTGCCTGACTCAATGCCGCCTTTGAGTTCAAAACTAATTAATGGAGCATGTTGTTTCATTTGCTTTTTTGCAATGACATGATGTGGGTGATTTTCAAAACCAGTATAATTTACATGTGCAATGGCAGGGTGCTGTTGTAAAAAATGAGCTACTTTGGCTGCATTGCTACAATGCTTCTCCATTCTTAATTCTAAAGTTTTCATTCCCTGTATTAATAAGTAGGCATCAAAAGCATTGCTATTGCCTCCTAATAAAACATGCCATTTCCAAACTTTTGTACGCATGTACTCTAAATCCTTTCCTAACAATACACCATGTAATGCACTGCCATGCCCATTTAAAAATTTAGTAGCGGAATGAAAAACGTAATCGGCACCTAGTGCAAAGGGTTGTTGCAAATAGGGTGTTGCTACTGTATTATCAACAGAAACCTTTATTCCATGCGCATGTGCAATTTTACAAACTGCTTCAATATCTACGCATTGTAATGTGGGGTTGGCTGGCGTTTCTAAATGTATGAGTTTAGTATTGGGGTTTGCTTTAATTGTGTCTAACAGTAAATGTTCATCATGAATATCTATCAATATTATTTTTACACCTGCTTCGTTTAATACTTTCTGCATTAATTCCTGTGAGCCACCATATAAAGAGTAATGTGAAATCAATACATCACCTGCGCTTAAATTACTAAAGAATAAAGTGCTCATTGCAGCCTGACCACTGGAATGTAAAAAAGCTTTCACTTCTAATGGAGTGCCATCATCATTTGTTAATCCACGGGCTTCAAGTGCTTCAATTGTTTTTTCTGCTGCCGTGAATGTTGGATTACCCCAACGTGAATATAATCTTGTCTTGTCCTCCCCTTTAAATCGCTCCATGCCCTCTTCGGCCGAACCAAATGTGAAAGTAGAAGTTGCATAAATAGGAGTGGTGTGAGAAAAATTATCATTCTCATGGCTTGCCGTGTGCAAGGTAATAGTGCTAATGCCTTTGATATTTTTCTTTTCCATTTTCCTTATTTATTTTTATTGAATATAAGATAATTTATTAGTATGCCCACTTAACCCAAGCAGCACCCCAAGTGAATCCTCCGCCAAATGCAGCTAGTATTAAATTGTCTCCTTTTTTTAATTGAGATTCCCATTCCCATAAACACAGTGGAATAGTTGCTGCGGTTGTGTTTCCGTATTTTTGAATATTAATCATTACTTTTTCAGTTGGAATGCCAGCGCGGTTTGCAGTTGCGTCTATGATTCTCAAATTTGCTTGATGTGGTACCAGCCAAGTAATATCATCGCCTGTTAATTTATGTTTTTCTAAAAGGTCGGCAGTTACATCGGCCATTCCTTTTACAGCGAACTTAAATACGGGTTGTCCATCCTGAAAAGCATAATGTTCTTTTGCCATTACAGTTTCCACACTTGCAGGTTTTAAACTACCGCCTGCTTTGATGTGTAAATACTCTCTACCACTTCCATCGCTTTTTAAAATGGCATCTTGAAATCCATTTCCATCGGTGCAAGGTTCTAATAAAACTGCACCTGCACCGTCTCCAAATATGATACAAGTAGCACGATCGGTGTAATCAATGATGGAACTCATTTTGTCAACTCCAATTACTATTACTTTTTTGTATCGTCCACTCTCAATAAAACTAGCTCCTGTATTTAATGCAAATAAAAATCCGCTACAAGCAGCGCCAAGGTCAAAACCGAAAGCATTTTTTGCACCAATTTTATCGCCAATAATATTTGCCGTTGCAGGGAATACCATATCTGGGGTAACGGTTGCACATATGATGCAATCAATTTCCATTGGGTCAAGGTTCTTTTTGCGTAGAATTTCCTCTACAGCTTTCACGGCCATATCTGAACTAGCCTTTCCAGGTTCTCTTAATATTCTTCGCTCCGATATACCTGTTCTTGTTCGGATCCACTCATCATTGGTATCTACCATTTTTTCAAGGTCAAAATTGGTCAATTTGGTCTCTGGAACGTATCCTCCAACCGAGGTAATGGCTGCTTTAAGTGTTTGTGACATAGGTTCTTTATTCATTTGGCTTACAAATATCTTAAATTTTGGCCAAGAATAGGCGTAAAAGCTCATTTTTAGTATCTTAAACGTTAATTTTGAAGCTATTATGATCGCATTTTTAAGAGGCCAATTTGTTCAAGTTACCCCAGCCAAACTTTTAGTGGATGTTGGAGGTATTGGGTATGAAGTAAATATAAGTTTACACACCTATGAAGCTATTTCCAAAAAGGAGAGTGGGCAGCTTCATACTTATTTGCATATTACTGAAAATTCCCAGGTACTTTTTGGGTTTCACGAACTTCAGGAAAAAGAATTATTTCTTCATTTAATTAGTGTTTCGGGAGTAGGTGCAAGTACAGCTAGAATGATGTTATCCGGCATGCAGCCAGATGAAATTATTAGAGCTATTGTGCAAGGTGACGCAAGACAATTAGAAGCGATAAAAGGGATTGGAAAAAAATCTGCCGAAAGATTGGTTTTAGAATTAAAAGATAAACTTTCAAAAATTAGCATGAATAATAATCCGCTTGGCGGATTTAGTGTTGCACAGGCAAATCCACATCAGGATGCAGTTCAGGCATTGATTGCTTTAGGGATACAAAAAGCAATTGCTGAAAAAGCGGTTGATAAAACCATTAAAGCCGAAGGCGATCAGTTAAGCTTAGAGACGCTCATTAAAGCGGCGCTTAAGAATTGTTAATTAGTAATGTTATTTCATTGAAACCTTTTCAGAAATTTATTTGTATTGCGCTGGCTCTTTTGCTAAATGAGTGTTTAAGCGCGCAGGTAACTGGAGCTGGAAAGGTCATAGATACTGCGGGTAAAAACACTTTAAAAGATTCTTTACGTTATGCCATCAAAGATAGAAGAGGAGATTTTCTTTCACAACCTAGTAATAATCCATTTGATTTAAGGGATACAAGCTTAATAAAAAGGAATGTTGAATATGATGCTGCCACTAAGCAGTATTTTATAAGAGAATTTGTTAACGGTCGTTTAACTAAAGTGCCAGCTAGTTTAAGCTTTAATGATTTCTGGAAATTGAAAGCGGATAAAGATGAAAAAGCTTATTTCTCTTATCGTGCTAATTCATTGGGAGTATTAAATAGAAAAGTTACTCGTCCCAAGGTTAAAGTCTTTGATAGTTATTTTGATCGCTTATTTGGAAAAACTGGGTCTGATTTAAAGTTGGATTTTAAACCTGTAGGTGAAATAAATATTAAAGCAGGTTACCAGGGTCAAACAGTTAGCAATCCAACCTTACCCGAACGTGCTAGATCCAACGGAGGTTTTGATTTTGATGCCAGCACTAATTTTAGTATGAATGCAAGTATTGGCGACAAATTAAAGTTTCCTGTAAATTTTAATACACTTTCTAATTTAGGATTTGACAATCAAATAAAATTAAATTATAAAGGTAAAAAGGATGAGATTATTAAAAGTATTGAAGCTGGAAATATTAATTATATATCGAGAAGTGCATTAGTGCCAAGCACTCAAAACTTATTTGGTGTTAAAACGCAAATGCAATTTGGTAGATTATTTATTACCGCTGCCATTGCAAATCAAAAGTCACAACGACAGTCAATGAATTTGCAGGGAGGTGCCGCTACGCAAAAATTTCAAAAACGATTAAATGACTACGAGGAGAATAGACACTTTTTATTAGCACAATTTTTTAGAAATAATTACAATAAGGCAATGTCGTCTTTGCCATTAATTAATTCTCAGGTTCAAATTAAAAGAATTGAGGTTTGGGTCACAAATAGAAATGGTCAAACCACCAACTCAAGAGATGTTGTAGGTTTAGCCGATTTGGGAGAGCCAAAACCGCATGCTACAAAATGGCAGGGTAGCGCAAGTCCTTATGCAGATAACGGTGCGAATAATTTATATGCAACCCTTGCTAACAATCCCAATGCACGAAATGCTGCAGGTATTGCATCTATTTTAACTTCGGAGGGAATGCGATCAGCTGAAGATTACGAAAGAACTTTTGCCAGAAAATTAACACAGAATGAGTATTTTTTTAACCCACAAATTGGATTCTTATCCTTAAACATTCCTTTACAACCAGACGAGGTATTGGGCGTGGCCTATCAGTACACTTATAACGGTAAACTATATCAAGTGGGTGAATTCTCGGACAATGTTGCTTTAAATCCGGACAATGGAGTGCAGCAAATCATGTTTTTAAAATTATTAAAAGCAACTACACAAAGAACCGATTTGCCTATTTGGGACTTAATGATGAAGAACGTTTATTCATTGGATTTGTTTGGAGCGATTCAACAACAGGACTTCCAATTAAATGTTTTGTATGATGCACCTAGTGCAGGATTAAAAAGATACATGCCTGTTACGAGTAAGTTGGTAGAGGGACAGTCATTGTTAAGAATTTTACAATTAGATAGATTAAACAATCAAAATGATCCACAACCAGATGGTTTATTTGATTATGTTGAAGGATATACCGTTTTATCAAGTATGGGGCGCATTGTGTTTCCTTTGCTTGAGCCCTTTGGAGAAGATTTAAAAAATATTGCATTCAAGGATATAGATAGTGCAACCGTTAATAAATACATTTTTCCTCAGTTGTATCGTAAGATTAAAGCAGAGGCGCAAACCTATAATAATTTAGATAGGTTTGTGATGGAGGGTCAGGTAAAAGGTAGTAGTGGAGGTGCTGAAATTAGTTTAAATGCATTTAATGTGCCACCTGGTTCGGTTACGGTAAGGGCTGGAGGACAAATATTGAAAGAAGGCACCGATTATATTGTTGATTATGGATCAGGTACCGTGCGCATTATCAATCCAGGTATTTTAAGTTCCAATATTCCAGTTAATGTTTCTTTTGAAAATAATATTGGATTTGGTTTTCAAGAAAGAGGATTCAGGGCTTTGCGATTAGATTATGTAGCAAGTAAGGATTTTAATTTTGGATTTTCAACGCAACGATTAACCGAACGTCCATTTTTTACTAAAACTAATTTTGGTTCAGATCCTATTAAAAACTCCATGTATGGTTTTGATTTTAATTATAGGTCAGAATTGCCAGCAATTACTAGGTTGTTAAATAAGTTGCCTTTTTATGAAACAAAAGCAAAATCGTATATCACAGCAAACGGTGAAGCAGCCTATATACAACCTGGACATGCGCAACAAATAGGTAGAGGAGGAAGTGGGGTTGTATATTTAGACGACTTTGAAGCAACCCGAACCGACATTGATTTAAGATTCCCTTTTACTTCATGGGCCTTGGCGTCTACTCCCATGGATCGATTTACGGAAGGTAATTTGTCCAATAATATAGATTACAATAAAAATAGAGCAAGGCTAGCTTGGTATACGATTGAACCTACTTTACAGGATCCTAATAGTCCCAATAATCCGATGAATAATAATAAGGCATTGATTAGTGATCCTAGGGTTAGACAAGTTTTTACAAATGAGTTGTTTCCTAATAAAACAACCAATTTAACCGATGTGCAGTTACCTACATTTGATTTAACCTATTATCCAAAGGATCGAGGCCCGTATAATTATAATTACAAAGATTTAGACAATAACGGAAAATTTACAAATCCAGCAGATAAGTGGGGTGGTATTATGCGTGCTTTGGATCAAACCGATTTTGAAACAAGCATCATTGAGTATGTTGAGTTTTGGGTACAGGATCCGTTTATAAAATCACCTGCAAGTAAAGGTAAGTTGGTGTTAAACCTTGGTAATGTGAGTGAAGATATTTTAAGAGATGGCCGACGTTTTTATGAAAACGGAATGCCAACACCTACCATACCTGCACAAATTGACAGTTCTATTTGGGGAAAGGTTCCCATTAATCCTATTCAGGTCACCAACGCATTTAGTAATAATGCAGAAGATAGAAAATTTCAGGATTTAGGTATTGATGGAATGAATGACGAAGAAGAAAAAATAAAGCGTTCCAATGTGATAAGTCAAATCACAAATTCGGTAGTTGCCCAACAATTCACAAAAGATCCTTCTGCCGATAACTATATTTGGTACCGAGATGCTCAATATGATGTAGCCAATGCTGGTATTTTAAGTAGGTATAAATATTTTAACAATCCACAAGGCAACTCTGCCATTGCAGGAACAAGTCAATTTAGTAGTGCGGCTACTTTGTTACCTGATAATGAGGACTTAAATAGAGATAATACATTAAATGAATCAGAGGCCTATTTTGAATACGAAATTCCACTGCAAAAAAATAGCATGGGTGTTGGCGTTACTAAATATGTAACAGATAGTAAAACAGTAAATGTGACATTGGCAGATGGATCAAAGAGTATTGAAAACTGGTATTTATTTAGAGTGCCTATTAAATCTTATTCCGATGTGGTTGGTGGCATTAAAGATTTTAAATCCATTCGTTTTGTAAGAATGTATATGACAGGATTTGAAGATTCCATCACACTACGTTTTGCTAAGTTAAGTTTGGTGCGCAATCAGTGGAGACAATACATGTATGATGTTGATAGTACGGGAAATTATACACCACTTTCCGCTAGTAATACATTGGTAAACACCATGGCGGTGAGCATTGAGGAAAATGGAAGTAGAACACCCGTTAATTATATAATTCCTCCAGGAATTGAGCGTGTTCAATTACTAAGTAATAATGGAGTGAATTTATTGCAAAATGAACAGTCTTTAAGTGTTCAAATTCGCAACTTTGAAAAAGGAAAAACACCAAGAGGTGTATTTAAAACAATGAACGTAGACATTAGAAGATACGGCAAGTTATCTATGTTCTTACATGCTGAAAATAAATCAAATATCACACAGGTTGAAAAAGGGGCAATCACAGCTGTGATTAGAATAGGACAAGATTTTCAAAACAACTACTATGAAATTAGAATTCCTTTAACAACAACCAAGCAAAAAGTGTATGCCAATGCTGAGTCTAATTTAGTTTGGCCATTAGAGAATGAATTAAACCTAAGTTTAAATGATTTGGTGAATTTGAAATTAGAAAGAGATAAGCAAAACTATTCCTATACTGCTAAATTTTCCAAACAACAAATAGGTGCTTTCCCCAATAACATACAAACCTATTCGGTAATGGGAAACCCAAATTTAGGAGAAGTTCGTGGGGTATTAATTGCCTTTGAAAATACGAGTTCACAACAGCAAATAGATGCTGAAATGTGGATTAATGAAATGCGTTTATCCGATTTAGACGAAAGAGGTGCTTGGGCTGCTTTGGGAAGAATGGATTTGGTGATGGCAGATTTAGGAACTATTGCTGTATCTGTTAATAATAGAACGGCAGGGTTTGGTACCATTGAACAAAGCATGAATCAAAGAGCAAAAACAGGATTAACACAATTAGACGTAGCTACCAATATTGACGCTGGTAAATTACTACCCAAAGAAACCCGTTTATCATTGCCTGTGTTCGCGAGTATTAATAAGTCAACCGAAACGCCCATGTTTGATCCATTTGATAAGGATGTTTTGTATCAAGACAAATTAAACACCTTGTCAGGTACTAAAAAAGATTCAGTGCGCAATGCTTCTGCAGATCAGACTACTATAAAAACATTAAATTTTACCAATGTTAGGTTTATGCCTGGCAAGAAAACTTCATTCATTAGTATTAGTAATTTAGATTTTAGTTATTCTTATTCGCAGTTGGTGCAAACCAGTCCATTAATCGAAGAAAATAAATTAACAAAACAACGTGGTGCAATTGGTTACACCTATAATCATAATGGTAAGTCTTTAGAACCCTTTAAAAAAGCTTTAAAAAATGCTTCCCCTTGGTTTGCATGGGCAAGGGATATAAATGTGAATCCTTCGCCTAGCTTAATTAGTTTTAGAACGGTTTTAGATAGGCAATATGGTGAATTTACACCTAGAGTTGTTAGTTCTTATGATGGCACAACCGAAAAAGTAGAAACTACATATAACAAGTATTTTACAATGGTACGGTTATTTAATTTGCGTTGGCCATTAACAAGATCCTTGAATATGGACTTGAATGCAACTATGAATTCAAGAATTGATGAGCCAGACGGGCCAATAAATACGCAGGCAAAGCGAGATTCTATAAATAGAATGTTATTAGGTGCAGGACGTAATACTTTATACAATCAAAGATTTAGTATGCGCTATGATTTGCCTACAAATAAATTCCCACTCACCAACTGGATTAATTCCAGTTATAATTTTGCCACCAACTATAACTGGATTGGTGCGAGTAGACTTGCGCAAACCTTAGGCAATACTATTGAAAATACCATGTCACAACAGGTAACTGCTCAATTTAATTTCTTGAATTTTTATAAAAAATCTAAATATTTAAATGCAGCGCTTAGCAATGAATTTAATACTGGAAGACAAACCATGAATAATCCATTGGCTACTAAACTTATATTAACAAAGGCCGAAGCTTTAGCTGGTTTAACGGGTAAAGCGAAAGATTCAGCATATAAAAAATGGAAGGAGGACAAAAGACAAGAAAGAATCGCCAAAAGAATTATTAAGGAAAATGAACCTATCAATGTACCTAGTCCAATTAAATCACTAGCCCGCTTTTTAACCATGGTACAAACTGCCAATGTGGATTATGCGGAAAATTTTAATAGTAGATTACCGGGTTATATGTCGGGTGTTCAGTTTGTAGATAAAACATTTACTGGACTATCGCCTAATATAGATTATATGTTTGGACGACAACCTGATACGGCCTGGTTAAATTTGCAAGAAAAAAGAGGAAATCTAACCAGAGATCCTGCATTCAATATGATGTTTAGGCAAACTTTTGATCAAAAATTTGCAGCAAGAGTTATGATTGAGCCGCTTCCTTCCTTAATTATTGATGTTAATTTTAATAAGACTTTTTCTAAAGAGTATTCGGAATTATACAAGGATACGAGTTCTAATTTCAATGGTATAAGAACGCATGCAAATCCTTTAGCGGCTGGAGGTTTTAATATTAGTTATATGGCGTTAAATACGTTTTTTGAATCGCATGACCCTAATGTTATTTCTTTACAGTTTAAGGCTTTCCAAAATTACAGAACGATTATTTCGCAAAGATTAGGAGAAGGAAATGTGGATGCTGCCGGTTATTCAAAAGGGTATGGTAGATATGCGCAGGATGTATTAATTCCATCTTTCATTGCTGCCTATACTGGTCAGGATCCGAAAAAAGTTTCTTTAGTAAATCAAAGCAATGGTAATATTAGGTCTAATCCATTTGGGGGCATGTTGCCTATGCCAAATTGGAGTATTATGTATACCGGCCTTTCAAAATTACCTGGCTTATCGGAATATTTTACCAATATTACTTTGACCAATGGATATAATGGTAGTTTGGCCATGAACAGCTTTACAAGTTCACTTAATTTTGCTGACGATCCAATGAGAAGAGGTACGCCAACTTTCTTAGATCCGATTAGTAAAAATTATATTCCCTATTTTTTAATTCCTAATGTGACAATTAGTGAGAGAATGGAACCATTGATTGGTGTGAATATTACCACTGTGAATCAATGGTCAATGCGCTTTGAATATAAGAAAAGTAGAATGTTGTCTTTGAGTTTAGTGGATTACCAATTGAGTGAAAACAATAGTAAAGAGTGGGTGGTAGGGGCAAGCTGGAGAAAAAAGGGTTTAAAGTTACCTTTCAAAATCCCAGGTTTGAGTAATAGTAAGCTAAGCAATGATTTGACATTCCGTTTTGATATGTCTATGCGTGATGTTTATAATAGCAACAGTAGATTGGATCAAACCAATGCATATGGTACAGGTGGTCAAAAAGAAATTACCCTACAACCTTCTATTGATTATGTATTAAATAGTAAAATTAATTTAAGGTTCTTCTTCGATCAAAGAAAAGCTACACCCTATATATCTTCATCGCCACCCATTGTTAATACAAGAGCAGGGGTAAATGTTAGAATTGCTTTGTAAAAGCCCATTTAAACATAGTCTTCCAATTCACTTTTTTCCCATACATTAATATCCCTGTCCTATAAATTTTACCACTTAACCAAGTTGTAAATAAGAAGCCTGCGATTAACAATATCATACTTAAGCCTAATTCCCAATAGGAAACCGCGCTAGGTACACCATATGCAATTCTGGCCATCATTACCATTGGTGAGCTAAACGGGATGATACTTGCCCAAAATGCGAGCGTTGTATTTGGATTTTGGGTAACCATATTGGTAATTAAGTAAGAAAAAATTATGGGCATGGTAATAGGGAACATTAAACTTTGTGCATCCTGTGGATCTTCATTTACAACACTTCCTACCGCTGCAAATAATGCAGAATAAAATAAATACCCTCCCAAGAAATAAAATATGAAACATCCAATGATTAAAGGCCAGTTTGCGGTTGCAATAGTATGTTGCATATTATAAATACGCATCGCCGATTCACTTGCCTGAGCCATTCCTGCTGCACCACCCATTTGTCCATTGGTTTGTTGTAATGTAGTGACCTGATGTTGTAAGTCGGGAGGAAGCATACTCATTCCCACGCTTGTTAAACTGGTAATAAGGATAATCCACATCGCAAATTGAGTAAGGCCAACTGCACCAATCCCAATAATTTTACCCAACATTAATTCAAATGGTTTAACACTACTAATAATTACTTCGGCAATTCGATTTGTTTTTTCTTCCATTACGCCTCGCATTACCATAGTGCCATAAATAAACAAGGTAATATAAATTAAGAATCCGCTTGCATATCCTATACCCATCGCAAGACCAGCACTGCTTTCTTTACTTGCTTTTCCTTTGTCCTCATAGGCTTTTAATTCGGCAAATTGAGATGCTTTATGAATAGAATCCAGCACATTTTGTCTTATGCCAGCCTCTTGTAACATTTGGTCTTCTATCGCACTATTTATTTTGTCACTAATACTATTTTGCATCATTAATCCCATTGATTTTTTAGATCTAAGGATGTAATTCGTTTTTTTAGCGCTATCAAAATTGGGTAATATTAATATATCCGTATACCCTTTACTTGTATAATTACTAGTATCAACATTATTAGGAAATTCAAAGTCAATTTGACTGGTATTTTTTAATGAAGTTTTTATAAAACCATTGGGATCCACCACCGCTATCTTTCTATGTTCAGCTCCAGTGGAAGTTAAATAAGCACTTCCAAAAATGAGTCCTATAATTAACAAAGGCATTAAAAAAGTAACGAGCAAGAAACGTTTGTTTTTTACTCTTGTCAAATATTCTCTTTGTATGATGAGCCAAATTTTATGCATAAAATAATTTTAAATTAAATATTTTGAAAAGCCCTAGCAGTAGCATGTGTAGATTCCACCAATTTGATAAAAATATCGTTTAAAGAGGGGAGAAATTCATTGTAAGCAACAATAGGATGATTATTTTGAATTATATGTGTTAGCACTTGATTGGAAGTGTACCCATCATTTATTTTTACAAGCACTTTACTACCTTCTTTTCTTACCACCGAAAAAATAGCGTTGTCTGTGATAGATTCAATTTGATGGGTTTCTATTGCAAAAATATTTTCCTTATACATTTGCTTAATATCTGCAACGGTACCGTCTAATATTTTCTTGCCTAAATTCACCAATACAATATGATCGCAAATTTCTTCCACCTGTTCCATACGATGGGTGCTAAAAATGATGGTTGCGCCTTTTTTAGCTAACCCAAATATTTCATCCTTAATCAAATTCGCATTCAAAGGATCTAAACCGCTAAAAGGCTCGTCTAGTATAATAAGCTTAGGTTCGTGTAAAACGGTAATTACAAATTGTAATTTTTGACTCATCCCTTTACTTAAATCTTCTACTTTTTTGTTCCACCATGTTTCCATTTCCAACTTCTTAAACCAATACATGATTTTTTCGGTAGCCTCGGCTTTAGATAATCCTTTTAACTGTGCTAAATAAAGGGCTTGTTCTCCAATTTTCATTTTTTTATACAGTCCCCTTTCTTCGGGCATGTAGCCAATTTTATTAATATCCTCAATTGGATTAAAGGGATTGCCATCCAGTAAGATATGGCCTTCGTCCGGATAAAAAATACCTGTAATCATTCTAAGAAGGGTAGTTTTACCGGCACCATTTGGTCCCAATAACCCAAAAATGCTTCCTTTTTCGATATCAAATGAAATATCATCCACTGCCTTTTGCGTGGCATAGTGTTTCTTTAAATTTTGTAATCTTAATAATGTATCCATGTTTTGGAATTTGAACCCAAATATATTGGTATTTGAATAAAACCCATGCCTCATTTTAGGGTTGGTTAATTTAAAGGAATTGCGTTTTTAAAAAAGGATAATAGGCTATATTCGTTTAAAGATTTAGTATATGTTCAGGAAGAAATTTGCTTTTTCAATGCTCTTAATTGTATTTTATATTGGTTTAAGTAGCTGGGGATTCTTAGTACACAAAACCGTAAATCAAATAGCTATTTACAATTTACCAGCTCCATTACAAGCTTTTTTTCATGCCAACATGGAGTATATGGTAGAGCAAGCGCCAAGGCCGGATAACAGAAAAAGATTAGATAAATTGGAGAGTTCAAAGCACATTTTAGATATAGAAAAATATGGAGACAATGCCATAAATACTATGCCATTGGATTTGAATACGGCTATAAAAAAATACACGTTTGATAGTCTAAAAAGCCATGGTTGGGGTCCTTATAATGTGATTATTCAATTGGATAACTTAACCAATGCGTTTAAGTCTAAAAACAAGGATAGTATTCTTTATTATGCAGCTGATTTAGGCCATTATATTGGGGACATGCATGTGCCTTTACATACCACTATGAATTATGATGGTCAATTAACGGATCAAAAAGGGATGCATAGCTTATGGGAGTCCTTTATACCCTCATTTGCATTAAGTCAATATGATTTATATAATCAACATAAAGCTGTTTATCTGAAAAATCCTGCAGAGGCATTGTGGAAGAACATTAGAAAAGCAAATGCTTTACTGCCAGATATGTTTGCCAAGGAAACAAAATTATCTGCCAATTTTACTCCAGCAACAAAGTATAAAACCCAAAAAATGTATGGCAAAGAAGTGCAGGTTTACACAAAAGAATTTGCCGAAGCTTATGCCATTGAGCTTGGTCCTACAATTAATGGACAGCTCATTGCATCTGCCAATATGCTTACCGATTTCATTTATACCGCTTGGGTAAATGCGGGCAAACCTGATTTAGGCACTACAAGAGCACTGTCTTCGCAGCTTGAGGAAGAATTAAAGGCGTATAAATCTAATCAATTGATAAAGAATGGTTTATTACTTTCTAAAAAAACCAAAGAAGAGGATTAGATCTATTTGAGTAACTCATTTGTTTTAACGAAGTTGGTTTGCGATAGCTATGGCTAATTTTTGACCATCCATTGCAGCACTCACAATTCCTCCTGCATAACCTGCACCTTCACCGCAAGGGAATAAATTTTTCACCTGCGGATGCTGGAAGCTTTCTGGGTCTCTTGGAATTCTTACTGGGGAGGAAGTTCTACTTTCCGTGGCCACTACAATAGCCTCATTGGTATAATAACCTTTCATCTTTTTGCCAAAGGCCTTGAATCCTTCTTGTAAAGTATGGTGTACAAAATTGGGCAAAACGCTTCCCATATCGGCTGGATTTAGGCCAGGTAAATAACTTGCGTCGGGTAAATTCGAGGAAATTTTATTAGTACAGAAATCTACTAGTCTTGCTGCAGGGGCAATCTGTTTGCTGCCACCCATTTCAAATGCTTTAATTTCTACATGTTGTTGAAAATTAAGTAGTAATAATGGGTCATTTAAATTAACACTTGAATTTATTTTAACGCCCTTTTTTTGTTTTTTACTTAAATATTCGGCTGCTGTTGCTAGATCAATTTGAACTACCATGCCGCTATTGGCGTAGGGGTTATCTCTTTTGCTTGGACTCCATCCATTCACTACAATTTCTCCTGGTGCTGTAGCTGCCGGTGCGATGATACCACCTGGACACATACAAAAACTAAACACCCCTCGGTCTCTTACTTGCTCTACTAAACTATAGGAGGCAGGTGGCAAATTGGGCCCCCTTAAAGCACAATGATACTGGATGCCATCAATAATGGATTGAGGGTGTTCTACTCTCACACCCAGTGCAAATGGTTTGGCTTCAATGAATATTCCTTTTGCTTTTAATAAGTTAAAAATATCTCTAGCCGAATGCCCTGTTGCCAATAGTAATGCTTGGGTAGGGAAATGGTCCCCGTCTGATGTAATGGTTTCTTTAATCACCCCATTTTCAATAACAAGGTCTACTAGTTTTTTTTCAAAAAATACTTTGCCACCACATTGTTCAATTTGCTCCCGCATGGCAGTAATGATATGGGGGAGTTTATTGGTGCCAATATGTGGATGGGCTTCATATAATATACGCTCGTCGGCCCCAAACTGATAAAACAGTCTAAGGATCTTTTCAATACTTCCTCTTTTATTACTTCGGGTGTATAGTTTACCGTCACTATAGGTGCCTGCGCCTCCTTCTCCAAAACAGTAATTACTTTCGGGGTTCACAATACCTTCCTTATTTAATTTGGCTAAATCTCTTCTTCGAGATCTTACATCTTTACCTCTTTCCAAAACAATTGGCCTTATTCCTAATTGTATACATTCTAGGGCAGCAAAAAGACCAGCAGGCCCTGCACCAATAATGATAACTTCTTTTGCATTTTGAGGGAGGGATGGGAATTCTATTTTATCCTCAAACCGATTGCTTGGGGGCTCATTTACAAAGGCTAAAATGGTGAGGTTTATCCAAACCTGTTGACGACTCCTAGCATCAATTGATTGTTTGAGTATATAATAGCCCGTAATGCTTGCCTGATCCTGACCAATGGCAGTGGCTAGAATAGAAATAAGAACGGAGGCATTGGCTGCTTCCTCAGGTTTAACACGGAGTTGAATGTTCTTTTGCATGGGTTAGGTTTTTATCCTAAAAAAATGCCTTAATTATGTTGTTCAAGCTTTTTTAAGCTTTGATGAGATTTCCTTAAAAAGGTAAATCGTCTCCAGACTCGCCTGGAGGCATATCAAAGTAGGTATTTTCACTTGGTGCAGTGTCGCCCCCCAGTGAAACAGCTTCCATACGCCAAGCGTCTAAATTGGTAATATAGTTATCCTTACCATCCTTATTCCATTTTGAACCTTTAATATTAAACAACACTTTTACGGTATCGCCAAGGTTAAAACGGTCAGGCATGCTTGTTCTGTCTTGTACACACTGAAATTTCACGTAATTGGTAATAATCTTACCATTAATATCATCTGATTTTTCAATCACAAATTCTCTTGTCTTAAAGGTTTCTTTTCTTTGTACAGTCTCGTATTTGGCAATTAATTTACCGGTTAATTCGTAGCTCATAGTTATGATTAAGTTGGTAAAGGTAGGGTAAAAGCGTAAAACATGGAGGGTCTGCCTCAAAAAGCAAATAGTCATTCGTTTTGGCATAAAAAAAATACTGAAAAAAAAGTGGATAAAGTCCCTTTTTATTAGAAATTACTTTATCTTGAACGCCTGATAATTTATCGAAATAGGGATTATAATGAATGTTTTTAGGACATGTAAAAAAAACCAAATAAAAAAGTTTTTTTTTCAACAATTCTTTTGAATATTCGCATTCTGATTAACTATTCGATGATCAGGCAGAAAATTAGAATAATCTTATTTCACTATATAAAGGGTTCGTAAGTAAAATGGCTAAGAGCGCAGAATTAATTTGGAGCAATTGTTTAAAAATCATTAAAGATATTGTCGAATGGCAACACTTTAAAACATGGTTTGAACCAATTCAACCCGTTGACCTAAAGGACAACGTTTTAATGATACAGGTGCCTAGCCAGTTTTTTTATGAATACATCGAAGAGCATTACGTTAATTTATTGGCTAAGACTTTAAAGCGTGAATTAGGAAAGGAAGCAAGACTAGAGTACCGCATTATGGTAGACAGCGGTAATAATAAAAAAGGTTCAATGGATGTGCCAGCGAGTGGCATGAAAACATACAATAACAATGAGATGAATTTCCCGTTGGTGATTGATAACCCAGTGAAGAATCCGTTTGTGATTCCAGGGTTAAAGAAAATGCAAATTGATCCTCAATTAAATCATAATTATACATTTGACTCATTTATTGAAGGAGATTGTAATAGGGTAGCGCGCCGTGCTGGTAAAACCGTGGCAGAAAAACCAGGAGCAAATTCTTTTAATCCTTTGGTTATTTACGGTGGGGTAGGTTTAGGTAAAACACATTTAGCCCAAGCAATAGGTAATGACGTTAAACGCGTTCATCCAAACAAAGTAGTTTTATACGTTAGTTCTGAGAAATTTATCAATCAGTTCCAAGATCATAGTCGCAATAATGCTATTAATGACTTCATACATTTTTATCAATTGATAGATGTATTGATTATTGATGACGTTCAATTCTTTAACAGAGCAGAAAAATCTCAGGATGCCTTTTTTGCCATCTTCAATCACCTGCATCAAAGTGGCAAGCAATTGGTATTAACTTCCGATAAAGCGCCAAAGGATCTGGATGGCATGCAGGAACGATTATTAAGCAGGTTC